>JAFGER010000077.1 GCA_016931495.1 Chlorobiaceae bacterium | reverse complement strand
CCTCACGTACTCCGTGTACGCTCCGGTTTCTGCGCTCCAGCCGCCTTGCACTCGGGCCGCTCATGACACTTTTTAGAGGTGCCCTTTGATCAATGACTTTTGAGACGGCCTCGCACAAGGTTGAGCGGTGCAGGAACCCCTCGCAACATCCCGAATTCCGTAGGGGCGCACAGCCGTGCGCCCGTACAAGAGTGGGGGGGAGTGGAGGAGGCCGCTCGCAACATCCGGAATTCCGCCATTTGAACGACAACCGCGTCGTTTGTAAAACGGTGGCCAATCGTTAACTTCTGGCACATTGACGCACGCCGGTCACCTTGAATGTGCCGGGACAGATGCCTTGCAAGCTTTATTAATTATGATGGAGATGAGTATGAAAAAGACGGGAATGATGTTGCTGGTGCTTTTGAGCATGGTTCTGCCGTGGGCAGGAGGTGCTGAAGCAATTGCGAAAGGAATCGTGATCGATGGTTCGACGACTGTCGGGCCGATATCAAAATCGTTCGCGGCCCTGTTCATGAAGAAATACAAAGTGCCGGTGACGGTCAGCGAGTCGGGTTCGGGCAACGGCGCCAAGAGCCTTATCAACGGGACTTGCGATATTGCCGACATGTCGCGCGCGATGAAGCCGCAGGAGCTTGCGGCTGCAAAAGCCAAGGGCATCAAGCCGGTGGCCCACGTGGTGGCGCTTGACGGCATCGCGATGGTTGCGCATCCCTCCAACCCCGTGCGCTCTCTCACCAAGGCGCAGATTGCCGACATGTACACCGGCAGGGTGACCAACTGGCGTCAGGTCGGAGGCCCCAACTTTCCGGTTGTGGTGATCCAGCGTGAAGCGAACAGCGGCACCCAGGAGAGCTTCAGGGATCTGGTGCTGCAAAAGCGCAAGGTGGTTCGCAGCGCAGAAACCCAGGCAAGCAACGGCGCGGTCAAGAACCGTGTCTCCCAGACGCCTGGCGCTATCGGTTTTCTTGGACTCGGATACCTGGACTCTTCGGTCAAGCCGGTTGCCGTCAACAACGTGACACCATCGTCTGCGACGGTCAAAAACGGAACCTATCCGCTTTCCCGCCCCCTCTACATGTACACCAATGGCCAGCCGTCGGGCATGGTCGCCAAATTCATCAATCTGCCGAAAACTCCTGAAGGAAAGCGGATTATCGGTGAACTTGGCTTTGTCAACAAGTACTGAAAAAAGCAGTTCTCATGTTTTCCGGCTGGCAGCTCCGGCAGAACCGGCAGCCATTGCGCGCTGAAAGGCCGCCAGCCGGCAAGACGAGGTGTTCATTGAATTGTTCCGGAATTGTAACAATTCCTTCTTTTTATCTTAGTCGTTAAGCTTGTAGATTTGGGCGTCCTGAAATCGTAACGCCATTAAGGCCTTGCGGACTGTTCAGGCATGACAGGATTACAAACGCACTGCCGCATGTAAACCGGACAGGTCGATAAACGGCAAAACAGCAACCGTATGAATGGTGAAGTAACATCGAACCAGGCCAGGTCTTCGGCCTTCGTGGTCAGCGAGAAAAAGCGCAAGATTCAGAAGTTCAAGCAGAAGACTGGCGAGGGGGCGCTGTTGCTGATTGCCTCGTTCGTGGCTATCGTCGTGCTCTTCATCTTTCTGTTCGTGGCGCGCGACGCCATTCCCTTTTTCCAGATCAGGGGATTCGGCGAGTTTTTCGGAAGCTCCAACTGGTATCCGGCGGACGATCCTCCGGAGTTTGGCGCTCTGGCCATCATCTACGGTAGCGTCATGGTGACGGCCGGTTCAGCCCTGCTCGCCGTGCCGATGGGCGTCATCGCCTCGATCTGTCTCTCCGATATTCTTCCTTTTTCGGTTCGCCAGTACGTCAAACCCGTCATCGAGATGCTGGCGGCTATTCCTTCGGTTGCGTTCGGCTTTTTCGCTCTCGTCGTGTTCGCGCCGCTGCTCCAGAACCATGGCGGCCCGATTCTGATGTGGACCTGGTGGATTGTCGCCGCGCCGTTTCTCGTGATTGCCGTCATCGTGGCCGCCGAGCTGCTGACCTCCTCCATCACGAGCGAGTCGGCGAAGCGAAACGCCTCGATCGCCACCGGTATGGTGCTTGGCGCCATTTCGCTCGGCTTTCTGTACTTCGTCGGCAACCAGTTGCAGCACATCACCATTATGAGCGGCACCAACGCGCTGAACGTTTCGATTATCCTGAGCTTCATGGCCCTGCCGACCATCGTCAGCGTTTCGGAAGATGCGTTGCAGGCCGTCGGGCGCGAACTTCGCGAGGGCAGCTACGCGCTCGGAGCCACAAGGGCTGAAACCATCGTCAAGACGATTCTGCCGGCAGCCAGCAGCGGCATTCTTGCCGCGGTCATCCTCGGCATCATGCGTGCGCTTGGCGAGACGATGGTGGTCTGGATGGCGTCGGGCAACTCCTCGGCCATTCCCGATCCCTTCTACAACTATCTCGACTCGGTGCGAACCCTGACGGCAACCATCGCCGGCGACATGGGCGAGGCCGACCAGGTGACCGGTTCGGCAAGGTTCCACGTGCTCTTCGCGATGGGCCTCCTGCTGCTCATCGTCAGCTTCGTGAGCAACCTCATCAGCGAACGCATCGTCGTTCGGCAGCGCAAGATTCTTTCCGGTCAGTGAGGCCAAATCAACCCAATGATGTGAACGTATGAATCTCGGTACCAGAAAGCTTCTCGATCGCTCCTTCACCGCTCTCGGCTTCGGGTCGATTGTGATCATGGGCCTTGCGCTGCTTGTCGTTCTGGCGCCCATCGCGTCCAAAGGCATCGGTGCGATAGTGTTCCAGGGCACCATCGAGCATCGCAAAATGCTGCTCAGCGAGTTTGGCAGGGGCGATGCTGAAAAAATCAGCAAAGAGGAAGCCAGCGCCAAAGAGGCCAGACAGAAGGTTTTCGACATGCTTGCCACCTTCGACCAGGAGCTCGAACAGATGGACTTTGATCGGCAGTCGAAGTACCGCAACAGCTATGAGCAGGTCAAAAGCGCCTTGCGGGGCCTCTATGGCCCGCTGCCCGGCGATACGGAGCCGGCGCTGATGCGCTTCCAGTACGGCCAGACCCGGTGGGACAAGGCCGAGGAGAAACTCCATGAGCTGCTTTACGAACAGAAGTGGGACTACTCCAATCCCGACGTGATCGCCAAGCCCTATGACGTCAGCCGCGCCGCCGAATTCGAGGGTACTTCGCTGGTGAAGCTCTTCTCTTACGTCGAGGAGAACCTCGACAGGATGATGCTGCCCGAATGGACGATCTACTGGGGCTTCATTACCGACAGCTCCATCGATGCGCACTTCTTCGGCGGCATCTGGCCTGAAATCCAGGGCACCATTTTTCTTGCCATCGGCGCGATGCTCTTCGCCTTTCCGCTTGGCGTTATCGCGGCGATCTACTTTACCGAGTACGCCCGCGACGGATTTCTGACCAGCATGTTGCGCAGCGCCAACAGCACGCTGGCCGGTGTGCCGAGCATCGTGTTCGGTCTGTTCGGCCTTGCCTTTTTCATCAACACGATGCACGTTTCGCACTCAAAAAGCGTGCTGGCCGGTTCGCTGACTCTGGCCATCATGGTTCTGCCGACCATCATCCGCGCGGCTGAAGAGGCGATTCTTGCCGTGCCGAAGACTTACAAGGAGGCTTCGCTCAGCCTCGGCTCCACCAAGTGGAACACCATCGTCACGGTCATTCTTCCGGCGGCCTTGCCGGGCATTCTGACCGGCGGCGTCATCAGCCTCGGCAGGGCGGCGGGCGAGACCGCGCCGATCATCTTCACGGCGGCTGTCAGCGTCGGCACGGCCATCGGCATCGGAGACGTGCTTTCGTCGCCAACGCCCGCGCTTTCGTGGAATATTTACAACCTTGCCAGCGAGCATGAAGCCGCCGCCGAGATTCGCCACGTCCAGTACGGCATGGTGCTCTCTCTGGTGACCATCGTCCTTCTGCTCAACCTGAGCGCCATCATTCTCAGGGCGCGCATCTCCAAAAAACTTAAAGGGTGAGACTTATGCCAATGGCACTCGAAGCAACCGGTATGAAGAAAAAGAGCAACGACTCGGCCGTGCTCGATATTTATCTGCCTCCAGAGCGCAAAAAGATTGAAGGTGGCGGCAAGCCGCACGTGGTGGCCAAGAACTTCTCGATCTATTACGGTGAGTTCGAAGCGGTCAAGAAGGTGAACGCCGATATTCTCTCGAAGTATGTGACGGCCATCATCGGCCCCAGCGGTTGCGGCAAGAGCACCTTCCTGCGCGCCATCAACCGGATGAACGACCTGATTCCGAATTGCCACACGACCGGCGCGCTGATGTTTGACGGTGAGGATGTTTATGGTAAATTCACCGACGAAGTGCTTCTTCGCAAGAAGATCGGCATGGTGTTCCAGAAGCCGAATCCTTTCCCGAAATCGATTTTCGACAACATCGCCTACGGTCCGCGCCTTCACGGCGTGAAAGATCGCAAGACGCTCGAAGGCATCGTCGAACAGAGCCTTCGCAAGGCTGCGCTCTGGGATGAGGTGAGCGACCGTCTCGACAAGAACGCGCTCGGCCTGTCGGGCGGACAGCAGCAGCGCCTCTGCGTGGCCCGTACGCTGGCCGTCGAGCCGGAGATTCTCCTGCTCGACGAACCGACTTCAGCGCTCGATCCGAAGGCCACGGCCAAGATCGAGGATCTTATTCAGGAGCTTCGGGGCAGCTACACCATCATGATCGTGACGCACAACATGCAGCAGGCCTCGCGCGTTTCGGACTACACCATGTTCTTCTACGAAGGCGTGCTCGTCGAACATGCGCCGACAGCCGAGCTGTTCACCAGGCCAAAAGACAAGATGACCGAGGATTACATCACCGGTAGATTCAGCTAACGAAAACTATTCACCGCCATGCCGGAAAGACCTGTTCACGAGTATATCAAGGAACTTTCGGAAGCCCTCGTCCAGCTTTCCGAGAAGGTGTTACAGAACTTCAACCAGGCGCTCTATGCCGTTACGCATCGTGATATTCAGAGCGCAAGGAAGATCAGGATCGTTGACGATGAAATCGACCAGACCGAGGTGAAGCTCGAAGAGCAGTGCCTCGCGTTTCTGGCCCTGCACCAGCCTGTCGCCCGCGACCTGCGCACGATGGTGACCATCATCAAGATCAATGACGACCTCGAACGCATCGGTGACCTGGCGGTGCACATCATCGAGCGAATGCCGGAACTTGGTCAGGATGTCATGGAGCGCTACGACTTCGAAAAGATGGGCAACCTGTCGGCGACCATGGTGCGGAAAGCGATCGAAGCCTTCGTCAACAGAGACCGGCAGCTTGCTGACAAGGTTTGCGCGATGGACGAGGATGTCGATGCGATGCACCGTGTCGTTTTCAAAAAGGTTGCCGACGCCATGAAGACCTGCAACACCGATACCGACCAGTTGCTGGCCGTCCTGAGCGTTTCGCGCTACATCGAGCGCATGGCTGATCACGCCACCCGCATCGCTCTCGAAGTGATCTACCTGGTCACCGGCGAAATCGTCCGCCACAGCGAAGACACCTTCGAAAAGCTCATCCAGTCACTTCAGGACTGAATCTGGTGCCGCAAGGCCGCTGCCGCGCAGCCAGCAAAGCAATGAATCCCGCCATCGGAATATGTGCTCCGGTGGCGGGATTTTTTCATTCCGGTTGCCGGAGGGTGCGTTGTGCGGTATGAGCCTGAAATGCTACCTTGAAAAAACAGCCTGCGCTGACAGAGCAACATCGTCACTTTAGCCTCGATAGCCATGAACCTTGTCCAGAAATTCCCGATCTCCAAATCCATCCTTGCCACGCTTGCGCTTCTCGTCGTGCAGTTGACGACAGCCTTTGCCGAACCGTTGCCGTTCTCGAAAGGGCAGACGGTTTATGTGCCTTCGTATTCGCATATCTTTGTGGGCGACCGCCTGAAAACCTTCGATCTGACGACCTCTCTGGCGATCAGGAATTCGGATCCCGATTCGCCGATCACCGTTACGAAGGTTGACTATTTCGATGCTTCCGGACGTTTTATACGGCACATGCTGAAAACTCCGCTGATCGTCCGCCCGGTATCAACGCTGGTTTATGTGATCGACGAGTCCGACAAAACCGGAGGCGTCGGGGCAAGTTTTGTTGTCACCTGGAAATCGTCGGTCAAGGTCAGTCCGCCGATCGTGGAAACCGTGATGATCGGCACCGGAATGCAGCAGGGCATCTCGTTCACCTCGCGCGGCAGGGCGGTTCGTGAAAGCGCGCCATGATTGCCCGGAACGATAAGGTTTGCAACCGGAAACTGGCGTGCGTTCCGATAGCCGGATTTTTCGTGTGAGAAAAAGGGGGGGATTTCCGGAACCTGCACTTCCGTAACTACGGCAGACAGCGCAGAGTGTCGCCGGTTACGTCGAGCCTTTGCGTCGAGCCGGACAGGGGAGCGGCTCACATGCTCCAGACCACCAGCGCAGCAGCCACTATGGCCGGGCCAAATGGCCATTCAGCCTCCGGGTCAAGGCCTTTGAAGCGGCGCCAGGCCAGATTCCAGACCACGGTAAGCAGACTCGCCCCCAGCACCACGTAAAGCACGCTGACGACGCCCCACCAGGCGGCCAGCGCGGCCAGAAGTTTGAGGTCGCCCCCACCAAGGCCACGCGCGCCTCTGAGGCGCTGGAACAGCCATGCCGGCACACCCAGAACGAACAGCACCAAGGCGGCAGACGCCGCACTGGCGAGCAGGCTGTGCCCCGTAAGCCCGGCATGGCTGGCGCCAAGGCCCGCCGCGCCCAGCGGCAGGACAATCCAGTCCGGCAACAGGGTCGTGTCCCAGTCGATGAGGGCGAGCAGCAGCAGCGCGCTGGCAAGGCAGGCTCCGAGCAGCGCACTCCAGAATTCCGGCTGGCTCGTCGGGTTGGCCGAAAAGCCCCACAAGGCGGCGTTGAGCATCGGCACCCAAATGCGCCGTGCTTCCGGAGCAGGGCGCTCCAGGCCGCCACCGGGTCCCTGCCACTCTTGCAGGTCGGCTTGGGCGCCTTGCAGCACTCTTTGCGGAATGAGTCGCGCCAGCGGAACCAGCCACAGGCCCGCCAGCGTTCCGGCTACAAGCCACGGCAAGCTTGCCCACGTGCTATGCAACAGATCGCTGTGGCTCATGAAGCGGACTTATTTTTTAAAAGCTTCGATAATCTGAATGATTGCCGGACCCAGCAAGACCATCAGGAGCGTCGGAAAAATGAACAGGCCGAGCGGCAACACCAGTTTTACGGGAATTTTTGCGGCAAGCTCTTCGGCGCGCTGGGTGCGGCGAGTGCGCATCATGTCTGAATGCACGCGCAACGATTCGGCCAGGCTGGTGCCGAACTTCTCAGCCTGCAAGAGCATGGAGACAAGGTCATCGAGCTCTTCAAGATTCGTGCGCAGCGCCAGGTTCCGCAAGGCTTCAAGGCGGGTGGAACCGGCTCGCATTTCGAGGCCCGAGAGGTAAAACTCCTGGGCCAGGTTGGGGCTGCTGCGGGCCATTTCGCGTGATATGCGGGAAATGGCGGCGTCGATGCTCATGCCCGACTCGGTGCAGACGACCATGAGCTCCATCATGTCGGGCAAGCTGTTGCGCATGCTTTCGAGCCGTTGCTGGGTGATGAAGCGCAGCAGCATTTCAGGCAGGTAGTAGCCCGCTGCGGCAGTGACCAGCACCAGAATCATGACACGAGCGAGGGTCTGCTCGGGATGGGTGAAGTGCAGAAACAAAAACAGTGCTGCCGGCAGCACCAGGGTGAGCACGGTTTTTACAGCAAAGTAGTACTGAGGCGCGTTTTTGTTACGGATACCGGCTTGCAAAAATTTGATCCGGACGCCGGAGCTTTGCCATCCCTCTTCCGGAAGCGAAAGTTTGGAGAGGATGTTGATGACCGTGGCTACCTTTTGGGGTTTGGGCGTACTGACCAGGGCTTTATCGGCCGGGGCCCAGTTTTGTCGAAAGATCTGGGTCAGCCGCTTTTTGAAAGCGTTGTCGGCCAGCCAAGAGTACAGCGCGAATACAACCGAGGCGACAGCGGCCCCCAGGAGCAGGATGGTAATGATTTGCAGGATGTCTTGCATGGTTGGCGTGGCTATGGTTAAACCTTGATCTGGACCATCTTGTTGAGCACCACCAGGCCGGTGAGCATCAGCCCGCCACCGATGAGGAGTAGGGTATGGCCCTGGGGAGTGGTCCAAAGCACCGAGATGTAGCCGGGGTTGATGAACGCAATCATAGCGGTGAATAAAAATGGCATGCTGCCCAGCACAAGGGCTGAGATGCGCCCTTCGGATGAGAGCGTGCGAATCTTGCCGCGCAGTTTGAAGCGTTCGCGTATGGTTTTGGCCAGCCCGTCGAGGAGTTCGGTGAGGTTTCCGCCGGTTTCGTGCTGGATCATGAGTGCGATGACAAAAAAGTTCACATCATTGCTCTGAACGCGATCGGCAAGCTGGCCGATGGATTCCTTGAAGGAGATGCCAAAGCTGATTTCATCGAAAACGATTTTGAATTCATAACCTATCGGGTCGGGGAACTCCTTGCCAACCGCGCCGATGGCCGTCGTGAGGCTGTGGCCGGCGCGGAGTGAGCGTGAAATGTAGTCGAGCGCTTCAGGAAGCTTGTTCTCAAGGGCTTTGCGGCGCTGGTTTGCCTTTCGGTGTAACCAGAGTACCGGCGCGCTGGAAATGGCCAGAGCCAGCGCCGGGAGAAGCAAAGGATTTGTTTTAAGCAAAAGACCCAACACCAGAACCGCCACAAACAGGGCAAGCATGAGGCCCAGCAAGCGGCTGGCGCTGATCGGGCTGTGAGCACGCTGGATCAGGTTTTCGAGTTTTATGAATGCTTTGGAGCGTGACCGTAGCCAGGCTTCAAGTTCACTGTCCTGCAAGTTGGTTCGCAAGCTGCTCGGGCTTTGACCGCCCCACTGAACAGCATTGTGGATTGCCTGCAAGCGATTTTTTTTTGCCTTGTTGAGGCGGTCGAAAAAGGTAACCCACACTCCATAGAGCAGCAGTATGATCAGCATGACGGCCACAAAAGCCACGAAGGGGATCAAAAACTGGTTCATGATGTGAACATGGTTTAGTCGTTGGCGTCAGGGTCGAACATGCCGCTATTGAGGCTGATACCATAGGTGCGGATTTTTTCAGACACTCTGGGGCGTATGCCGGTAGCTCTGAACCTTCCTTGCACTGACCCGTCCTGGTTGGTGCCGGTGCGCTCGAAGTAAAAGATCTCCTGCGTGGTAATGATGTCGCCCTCCATGCCGATGATCTCCTGGATGTGGGTGATCTTTCGGCTGCCATCATTGAGCCGGGTAGCCTGGATGATGAACTGAACCGACGAGGCAATAAGCTGGCGCAGGGCTTTGCTGGGCAGATTGATGCCTCCCAGACCCACCAGGTTTTCGAGGCGGCCCAAGGCATCCCGCGGCGTGTTGGCGTGAATGGTGGTCAGCGAACCGTCGTGACCGGTGTTCATGGCTTGAAGCATGTCAATCACCTCCGAGCTGCGAACCTCGCCCAGCACGATGCGGTCGGGCCGCATTCGCAAGGAGTTTTTCACCAGCGCGCGCATGGTGATTTCACCTTTACCCTCGATGTTGGGAGGGCGCGTTTCCAGACGGATGACGTGATCCTGCTGGAGTTGCAGCTCGGCGGTGTCTTCGATGGTGACGATGCGCTCGTTGGTTGGAATATAGCCCGAGAGAATGTTGAGCAGCGTGGTTTTACCCGAACCGGTTCCTCCTGAAATGATCATGTTGCATTTGACCTTGACCAGAGCCGACAACAGTTCGGCCATGGCGGGGGTGAGTGCGTTTTTTTCGATGAGGTCATGCATTTGCAGGGGCACAACCGCAAAGCGGCGAATGGTGAGCGCCGGGCCGTCGAGAGCCAGTGGCGGAATGATGGCGTTGACGCGCGAGCCGTCGGGCAGGCGGGCATCGGCCATGGGTGTGGATTCATCGATGCGGCGCCCTACACGGGAGACGATCTTGTCGATGATCTTCATGAGGTGAGCGTCGTCGCTGAAGCGGATGTTGGAGAGCTGAATGCATCCTTTTTTTTCGACATAGACATTCTGGTAACCGTTCACCATGATTTCAGAAATAGTGGGGTCGGCCATTAACGGCTCCAGAGGGCCCAGACCCATGATTTCGTTTTGGAGGTCGGTTACCAGTTTGTTGCGTTCCTGATTGTTCAGGGGAAGGGCATCTTCCTCGATGAGCGCCACAAGCAGGGCTCCGAGTTCGTTACGCAACTGCTCGGGGGTCAGGCTTTCGATAGAGTTGAGGTCGATGCGGGTAAGCAGCTTCTGGTGCAACTTTGTTTTGGTCGCATAATAGTCGATTCCTGCGGAAGTGCTTTCTTTTTTTGCTGGTGCAGGCGCGGGCGCAGGCGCAGCCTGAGCCTCAACGACAGCCGGTTGCCCTGTCGCCTCAGCAGTTGCAGGCATCGATTCAGGGGATGTTCCATTCCGTTTGGTGGAACGGTTCCAGCGGGCTATTTGATCTTTAAGCGTTGCCATAGCGAGGGTTTGGTATGATTGCCGCCACCGGCAAGGTGAGCGGCCCATTCAAAGATGGTTCTGGAAAGTCTGGATTTGGGCGCCATTTTCAGCAAAGGCTGGCCAAGCAAAAGGGCGTCATGTATGGCCTCGGCATCGGAGGGGATGCGTTTGTTGATTGGCCTGCCGATGACTTTTTCAATCTCGGTGCTTGTGATACGGGCATTCGAGTCGGCACGGTTGAGAACAATTTCGATCCGCGACACGGGTTTTTCACATTCTTTGCAGAGCTTGAGCAGTTGGCCTGCCCGGCGCAGGGATGGCAGCGACGGGGAGAAGACAATGCAGAGATCGTCAATGTGCTCGACAACCCAGATGCCAACCCGGTCGAGAGATGAGCCAAAGTCAACCAGAATGTAGTCGTAAAAGCTGGTGGCGATATGAATGAGTTCGCTCACTCGCTCGGGTTCGATATGCACAATTTTTTCAAACGAGCCAGGCGAGGGGATGAGGTCGAGCGATGGGCCGAGGTGCTGCACCGTGCTGTCGAGCAGTGACTTGTCGAGCCGTTCGGTTTGTCCTGAAATGTCGGCCAGATCCTGAGAGTGGCTCTCTCCGGTAAGATACATGTCAAGATCGCCAAAGGGCAAAGCGGCATCGACCACCAGCACACGGGTTTCCGGCTCCTGAGAGAGCGCAAAGGCCAGGTTGGCCGTTATGCAGGTGCTGCCGTCCCCTCCTTTGGCCGAAACAAATCCCAAAACCCGATTCCGGCTGATGACTGCGCCTTTGGTGCGGAGGTGTGCGCGTTCGATAACCTGCCGCAGGGTTTCGGCGGCGCTGTCAACAATAACCTCGCGCACCCCGGCGCGCATGAGCGCCAGCAGAAGATCGGGTTCTATGTGCGGGTGCAGAACCACGATGGCAGCCTGCGGCAGAGCGAGGCAGAGTTTCTCAAGCTCCCGGATGTAGCGCGGATCGGTGGGTTCAAAGCCTACCAGAAAGACAAGGTCAGGTTTTTGGGGCGTGAGCTGACGCACCATGTCCCCAAGGTCACCGACCAGCCGGGCAAGCTGGTGTTGACCCGGTTCAAATTGTGTATCGGGAATCTCCCAGGGCTGGGATGAATAAGTGACGATGTTCATAGAGCGTTATTGAACCAGTATGGGAGGAGTGTAAGCGCCGTAGGGAGTTCCAGTGCCGTCGCCTGGGGTGAGGCCGGGAAAAACCTTGGGATCGATGAGATGACCCTTGACAGAAGAGTGACTTCCATGCTTGTCAACTTCGCTGATGTGAAAACCGGCAATCGCGACGACAGGTTGTTCGGAGTGCGTATTAACATCATTGACTACCACGACAGAGACATCGATGCCCTCATCTACATAGTCATAGTTGCTGGCTTTGACGCCTGGCTGAATCCAGGTGTCTTCTCCGATGGAAATAGTCGGGGGAGGGATGACGTCACCTTCGATAAGATCTCTTACGTAACTGGCGCTGTTATCATCTTCCTGAAAGGTGGTCCATTGGCCTGTATAGCAACTGGTGCTGGGATATGGGGTGCCAATTTCAAAGATATAGGGTTTGCCTGTGGCAGGATCAAGTTTGGGCGTGTTGGTATCCGAATCCCATAACTGGTCTAAAATGCATTGCGAAATGGCAAAAGGGAACATGCCCGTGCCGCCTCCGGGAGTGGGGATCGCAGCAACGGCGCTCGCTTGAACGTCGCTTTCGTCAATACCAAGAAAGGGGGCGAAAAACAGATTGACGTTCTCGATTCCGATGGTGACACGAACGGCAGCGTAACCTCCTGCAAGGGGAGCGACCGATCCGGTACTGAACGATGAGTTCTGGAGGTTCCAGTAGCCTGTTTCAATGGTTACACTATCTCCCGGAATCGGATTGCCGCCATTGGCATTGTTACTTGTTGCCAGTTCCAGCGCCTTGGCTGTGGCCGCTGACCAGTTGTAAGGATCCCCCCCCGCGTCGATGAGTGAACGAGCACCGGCCAGAGCTGCGGCGTCGGCTGCGTTCTGAAGTTCGACCTTGATCAGGTTGAGGCGTGCCAGGTCAATCGCCAAAGCGGTAAAGCCCAGTAACACTGGCAAGAAAAGGGCAAACATAATGGCGGCACTGCCACGCTGGCCGTTCAGCGGATTGTAGATATGGTGTGACCGTGCCATGGTTATTCAACTCTCATGCTGGTTTCGGCAGGAATTGCAATGTCCGGAAAAATGTAGAGGCCGGTGTAATTGCCACTGGCCGTGACGGTCATAATGTCGCCTGAAATGGTGGCGGTGACGGTAGGGGTCATGTCACCCCCGAAAGAGATCAGGTTGTTCTGGCAGGCCTGCAAGGCAGCGGTTTGAGCTATGGTGACACTGGAGCTGATTGCTCCGGCACGCGCGCCCTCTCTTGTTGCCATGGTAAGCACGGTTTTGTTGTACAGCGCCACAGAAAAAAAGATCATTCCGAGAATGAGCGTCAGAAAGACTGGCAGAATGAGTGCAAATTCAACCAGTACACTACCCTTTTGTGCTTGAGCGCGCTCCCTTGCCGGAGCCTGATTCATGGCATTATTCTTGCGCATGGTGTTCATTATTTTCTTGAGCCTTCAAGTTTTCCGCCAAAGAAAAACTCTCCTCGTGTAGGAGGTGCCACTTTGTCCGTGGGAAGTTCCGGCATCGTTGTGCTGGCATTGACCAGTGTAGGGCGAACGATAACCATGAGTTCGGTTTTTTCGCCAGTTTTTTTTGCATCCCGGAAGAGCGCGCCAAGAATGGGAATTTCACCCAGCAAGGGCACCGAATCAATCTCATTGGTGAGATTATCAAGCTTCAGTCCGCCAATAACAAGGTTTTCCCCTTCGTTCATCTGAACGCTTGTAGAAACGGTGCTGAGTTTAAATGCTGGCCAGCTTTCTTTAGTCCCCGCATTCACAGGTTCTTTTTCGGGCTCCGAAACCTCGGCTACAACCTTGAGCGACATGCGGCCAGTATCGAGTACCGTGGGCATAAAGCGTAACCCTACGCCATAGAGTTGTGACTCATATCTGACCTGGCCTGTTAGTTCACTGATACCTATGGGTACATAAATTTTGCCGCCAACCAGAAATTGCCCCTCTTTGCCACTCACGGTCACCATGGTGGGTTCGGCCAGAACCTTGAACAGCGAAGGCTTGCGATCTGCGGTCACTTGGGCGTTTTTGCCATCACCCAGCAATCGAAAGACGTTATTGAGCGTCGCGCTGCTGACAAGCCCTGTCAAAAGGGTGCCGCCCTGTATATCACCGGTGTTTTTCAGGAAGCTGACGCCCAAAGTTTCAAGAAATGTTCTCGAAACCTGGGCGATACAGACTTCGAGCCGTACCTGCTGTGAATTGCGAACCTTGAGAAGATTGACCACGCCACGCATGCTTTCGGCTTGCGCGGCGCCAGCAGTGCCATTGCCCCCGTTTGCCTCCGCTCCGGTAAAGCCGGAGCCTAAAGAGACCTTGTTGCTTTGGCTGATAATACCCGAAAATGGTTCAGATTCAGAACCGACAAGGGTGTTTTCAGGGTTCTCCTCCGGAACCGTGCCGCCCAGATACGCTTTTACCAGGCGGTAGGCGGTTTCGGCAGTCATTGCGTCAGATACCGAGCCGGAGAGCACCAGCGCTGGCCCCACGGAGTAGATCTGAATATCGTTCTCGTAAGGCAAGGACATTTTCAGCAGAACCTCGATTGGCTTGACGTTGCGGCTGACAAACAGAGGTGCGGATTTGACATTGCCATACCGGTCCCAGACCGTGAGATTGGTTGCGCCCGGTTTTTTGCCCAGCAGATAAATCTCGGATGGGTTGATCAGAATATAGTCGGCCACCTCGGGGTTGGCTATGGCAACACGTTTAACCGGCCCTGCGAGATGATAGACCCTCGATTCACCCTCAGGGACAAGGTAACTCGAACCTGAGAGCTTTATGGCTGATGGGACGAACGGGGCTTTTCTCGACACAGGAGCAGGAGACCCCTTTGCGACGAAGGTCTCTGGCGAAGCTTTTGCCACCACGGGAGTTGCGGGCGAAGCCTTTCTGTTCACGGGCGCAGGCGCGGCCTTTGCGGCGACCGGTTCAGGTGACGGCGTTGCCGCCACGGGTATGGACGAGGCATTTCCGGTGACGGGTGCAGGTGAGACCTTGGCGATCAAGGGGATGGTCGAAGCCTTTGCGAGCACGAATACGGGTGAGGCCTCCGCAACCGTGGGTACGGAGCCGACAGCCGGTACAAGAGCGCTCAAACAGCAGGCCAAACACATTCTGCTTGTCAGATTCATGTCCATTTTGACGATAAGGATTGGCAAAAAGTTATCGGCTGGTGCCACGGATTTCTTCGGGCCCACGGTATTGAGGGGAAGGCGCCGCTTTTACAGGCGGCGAAGGGGCTGCTGTGCGAGCCGAGGGTGTACTTGTAATATCGGGCAGCCTTACACCTGCCGAGTTTATTACACTCGTATCAAGCTCGTTGCGCAAGACTAACGAAAGCGTTCCGATGTTACGTGCCAGGTCGAGTTTTTCGGCATCGGATGGCGTCAGTTCGAGGGTGACGGCATTGACCACTTTTGGTTTGTCGGGCTCTCCCGTGGTCTCCTGGGCAACGGCCAATACCTTGATGCGCGACAGCACTGTTCGGGAAAATGGCTGTTTATTGGCGTCTTTGCCGCTGACCAGAACATCCACCTGGCTGCCAGGCAAAGCAAATCCGGCAACAGCAATCACCTCGTTCACTTTAACGGTAATAGCACGCTTGCCCTCAGGGATAATCGAGGAGAGGCCCCCGGTCGCTCCTTTCGGAGCAAGCTTTCCAGGCAGAACCGGTTCGCCAGGAATCATGGAGACGCGCGCAATCCGGCCGACAACGTCGGCAGTGCGAGTAAAGGCATCGCGCGGCACGGACGAACCGGGCCAGATGACAGCCTTGATTTGACTGGCAGCAACAGCTTTGCCGGCTTCCACGGGCTGCTCAACGATGACAACCTTCACCCCTGAATCTTGACCATTCGTTGGGGTAATGCCCATCCAGCGGGCGGCGAAGAAAGCTGCCATCGCACCCAAAAGGAGTGCGATGGCAACGAATACAGGTTTTTTCACTGCTTAGGCGGTTAAACAGTTTTTTTAATCGAGGTTATCTGACACTGTTTCGAAAGTAGTGCTCAGATTATCTCCGAGACCAGGAAGAATTGCAATCGCAGCAACAGCAATCAAGGCGGCAATCAAGGCGTACTCGATCATGGTTACGCCTTTTTGTGATTTGACCGAGAAGTGCTTGTTCAGGAATGCTTCAAAGACCATTTTGACGGCTAAAAGATTGGATGACATAATGATATTTTTTTTTAGTGATAGATATAAACGGTTACTACGAAAGAACAATTGCAAAGAAAGAAAAGTCAGGTTTATGACTTTTGTGTTTCTTGCAATAAAGAGCCTGTTGAATTCAATTTGCTATAGATTTATCATAGAATTATCAACCTCCTTGTTATGGTTAACAACGATTATTAAGGAACAAAACCTCACATCTTGTGCCTGTGAGTATAGTCGTATGTACTTATTAATCGGGAGCTCTGTTGAAAGAGCTTCAATTGCATCCGGCCAACTGAATCGGGTCGATGTCTGCGGTTAAACGGCACATGTATATGGTCGTTTAACTCTCTTTGGTAATGAAGCGTGCTTTTCCATCATGATATTTTCTGGTTACATCAGAAATACTTGCTTTTGTTTTGTTCGGCTGATCGGCAACTGCTGACTTCTTGCAAGAAGAATCCTTTTCCATGATGACGCTATAAAAGTAAGAAAAAAAGCGTATGAAAAAAACTATAAGCTTATAAAGAGAAAAGTGTAAAAAGCGTATCATTATAGTGCTTTGATTCTGACAAACACGTGATATTGATGAGAGTGCTTTTGATTATATAACACTCAATTATTAAAGGGGTTAAAGTCAATCTTCTGAGATGGGGCGAGGAGAGAGGTGATGTTAAAAATGTTTCTGGAATAAATAGAAAATGTTGATTTGGGTTAAAATATTATAATAAAAATATATGTTTTGGGGCGTTGTTGTTGATAATTTTAATTACAGTGAAAATGCGTATTGTACTCTTTTGTTGGTCATTTTTTAACACGTCATACGAAAATTTTTTATCGTAAAACTGTAGAGGTTTGTCAGGCGTCGTTGATGCATATCCTGCTCATTGCAGGTCTTTTCGTGCATTTTCACTTTGACTCTTTTGTTGATAACCTTCTGTTGCATCACATGGTAAAGGCTTTGGTTTTCTTTTGCCTGTTCTTGCTGATTCTTATGGGCAGCTCTAAAAAGTGTCATGAGCGGCCCGAGTGCAAGGCGGGTGGAGCGCAGAAACCGGAGCGTACACGGAGTACGTGAGGATTTCGGGCACCACCCAACGCAGCAATCGTGACGCGCAATAAGTTTTTAGAGGTGCCCTTATTGTCATTCGGTTTCGTAAAGAAGAGTTTAAAGGGGGATTTGGGCGCTCCGGAAATCTTGTTGCGCGTCACGATTGCAGCGCTGGCTGGTGCCTGGAGAATCCTTGCGTACCGGCAATGCGCTCCCGAATCCGCTTTTCATCCGCCTTGCTGCCGGGGTGCTCATCACACTTTTTCAGGCCGTCCGTTCTGCCGCCAATCAGTTCCAGGCATAAATTAAAAGCGCCAGAGTCTTGTCTCAACCCTTCCGGAACCGTAAATTAAGGGCTGTTTCTTCCGCCCTTTACTGCGGGTGCAGCGGGCGCTTCCAACTCTTTCAATTTCTGCAACGAGCATCATCACTATGGCACTGTTTGGCAAGAAATCCACCGATTCTCCGAAATCCGCCGCTATCCCGAAAGCGTTCACCATCCAGATAGACCCCTCGAAATTCAACCTTGCCACCAAACCCTTGGGGCCGGTGCACGAGCAGCTCGAAACCATGAAGCAGAGGCTCACCAAGCTCTCCTCGATGGTCGAGAACAACCTCATGAATGCCGTCAGGGCTTCGACCAAAAAGAACAAGGAGCTTGCCGTTTCGATTTTTACCACCGACGAGCAGTACATCCAGAAGCTGAAATTCGAGGTGGAGTACATGACGCTCGCGTACCTGAACTTCCAGAGCCTCGATGAGGCCGCAAACAAGAGTGTGGCCGACGCGCGTTTTATTCTCGGGCAGCTTGAGACCCTTGGTCAGTACGCGCTCAACATCGCCAACAAGACCGAATACATTCAGCTCGCCAACATCCAGGTTCTGCACAAGGATGAATACGATCTGAAGCCGATGGGCGACGATACCGCCGAGATGATCAAGAAAGCTGTCGAGGCGTACGTCAGCGGCAACTCGAAACATGCCACCGAGACGCTCGACATGATGAAGAAGATCGACGATCTCTACCAGAAAGCGGTCGCCAAGCTCAAGGCCGAGGTGAACGACTCGAACATCACCAACTATACTGGCATCCTGTCGGTAGTCGAGCACGTGCACGCTTCGGCGGAGATCTCCTGCGTTATCGCAAGGCGATTTTGCTGAGTGAACGAGCGGTAAATTCTGAAAAGGCGGGCAAGTCCCGCCTTTGTTGTTTTTTGCCGGAAGTTCGTATTATTGAAGGCCAAAGAGGTGCTCAAAAGGCGGCGCACAGGTCTCAATCTTTTGCTGTCCGCCAAGTCCATTCAGTCCACAATGTCCACTTCGTCCACTTTCTTCCCCATGAAGCATCGTAACCGGATCATCGCTGCCGTGCTGCTTGTGGCCGTGGCCGCCGCGGCTTTTCTGGCTTTGGGCAGAAAGCCCGAACCGGCGCCGCCGGCCCAACAGGGCCGGGCGTCCGCAACAGCCATCGCCGTGAGCGTCGAGGCGGCGACAGTGGCGTCGGTGCGCGACAGCCTTTCCGTCGTCGCAGAGGTCGATGCGTGGCGCGATGTCGATCTGCACGCCGAGACCTCCGGCATCGTGCGCAAGGTGCGCGTCGAGGTGGGCCAGAGGCTCAAGGCCGGCGAGACGCTTTTCAACATCGATGACGAGGTGGCGGCCTCCGCCTTGCGCAAGGCGCGGGTGAACCGCGAGCTGGCGTATCGCGATTTCGAGCGCTACGAACGGCTTCACAAGGAGGGCGCGGTGTCGGCGTCGAGCTTCGAGGCGATGCGGCTCAAGTTTGCCGATGCCGAAGCCGACCTGGTCGCCGCCCGCCGCCGCCTCGATGATACGGCGATCAAGGCGCCGTTCGCAGGCGTCGTCACCTCGCGGCTCGTCGAGGTGGGCGACCTCGTGCAGCCGGGCGCGAAGGTGGCCAACATGGTCGATCTGTCGAAACTCAGAATCCGCTCTTCGATTCCCGAAAAACAGGTTTCGCTGGTCGCCGAGGGGATGCCGGTGAAGGTTACGACCGATGTCTGGCCGGGCAAAATCTTTGAGGCCCGCGTGCTGTCCGTCAGCGCCAAATCGTCGCGCGACCACACCTACGCCGTCGAGTCGGTCATGGCCAATCCCACGAAAACGCCGTTCCGTGCCGGGATGTTCGCCCGCACGGCTTTCGTCGGCAAGCAGCCGCGCCAAGCACTCCTCATTCCGCGCCAGGCGCTCGTTGGCAGTGCGTCCGACGCCGCCGTGTTCGTTGTCCGCGATGGCAAGGCGAAGCTCACGAAGCTTGTCGCCGGAGCGGAATACGGTACTCGGATTGAAGTATTACAGGGCCTTGCGCCGGGCGACAAGGTTGTGGTGAGCGGACAGAGCGATCTGGACGACGGCTCGCCGGTCATCGTCGCCGAACCGGAGACGGCGCGGTGAACGGCTCCCTGACGGCGCTTGCCATCCGGCGTCCGACGCTGGTGGCCGTGCTTTTTTCGGTGATAGCGATTCTCGGCTTCTTCAGCTACCGGCAGCTACAGTACGAGTTGCTCCCGCGCATGACGACCCCGTACGTCACCGTCACCACGGTCTATTCGGGCGCGGCTCCGGACGAGATCGAGACCTCGATTTCGATGAAAATCGAGGAGGCGGTGTCGTCCATCGAAAAGATCGCCTCCATCAACTCCTCCTCCAGCGAGGGGCTGTCGCTCGTGACCATCGAGTTCGACAGCGACGCCGACATCGACCTCGCTTTGCAGGATGTGCAGCGCAAGGTGAACGAGGCGCGCGACGATTTGCCGGACGGCGCGAAGGAGCCGGTGGTGTCGCGCTTCGCCATCGACGAAATGCCGGTGCTGCGCATCGGCGCGACCGTAAATCTTTCCGATACCGACTTTTACCAGTTTTTGAAGGACGACGTCAAACCCGCGCTCTCGAACATTTCTGGCGTCGGGCAGGTTGCGATTCAGGGCGGGCGCGAGCGGGAGATTCGGGTCAACATCGACCTCGACCGCCTCGAAAGTCTCGGCATGACCGTCGGTGATCTCCTGGAGGCGGTCGGCAAGGCGAACCTCGACTTTCCCGCCGGATCGGTCGAAGCGCCCGACCGCAAGTACGTCGTGCGCATGGCGGGAAAATTCAGGAGCCTCGACGAGCTGCGCAACCTCGTGGTGCGTGACGGCGGCGCGGCGGGACAGGTTCGGCTGCGCGACGTGGCCGAGGTGCAGGACACTTTCCGCGAAATCAGAACCATGACGCGCATCGACGGGCGCAACGCCGTCGGTATCCTCGTGGTCAAGCAGACCGACGCCAACACGGTCGAGGTGTGCCGCCTCGCTCGCGAGAAGCTTGGCGAGCTGGAGAAGCGCTACGCCGACAAGGGGCTGCATTTCGTCGTCGCCCAGGACGCATCGACCTTCACCATCGACGCGGTCAACGCCGTGCAGCACGACCTCTTGCTCGCGATCCTCCTCGTGGCGGCGGTGATGCTGCTGTTCCTGCACAGCCTGCGCAACTCGCTCATCGTGATGGTCTCGATTCCGACTTCGCTCGTTTCGACCTTCATCGGGATGTACCTGTTCGACTTTTCGCTCAACCTGATGACGCTGCTCTCGCTGTCGCTGGTGATCGGCATTCTGGTCGATGATTCGATTGTGGTGCTCGAAAATATCTACCGCCACCTCGAACGGGGCGAGGAGCGGCGCGAGGCTGCGCTGGTGGGGCGGAACGAGATCGGTTTTACGGCGGTGGCGATTACGCTGGCTGACGTGGTGGTGTTCCTGCCGCTCTCGCTGCTCAGCGGGCTGGTGGGCGACATTCTGCGCGAGTTCGCCGTGGTGATGGTGATCTCGACGCTGGTGAGCCTCTTCGTCTCTTTCACGGTGACGCCGCTGCTCGCCTCGCGCTTCTCCAAAGTCGAGCAGCTCTCCGCTTCGTCCCTCGGCGGGCGGCTCGCCCTCGGCATCGAGCGCTGGTACGAGCGGGGGCGCGACGGGTACCTGCGCTTGCTCGGCTGGAGCCTGAAGCATCCGGTGAAGGTTGTCGCGACAGCGATTCTCATGCTCGTCTCCTCGCTGGCGCTGGTGGTTTCCGGCAAAATCGGCGGCGAGTTCATCGAGGTGTCAGATCGCGGCGACTTTTCGATCATGCTTGAACTGGAGCCGGGCACGAGCCTGCGCCAGACCGACCGCTTCGTGCGCACGGTCGAGCGGCGGCTGCGCGAGTATCCCGAAGTCAATAAAATTTTCGCCGTCACCGGCACCTCGAATGAAGGGTTCCTCGGCCAGTCCTCCGACCATGTCGCCGAGCTGAACATCCAGCTCACGCCGAAGGAAGAGCGCACGCGCTCGACCGACCAGATCATGCAGCTTGTGCGCGAGGAGCTGGCCGGAACGCCGGGCCTCAAGGCGAGCGTCAACCCGATCGGCATCTTCGGCACTGCCAATGAGACGCCGGTCACGGTGATCGTCAGCGGCCTGTCGCGGAGCGAGGTGGCGCGCGTGGCTGGTGCGCTGCGCGACAGCCTCAAGACCATCTCCGGCACGGACGACGTGCGGCTCAGCTCGCAGCCCGGAATGCCGGAGATGCGCGTCGAAGTTGACCGCGAGCAGATGTCGGCGTTTGGCCTTGATCTGGCCAATGTGGGTTCGGCCATGCGCATCGCCTACGAGGGCGACGACGCGAACAAGTACCGCGAAGAGGGCGACGAGTACGACATTCGCCTGATTCTCGACGAGCGCTACCGCCAGCGCACCGGCAGCATCGCCGATCTCTCGTTCCGCGCGCCCGGCGGCGACTTGGTGCAGCTCCGCCAGTTCGCCCGCGTCGAGCAGTCGCGCGGCTACGCCCTCCTGCAACGGAACAACCGTAACGAATCGGTCTGGGTCAAGGCGCAGGTGGTGGGCCGCCCGGTCGGCGCGATTGGCGGCGAGATCGAGCGCGTCATCGGCAACATGAAGCGGCAAGGCGTCATGCCCCAGAGCGTCACGTACGCCTACGAATCCGATCTCAAGCGCCAGGGCGAGTCGAACATCAATCTGCTCTACGCCTTCGTGGTGGCCAACCTCTTCGTCTATCTCATCATGGTCGCGCTCTACGACTCCTGGCTCTGGCCGGGCGTGGTGATGTTCTCCATTCCGCTGGCCATCATCGGCGCGCTCTGGGCGCTCTTCCTGCTCGGCAAATCGCTCAGCATCTTCACGATTCTCGGCATCATTATGCTGGTCGGCCTTGTCGGCAAGAACGCGATTCTGCTGGTGGACTTCATCAACAAATTTCGCGCCGAAGGGATGGAACTCATCCCCGCCATCACCGAAGCCGGACGCGAACGGTTGCGCCCCATCCTCATGACGACGCTCACGCTCATCTTCGGCCTCATGCCGATAGCCCTCTCCGGAAGCTCCGGCTCCGAATGGAAATCCGGCCTCGCCGTAGCCCTCGTCGGCGGCCTCTCAAGCTCGATGTTTTTGACGCTGCTGGTGATTCCGGTGGTGTACGTCTGGTTCGACCGGGTGCGGGCGTGGGTTGCGGGGAAGATTCGCCGTTGACAGAGTTGATAATGGATAATGGCAGGGGCGGTTCTTGCGGGCGTCCTGAAATGGCGTTTCGTAGGGGCGGACATGCAAACCCGCTTTGATGTTGCAATCGTTTTCGTGTGACCGGCCCGTAACTCTTGCCGTCATCTTGTCATCCTTATTGGAAGAGCGAACTTTGTTGTGATTTGATGCTCATACTGATTCGGAAACTTATTTTCCTCCTCCCGTTCTTTCTTATCCGCGTTGTTTTACGGCAAGACGGCGGTAAAATGAGCACCTATCCGTTATGTTTCATTTTCAACATGACACTTCTTCGTGAAATTTTAAGATGATGATATGCTGACGACATCGAGAATTCATCAAAAATACTTTCCTGTTTTCTTGACAGTTGTCATCACTTTGGCAATCTGGCTCTTGAGTAAATGGTATTACAACGACTGGTTTGAAAATATTTTCAAGTATCCGGCAAAAGCGGCTTCTCTTACGGCTACGGTCATGATGTGCTGGGCGGTCATCCTCTCAACGCGGGATAAAGTAATTGAGAGTTACTTTGGCGGATTGGACAAGGTATATCAGGTGCACAAACATATTGGGCGCTGGTCTTTCTTTATTATTCTGTTGCATCCATTTTTTCTCGCCATTGATAAATTACCGGATTTCCTGGAATTTATCGCTTATTTTTGGTTTCATGCGCCTCATGGTGACAGAAATATCTGGGGAACAAATCTGGGTATTCTGGCTTTGCTGCTTACCATTGTTCTGGTCATCGTTACACTATGGATCAAACTACCGTATCATATCTGGAAAAGATCTCACGAATACATGGGATTGATGCTGCTTGTTGTTGTCGGGCATATTGTTGTTATCGATGGAGATGTTGCGGCGTATCCTGTGCTGAAGTACTGGATGTACACCATACTGATGCTTTCGCTTGCCGGATTTGTCTATATCCGTTTTTTCTATCGTTTTTTCGGGCCTCGCTATGAATATCTGATATCGGACAAACAACAAACGGGCGACATTCTTCAGCTGACCTTTTCACCGGTTGATCGGGTTATGGACTTCAAACCGAGCCAATTTGTTTATCTGGTTGTTAATAAAGAGGGGATTTCCAAAGAACCTCACCCTTTTTCAATCGCTTGCGGGTATAATCTGAAAGGTTCATTTAAACTCGGGATACGGCAATCCGGAGACTATACGCGTACGCTTGATGCAGTTGAAAATGGTGATTCAGTAACTGTTTACGGCCCCTATGGAATGTTTAGTGATCGTTTCTTGAGTGCTGAAAAAGACTGCATTTTTATTGGTGGAGGTATCGGAATCACGCCTTTTCTGGGAATGTGGCATGTTGCTCTTCATTCGGAAGAGCAACTGTCTGAAAAAGATATTCCACAACGTTTACAGGTCTCGCATCCCGAAATAATCAAAGCCTGGAAAAGTCCATTAGTGTCGTTGTTTTACGTGGTTCGTTCAATGGATGATGCATCGTTCGATAAAAATATTCTTGATGAAATATCGTCCAGCAATTTTCATGGCTTTGCAGCCCTGGAAAAAAGAGGACATCATTATGAACTCTATTGTGACGCTGATAAAGGATTTATCAGCGCAGAGTATATAAGTCGGCAGATCAATGGTGCTTTGTTTGATAAATACATATTTTTATGCGGCCCCTGGCCGATGGTGGCCTCACTGATGTCGCAGTTTAAAGCTCTTGGCGTACCCGAGGAACAGCTTATAGTCGAGGATTTCAATCTGGTCTGAAATTGTGACGGGTGTCGAGTTTGGGTTGCGGGGAAGGTTGAGAGTTGGCAGTTGATATTGGATATAGGTAGGGGCGACTGGCTGGTCGCCCTGAAATGGCGTTGTTCGTGTTTGTCCACTTCTGACATTCGTCCACCCTGTCCACATCGTCCACGCCGTCCATTTTCTTTTTGCTGTGCTACAAGCACCAGAATACCACCCTGATGCGTTGCCGATTTCCCCTGCGCCTGTCGTAAATCGCGAACTCTTTGCTATCTTTTGACTTACGCCTGATTTTCGGGGCGATTGCCCTTATCCGTTCCGTTTCCAATTCCGCCGTTCAATGATCGAAGACATCAAAAAAACGCTCTGGGCCTCAGCCGACAAGCTCCGCGCGAACATGGATCCTGCCGAGTACAAGCACATCGTGCTTGGGCTGATTTTTCTCAAGTACATCTCCGACAGCTTCGGCTCGCACCGCCAGCAGCTCACGATGCGTTTTTCCGATGTCGAGGATGACTTCTATCTCGACGACGCGACTCCGGACATGATTTCCGAAGAGCTTGAAGACCGCGACTACTACACCGGCTTCAACGTTTTCTGGGTTCCGCCGGAAGCTCGCTGGGGGATGATCCAGGCTTACGCCAAGCAGCCGGAGATCGGCAGGCGGATCGATGATGCGTTGACGCTCATCGAAACCGAAAACCCGAAACTCAAGGGCATTCTCGACAAGCGCTATGCCCGCGTGCACCTGCCCGACGGCAAGCTCGGCGAGCTGGTCGATCTCATTTCGACCATCGGTTTTGGCGAACAGGGCCAGAACGCCCGCGACCTGCTCGGGCAGGTTTACGAGTACTTCATCGGCATGTTCGCCAGCGCCGAGGGCAAGCGGGGCGGGCAGTTCTACACCCCGGCCAGCATCGTCAAAACGCTCGTCGAGGTGCTCGCGCCGCACACCGGCAAGGTCTATGACCCCTGTTGCGGGTCGAGCGGCATGTTTGTGCAGTCCGAAAAGTTCATCGAGGCGCATGGCGGCAGAATGGGCGACATCTCGATTTACGGGCAGGAGTCGAACCCGACGACGTGGCGGCTTGCGGCGATGAACCTCGCCATTCGCGGGCTGGACTACAACCTCGGCAAGGAGCCAGCCGATTCGTTCGTTCGCGACCAGCACCCCGACCTTCGCGCCGATTTCGTGCTCGCCAATCCGCCGTTCAACATCTCCGACTGGTGGCACGGCAGCCTCGAAGGCGATCCGCGCTGGGCGTATGGCACGCCGCCGAAGGGCAACGCCAACTTCGCGTGGTTGCAGCATATTCTGCACCACCTCAAGCCGACGGGTCGAGCGGGAATCGTGCTGGCCAACGGCTCCATGTCTTCGACCACCAACACCGAGGGCGACATCCGCAAGGCGATGATCGAGGCCGACAAGGTGGAGGTGATGGTCGCCCTGCCCGGCCAGCTTTTCTTCAATACGCAGATTCCGGCGTGCCTCTGGTTCCTCGCCAAAGAGAAGCGCGCGCGCAAGGGCGAAGTGCTCTTCATCGACGCGCGAAAGCTTGGCTCGATGATCAACCGCGTGCAGAAAATGTTTTCCGATGAGGAGATAGCGAGGATCGCCGACACGGTTCACGCCTGGCGCGGTGATGGCGAGTACGAGGATGTTCCCGGCTTCTGCGCCTGCGTGCCGCTCGAAAAGATTGCCGAACACGGCCACGTGCTTACCCCCGGCCGCTACGTTGGAGCCGAAGCCGTGGAGGATGACGACGAAGCCTTCGCCGAAAAGATGCAGCGCCTGACCGAAACCCTCGGCGAGCAGATGGCCAAAGGCGCGGAACTGGATGAACTCATCCGCGAAAAGCTGGGAGGGCTGGGATATGAGTTCTGAGTGGGATCTTGTCGAGCTTGGTGAATTAACTGTCAATTTGGATGCACGCCGAAAGCCCGTTAAAGAAGCAGACAGAAAGCCCGGATCATATCCGTACTACGGTGCTTCTGGGATCGTGGATTATGTTGATTCATTTCTTTTTGAAGGCGAACATCTGCTGATAGCTGAGGATGGTGAAAACCTAAGAACCAGACAAACGCCTGTCGCTTTTCTTGCGAATGGAAAGTTTTGGGTTAACAACCATGCTCACATAGTCATCGGAAATGATAGGGCGAGCACACGCTATCTTCATTATGCGTTACTTGGTACTGACATAAGCGCGTATCTAACTGGTGCTGTGATGCCTAAGTTAACTCAAGGCAACTTGAATCGGATTGAGATTCCTTGTCCGCCTCAAGACATTCAGGCCCAAATTGTTAGCATTCTCGGTTCCCTTGACGACCGCATTGCGCTGCTCCGCGAAACCAATGCCACGCTTGAATCCATCGCGCAGGCGATCTTCAAGTCATGGTTCATCGACTTCGACCCCGTCAAAGCCAGACAGCAAGGGCTGGAGCCGCAAGGCATGGATGCCGCCACCGCCGCACTCTTCCCCGACGCTTTTCAGGACTCCGAGCTTGGGCCGATTCCGGCGGGGTGGAGCGTGGGTCGTATTGAAAATGTATTGGAATTAGCTTATGGAAAGGCTCTGAAATCGACAGATCGAATTTCAGGAGATATTCCGGTTTATGGATCAGGGGGTGTTGTTGGTTATCATAACGAGCCATTGGTTAATGAGTCATCAGTAATAGTTGGTCGAAAAGGTACTGTTGGGAGTCTTTATTGGGAGGATATGCCATTTTTCCCTATCGATACGGTGTACTATGTCAAAGGAAAAATGCCTTTAACCTATTGTTATTATTTGCTTAAAACTCTTGGATTGGATGAAATGAATACCGATGCAGCCGTTCCGGGTTTAAATCGAAACAATGTTTATCGACTGCCGGTCATCATTCCACCGCAACCATTGATAGATATGTTTGACTCTATTGTAGATACGCTAAGAAGAAAAATTCGCATAAATAAAGAAAATGCTCGAACCCTCGCATCGATCCGCGACGCGCTTTTGCCGCGCCTGATTTCGGGCAGGCTTCGGGTGCCGGAGGCTGAGGCGATGGCTGTGGAAGTGGGGCTGTGATGCTGGAGTTGTCTGCTCTTGAATCATGGATTATATTCAGGGGTGAATAAAGAGCTGAATTCAGGACTGAATATCATTCGATTCCATTATGAAAAGCATTCGTATTTCAAGTGACATCATCCCGCTGGGTGAGTTCAAAACTGGCATTTCAAGCTGTCTCAAACAGGTTCAGGCAACCGGTCATCCCCTGATTATCACCCAGAACGGCAGGCCTGCCGGCGTCCTCCTGTCGCCTGAGGAGTACGATAACCTGGTGTACAGAAAACAGTTTATCGACTCCGTCGAGCAAGGGTTGAAGATGGCAGAGGCGGGGGAAGTGTACAGCACAGACGCGTTGAAAACGCGGTTCGCAGAAAAAAGAGCGGCCAGAAAACAATGAAGGTCGTCTGGTCATCTGAAGCTCTCGGAAAGCTCGATGAAATCGAGAGGTTTATCGCTCAGGATGGGTCTGTTCAACTAAGTGTGTAAACGACCATTTTCATAACTGAACCCGGCCCTCGAATTTAATGGAAAGCTGGTTGATCACCGAGCCCCAGTTTCGAATGGGCATGGTCCATTTCTTGGCGATGTTCTGCATGGCAAGATACATCAGTTTCATGATCGACTCATCGTTCGGGAACGAGCCTTTGGTT
>JAFGER010000011.1 GCA_016931495.1 Chlorobiaceae bacterium | reverse complement strand
GGTTCAGCGACACGGCCATCGTGCGGCCCGCCGCTTCGGGATCGACCTTGATCACCTTCCACGGCTCGCTCTCGGTGAGGAAGCGGTTGGCGAAGCGGGCGATCTCCATCGCCTGGCTCGCGGCTTCGCGGAAGTGAAAGCCGTCGTAGGCCGCTTCGAGCTTGCCAAAGCTCGCCAGCCAGTCGATGCCGAGGCCGTCCCACGCATCGAGGTCAATCTCCGATGGCACCTCGCCGCCGAAGCGGGCGTTCGTGAAGTCGATCGAGCGCTTGATGAAGTTACCGAGGGTGTCGGCCAGCTCGCCGTTGGTGCGGTTCTGGAAGTCGCTCCAGCTGAAATCGCTGTCCTTGTTCTCGGGATAGTTCATCGCGACGCTGTAGCGCAGCGTGTCCGCCGGGAAGCGTTCGAGAAATTCGCCGAGATAGACGGCGTAGTTTCGCGATTTGGAGAACTTGCGCCCCTCGAAGTTCATGAACTCCGACGCGGGCACGTTGTCGGCCAGCTCGTAGCGCCCCTCGACGCGCTCCTCGTTCCACGCCATCAGAATCGCCGGGAACATCAGCGTGTGGAAGACGACGTTGTCCTTGCCGATGAAGTTGATGATGCGCGTATCGGGATCCTGCCAGTAGCGCCGCCAGAGCGAGGCGTCGCCCTGACGCTCCGCCCACTCCTTCGTGAAGGAGATATAGCCAAGCACGGCGTCGAACCAGACGTAAAGCACCTTGCCCTTCGCCTCTTCGGAGTCGAGCGGCAGCGAGATGCCCCAGGCGAGGTCGCGGGTGATGGCGCGGTCGGCGAGGCCCTGATTGAGCCACGTGCGCGAGTAGTTCACGACGTTGGTACGCCACTCGCCGCTGTGCTGATCGACGTAGTCTTCGAGCTGCTTCTGGAAGCGCCCGAGCGGGAAGTACCAGTGCAGCGTTTCGCGCAGCTCCGGCGTGGCGTCGGAGAGCTTGCTCTTCGGGTCGATCAGCTCTGTCGGGCTGAGGTGCGTGCCGCACTGCTCGCACTGGTCGCCGCTCGCGCCGGGCGTCTTGCAGACCGGGCAGGTGCCGGTGACGTAACGGTCGGAGAGAAAGCGCCCGGCCACCGGATCGAAGAACTGCTTCTCGGTTTTTCTGACGAAAATCCCCTTCTTCTCGATCTCCGCGAAAAACTCCCTGGCGGTCTCGTGATGCACCAGCGAAGTGGTGCGGCCGTAGTAATCGAAGGAGATACCGCACTTGGCGAACGCATCGGCGTTCATCTTGTGGTAGCGATCCACCACATCCTGCGGCGAAATGCCCTCCTTGTCGGCGGTGATGGTGATGGGCACGCCGTGCTCGTCCGAGCCGCCGATGTGAATCACCTCGTGGCCGCAAAGGCGTTTGAATCTGACGTAAATATCGGCGGGCAGATAGACCCCGGCGAGGTGGCCGAGATGCACCGGGCCGTTGGCGTAAGGAAGAGCGGTGGTAACAAGCGTCCTTTTGTAGGGATGAGTCATGGATAACAGAGGTCGTTCGATGATGATAAATCCGGTTGAGCTGGCCGTAAAAGGCATTCAATCACGACAAGCAGAGTCTTTATTTGATGGTCATTCTGAACGGAGCAAGGCGAAGTGAGGAATCCGGTTTCCCCGAAAGAGCATCAAAAGGCGCTACCAAAAGCTCCGGATTCTTCACTTCGTTCAGAATGACCATTCTGAAAAGCTGGTTGACCTATGGCTACCGCGGCATTCAAGAGTGTTTCAGGCCTTTCCGCCCTGCCGTCGGCCCGTCATGCTGTTGTACTGGTCGAGCGAAAGCCGCCGCTTCTGTCCGGTGCTCTCGTAGCGTATCCAGATGCTTTTTTTCTGCTGGTCAACCCCCTCGACAATGGCGTTACCGTCCCGAACCGCGAAGGTGGTGCCGACCGGGGGCCAGCCGTTGCTGCGGCACGAACCGTTCTTGCCGGTTCCTTTGGAGAAACCGAGGCAGCATTTGGGACGATTGCACAAACCGATGGTGTTGAAGGAGAGGTTGTCTCCGCTGGAGCCATCGGGCATCAAAGGCTTTTCGGCAAACGGGTTGGAGTGAATTTTCTGCATCCAGGTCGAGCAGCAGAGCGAACAGCCGCAGGAGCCCTGGCTGTTGGTGCGGCGCGCCTCCTCGCGCGTGGTGATCTGCACCATCTGGATGCGCGCCTTGAACTCGCCGGCAAGATCGCGCACCAGACCGCGGAAATCGACGCGATGCGTGGCCGTGTAATAGACCGAAAGCTTCTGCTGGTCGAGCCGCAGATCGATATCGACCAGCTTCATGTCGAGCCGGTGACGTTCGATCCGTTGCTGGCAGGCCAACCTGATTTCCGGCTCGCGCTTGCGAATCTCGGAAAATGCCGCAACCTCATCCTCGCCGGCAGAGCGCACAATGGCCGGAAGCGACTCGATTTTCTCCGTCATACCCTTGAGCTGAAGCTTGCGGTAGGCAATCCGTCCCAGAGAATAGACGATGCCAAAATCGTACCCTCCGTCAGCTTCGACAATGACCGGCATGCCGATCGAAAGCTCTCCGCCGCTCCTGTTGACAAAAAACTCCCGCCGGCACCCCTTCATCTCAATTTCAATCACAGGCACGGAGGTTTCCGGAAAATCTCCGGGATAGAGAGCGGATGCCTGTTCCTCAATCATTTTCGACAGTTTCAGCCTCACTTTGGCATTGTCACCCAAAAGGCAACTGCATAGAACCGTACTCATATATGTATATCCTTTATCCCCGCCGAGCCATTCAGTTGAACGCGGCGGCATCGTTTCATTTCATGGATTTGCCCGTCACTCTTCTGCCGGGCGCCCTTTTCCGATCAGACTGCGGAACGCCTCGACGCGCCGGTTGATCGATTCCGAGCCCCGGATGACCGTCTCAAAGCTGTCGAGACGCCGCTCGATCACCGCTTGCTTCACCTTGTCGAGATGGGATTCGGTCGCTTGCTGCATGAAGGTGGTCAGGGCATCCATACCCTGCCAATCATCTCTCCCGAACACTCTTTGCGACCCGAAGGACAGGAAAAGTTCAGGTTTCTGGTCCTCAAGATATTCAATACGACTGACAACTGAAACAAGGTACAGCGATTCCCTTGTTTTGAGAACACGGTCGGCGATGCCTGCCGTTCCCCTGAAAAAAACAAGCGGACGCTGATCGACATGCTCGATGCGGCCTTGCGGGAAAATCCAGAGCGCATTCTGGCGAGCGGATGGCGCAGTCAGGCATTCGGCGGCGTAATCGAGCGTGGCTATGGCGCTCCGGGCGTTGGAACGGTCGATGGAGAATGCGCCGAGCCGGGTGAAGAAGCGGTGCTTGACGAGCTGCGCGTGCTCGATGATGATGAAGAGGTTCTGCCGGAACCAGAGTTCGGTGCAGAGCTGCGACCAGAAACCGTCCCACCAGTAGGCGTGGTTGCCGTAGAAGATGACCGGAATCGACAGGTCCATCTCAGGCAGGCCGGGCGGCATATGCACTCTCAGCGAGTGGAAATGCCGCCTGAACTGCCGTCGCGAATACCATCCGAACCATCGTGTATATGCCCAGCTCCGGCGAACCTTCAGCATGGGCGGCGCTTACGCGAACGCTTTGCGGATGCGATCGACCGCCGTTTTCAGCTCTTCGATGGATGCGGCGTAGGAGAGGCGCAGGTTCTCCGGAGCGCCAAATGCGTCGCCCGGCACGGTGGCCACGTAGTGCTCGGCGAGCAGGTACTCGGCGATGTCAGTCGAATCCTTCATCACCTTGCCTCCGAAGGTTTTGCCGAGCAAGCCCTTGATCGACGGGAAGATGTAGAACGCCCCCTCCGGCAGGGCGGCCTCGATGCCGGGAATGGTGTTCAGCTCGCGGAACATGAAGTCGCGGCGCTTCTCGAACTCCGCACGACGCTCCTCGACGATCGACTGGTCGCCATCGAGCGCAGCCACGGCGGCCTTCTGCGCGATGGAGTTGGCGTTGGAGGTGGTCTGCGACTGGATCTTGTCGCAGGCGTCGATGATCCACTTCGGCGCGGCCAGATAGCCGATGCGCCAGCCGGTCATCGAGTAGCTCTTCGAGGTGCCGTTCGAGACGATCACCCACGGCTTCATCTCCGGAATCCGCGCCGGCGAGAAGGGGCGCACGCCGCCGTAGCAGATCATGTCGTACATCTCGTCGGAGATGACGAAAATCTCCCTGCCTTCGAGCACCTTCATCAGCGCCCGAACCTCGGTTTCGTTATAGACCGCGCCGGAGGGGTTCGACGGCGAGTTGAGCACAAGCACCCTGGTCTTCGGCGTGATGGCCGCCAAAAGCTGCTCCGGCGTCATTTTGTAGCCCGTTTCGAGCGAGGTCTCGACAATCACCGGGGTGGCTCCGGCAAGGCGGGCCATCTCCGGGAAGCTCACCCAGTAGGGCGCAGGCACGATCACCTCGTCGCCCTCGTCGCACAGAGCGAGGAAGGTGTTGGCCAGCGTCTGCTTGCCGCCGTTGCTGACGATGATTTCGTTCTCGGCATACTCAAGGCCATTGTCGCGCTTGAGCTTTTTGACAATCGCTTTTTTCAGCTCGGGAATACCGGCATTTGCCGTATAGCGGGTGAAGCCCGAACGGATCGCCTCGATGCCCGCCTCGCACACGTTGTCCGGCGTCGGGAAGTCCGGCTCGCCCGCCGACAGGCTCACGATGTCCTTGCCTTCCGCCTGCATCTTCTTGGCCAGGCCGGTGATCCGCATCGTCTGCGATTCCTGCATGCTCCGCACTCTCTTGCTCAGGTATTGCTCATGGCTCTCTGCGCTCATGGTCGTGGTATTGGTTGTTGGTTTGGTAATGCAAAAAGTTATGACTGCCCTTCGCGGCCGATCCGCTTCCTGTTGAGCTCGTCGAGAACGAATGGATGAACGAACTTGCTGACATCCCCGCCGAGCATCGAAACCTCGCGGATGATCGTCGAGGCGACGTACGTGTATTTGACGTTCGGCATCAGGAAAACCGTGGTCACCTCGGGGTAGAGGTGGCGGTTCAGGAGCGACATCTGGAACTCGTACTCGAAATCCTTGACCTGCCGCACGCCGCGCACAATGGCGCTTGCTCCGGCCTGCCGTGCGTAATCGGCGAGCAGCCCCGAGTGCAGCACATCGACGCTCACGTTGGAGAAGCCGCGCACCACCTCGCGCACCATTTCGACCCGCTCGTCAACCGTGAAAAGGGTCTGCTTCTGGCTGTTTTCGGCCAGCACCACATCAACATGATCGAAGATGTTCAGCGCCCGTTCGAGCACGTCGAGATGACCGTTGGTGAAGGGATCGAAGGTTCCCGGATAGATGGCTTTCCTCGTCATGGGATCACGGTTCGGGGGTGAAAAATGAGACTCGCGTCGTGCCGTAATCCTTGTGGAAAAGGTAGCCGCGTGATGGTGAAAAATCGTGGCTCGCGTGGTGCTCGATCAGCAGCAGCCCGCCGGGTGCAAGCAGGCCGGTATCGAGAATCGTGCGGATAAGCTGCCCGTAATCCTCCCAGCGGTAGGGCGGATCACAGAAGACCAGGTCGTACGGCGATCCCTCGTGACGCTTCAGAAACGCCGTGACATCGGCCATGACGAACCGCGCGGACGCGCCCGCGCCAATGTCCGCCGCCGTCTGTTTCATCGTTTCGAGCGCCTGACGGTTCTGCTCAACGAAGCAGGCGCTCCGGGCGCCCCGGCTCAAGGCTTCGAAGCCGAGGTTGCCGAACCCGGCGAACAGGTCGAGCACGTCGATGCCCTCAAAATCGAGCCTTGTGGCAAGCGTGTCGAAAAGGGACTTCTTGACCCTGCTGCTGCATGGCCGGATATCACGCGAGGGCAGATGCCTGATCTTCCGCCCCCGGTATCTGCCCGCCTGAACCTGCACGCCGGACGGATGACTTAAAAGTCACCGAAAATGGTGACGCCGAGAATTTCGAGCGCCTTCAGCTCATCCTCTTTCGACGGCGGCTTGCCGTGCCAGTTGGACTTGTCGGGCATCGAGCCCTCGAAGAACGGCACACCCTTGCCCATGACGGTTTTGGCCAGCACCACCACCGGTTTGGTGCGGCCATGATCCTTGCGGAGATATTCGAGCGTATCGATGAAATGCTCGATGTCGTTGCCATCGCAGCTCAGCACATCCCAGCCGAAAGCGCGCCACTTGTCGGCGAACGGCTCCACGTCCATCACGTCGCAAACCTCGCCATCAATCTGCTGGTTGTTGTAATCGACGATGCCGATCAGGTTGCCGAGCTGGTAGTGAGCGGCGCTCATCGCGGCCTCCCAGATCTGCCCCTCCTGGCACTCGCCATCGCCCATCAGGCAGAACACCTCGCCCTTCTTGCCGTCCATGCGCAGGCCGAGTGCAGCGCCGACCGCAGCCGACAGGCCCTGGCCGAGCGAGCCGGAAGCGATATGAATTCCCGGAAGTCCGGATTCGCAGGTCGGATGGCCCTGAAGGTAGGAGTTCAGCTCGCGCAAATAGTTCAGCTCATCGAGCGAGAAGTACCCCGAACGGGCCAGCACGCTATACCAGACCGGAGCGATGTGACCGTTCGACAGGAAAAGCATATCCTGATCGCTTCCATCCCTGAACTGGTGCGGATGGTGCTTCAGAATCCTGAAATAGAGCGCCGTAAAAATATCGGCCATGCCGAGCGAACCGCCGGTATGACCCGAATTGGCTTTGGCCAGCATGCGAACCACATCACGGCGCACCTGACGGGCCATGTCCTTGAGTTCATCGATGGTTGTAAGCTGCAAATGCTTGCCTCTCTTCTCCGCTGGATAAGGCTTCAGATGTTTTCCCATGATGGATGCGATGGATGAATGATGGCTGAAAGTGAACGATGATACGGAAGATGCCGTCCGGCAAAAGCCGCTTTTCAGAAAGCTGTAAAGTTAAACGCAGAGGCCTAATTTACCAAGTTATGAACCGGCGGTGTGCTGTTTTCTTTTTTTGAGATAGTTCGCGACCGCCCAAACAATAAGACCAAAAAACAGAACTGTAAACGGAACGCTGTAATAAACGGCGTACTGGCCGATCTTGTCCCAGTTGCTGCCAAGCAGATAACCGCCGGAAATCAAGAGAATATTCCAGAGAATCGAGCTGACCAGAGAGGCGGCGAACACCAGCGGAGTCTTCAGGTGCAGCATACCGGCCACAATGCAGATAACCGCCCTGGAGCCGAACAGGAAACGGTTCACCATCACGGCCAGGTAGCCGTGTCCCGAAAATTTCTGGCGCACGACCTCCATCTCGGAAGGCGGAAACAGCTTGTGGATGCTTCGGGCGAACTTGTGGCGCACCTCGCTCTGCCCCACGGCATAGAGCTTCAGCCCGAGAAAACGGCTGAGCAGAAAAACGGTCATGAAACCGGCCACCGAACCGAAGGTTGACCAGAAAAGCGCGGCAGGAAAGGTGATGTGATTGAAGACGAGCAGATAACCGGCGAGGGCAACGGGAACATCCCCCGGAATCGGGGGAATGATGTTCTCCAGAAAAGCCGACAGGAACAGCACCGCATAGACTGACGACGGGTCAGCCTGTTGCAGCCAGGCGACAACGGTATCGAGCATTGATGAGAATTCCGGCATCGATGCGTTACTGCTCCATCACGCGCCGTTTGACCTCGGAGTAGGCATCTTCGACGCCGCCGAGATCGAGCCTGAAGCGATCCTTGTCGAGCTTTTCACCCGACTCGGCATCCCAGAAGCGGCAGGTGTCGGGGCTGATCTCGTCGCCGAGCAGAATCTCGCCCTTGTGGCGTCCGAATTCGAGCTTGAAATCGACCAGGCGCAGATGTCTTTCGGCAAACCACGGCACGAGCAGCGAGTTGATCTTTTCGGCCATCTGCTTGAGCTGGGCAATCTCTTCGTAGGTTCCCAGACCGAGCGCGACGGCGTGATCTTCGTTCATGAGCGGATCGTCGAGGTCGTCGTTCTTGAGGTACAGCTCGACAATCGGCTTCGGCAGAACGGTTCCTTCGGCGAAGCCATAGCGCCGAACCAGCGAACCGGCGGCGACATTGCGCGTGACCACCTCGATCAGAACAATGTCGAGCTTTTTGCACAGCATGTCGCGGTCGTTGAGCTTGCTGACGAAGTGGGTCGGAATGCCGTTCTCGCCAAGCATGGTGAACAGGCGGCTCGAAATGGCATTGTTGGTCACGCCCTTGTCGGCGATGGAGCCCTTTTTCTTGTTATTGAACGCCGTGGCGTCGTCCTTGAACTCCTGTATGATGAGGTCCGGATCATCGGTCTGCCAGACTTTTTTTGCCTTGCCCTCGTGAAGCAGTGTGATTTTATTCATTGAATTGGTGATGTCTATTGGTTTTGCCGTCCTGACGGGATCGCGTCAAACGCCCCGGTATCGAAAACAGATTTTCAGCCGACTTCAGGGCCACCGGTCGCCTGCTGAACGGCCCCGGTTAAAACGATATTGATCTGCTCCTCGGTCAGCCCGCGCTCCTTGAGGAACCACATGAACCTGAAAACGCCGAGATCGGAAAGAATCGCCTTCGGACGATCCTGTTCATCGAGCCCTCTCGACCGGCTGTGCTCCTCTGCCGTGCGAAGCCAGTCCTCGATGAACTCTGCCGGACGGCCATCGCCGGTGAAATAACCGGTCACGATTCGGGCAACATCGTCAAAAGAGGGCATGGGATTGCTGGCGAATATCTGCTGCATCTCCTCGGAAATCCTGCCGAGATAGCCGACCGCCTCCATATCGAGCGTCTCCTCGAGAATGTCCCTGGCCTGCTCCTTAACATCGAACTTTTTGGTCATACTCCTGAAAACAGCCGGTTGTCCGGGTCAAGGTGATCGAAAATTCCTGATAAAGTTAAGTATCGAAGGACGAAACATAAAGAAAAAAGTTCGCCGTGCAAGAGACCGAACCACACGCTCGCCCCTCACCGCTCAAGCTGCCACCCGATAATCCCCTCAAGCCACCACAGGCCATAAAACTCATGAAACGGCGAGCACCGTCAGTTTTAGACGTGCTGTTCCAAAAAAGAAAACCGCCCCATCGTACGATGAGGCGGCTGTTTCTTTGTTTTGCTGAACCGCACATCAGGTACGGCTCGTATTCACTTCTCAGAAGTAGTAGTGGGCACCCAGCGTTACGAAAGTTCCATCGATGTTGAGATTAACATCGTCATACTCAGAATCCACGTTCACCCGATGGAATTTGTAACCAACTTCCCAGTTGAAGCAAAGATCCGGAATTTCAGAAAATCTGAATTCAGTACCGACGAACGGGCTGATGGTATAAACGGTAACATCTACATCAAGGTCATCCACCAAATCACCTCCGATTGAACCAACGCCACCACTAAGACCAAGATAGAAGCGACTGTTCTGCTTTACGACCGGCGCATAAAGCATTTTCAATTCTGCAAGAAACAGATCTGCATTGGTATCGAAAGAATCGATATCAAGACCTACCCTTCCATAGTACAGGTTCAGCTCGCCACCCACGTTGTTGTTAAACCAGTAACGTGAACTCAGCCCCTGCAATACATCGCCGGCGAAGACGCCTTCATAACCCACGCTAAACTGCTTGGTGTTGCAGCCTTCGTCATTTTTGTCAGCTGCAAATGCCGTTCCGGATCCGCAAAGAACAGCAAGAAGCGCTGCTGAAAGAATCTTTTTCATGTCTTTCTCCTTTTTGTTATGGAAAAGTTATGACCTCACAGAACAAAACCAATACGATAAAGAATAGAAAATACCGATCAAAAAGCAAACAAAACCAGGACTCAAATCACATCAGAGCCCTGGTTGACCAACAGCCACACCACACGCACCACAACCGACTGTCTGGCTAATAAAAAAAGCATTTCAAATTCCTCAAATACCTTTTATGCTCTCAGATAAATTGGCATAAGAAACCACGGATGAAAAAATCATACCTATTACACCTCACAACATAGCCCACTGCTTTTAAACGGTCGCCTTCTCAGGTTTTAACTTCATCCGCCACTCTCACCTATTTGTTAAAAATTAGCAACATTAATACAAAAAAACAAAATAAAATATGGAGCTGCAAACATTACTCTATAAGCATAAAAGCATACTGACATATAAACATCCTCAGCAAACCACACACACAACCGCTCCTTCTTGGCCAACGAATCCTGCGGCGCGCACAGAAAAACGAAGTGGATTCATTGTCTTATTCACAACAGAGGCTTACGTTGAACACGACAGGCCCCTTACCTTTATTCCAGGAATCTTTTCAAGCCAGCCCGATTACGGTTGCGAATATGCAAGACCCGAGAGTATGCGCGCAACAAGTTAGTTTCGAGCTGCCCGAACGCTGACTGACTGACAGCACAAAATAATATCATCGTAAAATCACAGCACCAGCCATGCGATTTCAGTACCGTTCAATACTCCCCTTGCTCCTGCTTTCCCTCCTTTGGCAAAACGCTGCGGCAAAAGAGCCGCCGTACTCTCTGGTCGTGCTGTGGTGGAATGTCGAGAATCTTTTTGATACGAAAAACGACCGGCAGGTCGATGACCGGGAGTTTACGCCGGAGGGAAAGAGGCGCTGGACGGACAAAAAGCTGCTCCTGAAGCGATTGCGCATCGGGCAGGTGTTCCGGGCAATCGAGGCTGACCGCGAATACGAACGCTATCCTGACATCGTGGCGTTTGCCGAAACGGAGAACCGGGGCGTGTTCGAGGGGACGCTCAAGGCGATCGACCATGCCCGCTATGCGGTCGATTATCACGAGAGTCCTGACCCGCGGGGCATCGACATCGGCCTGGCATGGAACCCGGCAACGGTGAAGTTCACCGGCTCAAAGCCCTACCGCGTAAAACTCCGCAACGGCCACGGCACACGAGACGTCATCGCCGCCGGGTTCGTCGCTTCCGGCCATCCGTTCACGGTCGTGCTGAATCACTGGCCGTCGCGGGCGTTCGACTCCAAATGGAGCGAACCGAATCGCATTGCTGCCGCCAAGGTTGCGCGGCGGATGGTTGACAGCCTCGCTGCCCGCAATCCCATGGCAGAAATTATCGTCATGGGCGATCTGAACGACCAGCCCCGTGACCGCTCGGTCAGGGAAACGCTCGGCTCATCGCTCGACCGGAAGGAGGTCAGGCGCTCCGGCAATCGCCTGCTCTACAACTGCTGGAACGATACCGGCTCGCCCGGCACCTACTATTATGAAAAACGGTGGGAACGAATCGACCACATACTGGTGTCGGCTGCGCTGCTCGACAACAGCGGGCTTGGGATAGACAAGGCATCGTTCCGGGTATTTTCGATTCCGGAGATGTTCGCGCGTCCGGGAAAAACGCTCTACTCCACCTATCAGCGAGGCAAATTCAAGGGAGGCTATTCCGACCACCTGCCGCTGTTGCTGAAGGTCGGCGTTACGCCGTAAACTCCCGCAGGCCTCACGGCCACCAGGATCAGGGAACGTGCGATGAATCATGCGCCGCATCACACCTTCTGTAACCTTCGGGCAAAAACCCGCCTTGCCAGAGAACATTTCGCATCCGAAACGTTGGTTCAGTCACCGTTTGGACTTTGACAGAGAAACAATAAAGTGTACATTTTTAAGTCGCTACGATTATCATGCTCAAGCCAATCCCCCCAACGAAGCCTCCATCGCGAGCTTCACCCACACCTTCCGATGGCTTCCCGAAAGCCGGTTGTTCTTGTTTTGCGCCTTTTCATTCCAGGTAACAAGCAATCCTAACAGCAAAGAACATGGACCAACAATTCGTTTTGTATGCCATTCCTGTAAGTGGTGTTCTTGCCTTGTTGTACGCCTTCATGAAAGCCTCCTGGATTTCCCGCCAGGATGAAGGTACCGAAACCATGGCCACCATCGCGGGCCACATTGCAGATGGAGCACTGGCATTCCTGAAACGGGAATACAAAGTGCTCATTATCTTCGTCATCTCCGTCGCCATCCTCCTCGCTTTCGCCAACAGCAATCGTCCCGGAACCTCCCCCATCATCGCCGTCAGCTTCATTGTGGGCGCTTTCTGTTCCGCTCTGGCAGGCTTCTTCGGCATGAGGGTGGCCACCAAAGCCAACGTCCGCACTACCAACGCGGCGCGCACCGGCCTGGCCCAGGCGCTGAACATCGCCTTTTCCGGCGGTCTGGTGATGGGCCTCTCGGTGGTCGGTCTCGGCGTGCTCGGCCTGTCCGTCCTGTTCATCATCTATTCGAACATGTTCACCGACGTAACCGAGGTGATCAACCTGATTTCGGGCTTCTCGCTCGGCGCTTCGTCGATCGCGCTGTTCGCCCGCGTGGGTGGCGGCATCTACACCAAGGCGGCTGACGTCGGCGCGGACCTCGCCGGCAAGGTCTATGAAGGCATCCCGGAGGATGACCCGCGCAACCCGGCCACCATCGCCGATAACGTGGGCGACAACGTGGGCGACGTGGCAGGCATGGGCGCCGACCTGTTCGAGAGCTATGTCGGCTCGATCATCGGAACCATGGTGCTCGGCGCGGCGTTCGTGCCGGTGTTCAACGCCATGGGCGTCAGCCCCGTTGCGGGCGTCATGCTGCCGCTGGTCATCGCAGCCGTCGGCATCATCGTGTCGATTGTCGGTTCGCTGTTCGTCAAGGTCAAAGAGGGAGGAAATCCGCAGCACGGCCTCAACATGGGCGAATTCGGCGCGTCGATCATCATGGCCATCCTGAGCTACTTCATCATCGACCGCATGCTTCCGGCAAGCTGGGTAGCCGATGGAATGACCTACACCTCGCTGAATGTTTTCTGGGCGGTGATCATCGGTCTTGTGGCTGGCGTCCTGATCGGCATCATCACCGAGTACTACTGTTCGACCGATAACAAGCCGGTCGTGGGACTCGCCCGCCAGAGCATCACCGGCTCGGCAACCAACATCATCGCGGGCCTCGGCCTCGGCATGATGTCCACCGGCCTGCCGATCATCGTGCTCTCGATAGCCATCGTCGCCTCCTCCTATTTCGCTGGACTCTACGGCATCGCCATCGCCGCGCTCGGTATGCTCTCCGTGACCGGCATCCAGCTCGCCGTTGACGCTTACGGCCCGATTTCGGACAACGCCGGCGGCATCGCCGAGATGGCCGGTCTGCCCCACGAAGTGCGCGAACGCACCGACAAGCTCGACGCCGTCGGCAACACCACCGCCGCCATCGGCAAAGGCTTCGCCATCGGCAGCGCAGCCCTGACCGCGCTCGCCCTCTTCGCCGCCTTCCGCCAGCAGGCCAACATCGGCGCCCTCGACGTCACCCAGCCGGTCATCATGGCAGGCCTGCTCATCGGCGCGATGCTGCCCTTCATCTTCAGCGCCATGGCGATGGGCGCCGTGGGACGCGCCGCCTCGGACATGATCCGCGAGGTTGGCCGCCAGTTCAACGAAATCCCCGGCCTGCGCGAAGGCACCGCACCGGCAGAGTTCGCTCACTGCGTGGACATCTCGACCAAAGCCGCCATCCGTGAGATGATTCTTCCCGGCCTGCTCGGTGTGCTCGTTCCGGTGGCGGTCGGCTTCACCTCGAAGGAGATGCTCGGCGGCCTGCTGGTTGGCGTGACCTCCTCCGGCGTTCTGATGGCGATCTTCCAGTCCAACGCCGGTGGCGCGTGGGACAACGCCAAGAAGCGCATCGAAGGCAAGATCGAGTTCGACGGCGTGGTGTATGGCAAGGGTTCCGACACCCACAAGGCGGCAGTCGTTGGCGACACGGTCGGCGACCCGCTCAAGGACACCAGCGGCCCGAGCCTCAACATCCTGATGAAGCTCATCGCCGTCGTGGCGCTCGTCATCGCTCCCCTGCTTTGATTAATCGCGACGGTTTCGTACCATACGGCGGCCTATCCTGACGGAGGGCCGCCGTTTTTCTTTTGCACGACCCAGCACGTTCTGACAAGCACGCCACCATGAAACTGATTATCGGACTCGGCAATCCGGAACCCCGCTACGACGGAACCCGCCACAACATCGGTTTCGAGGTCGTGGACCGGCTCGCCGCCTCATTCCAGGCGCCGTTCAAGGCCGGCAAAGGCAAATATTTCGAAGCCAAATGCAGCCACCGCGGCGAGCCGCTGCTGCTCATCAGGCCGACCACCTACATGAACCACTCCGGCCAGGCGGTCATGGCGGCCATGCAGTTCTACAAAGTCCGTCGCCAGGATATACTGGTCATCTGCGATGACCTGAACCTCCCGGTCGGCACCATCCGCTTGCGGGCGAAAGGCTCGGACGGCGGCCAGAACGGCCTGAAGCACATCATCCAGCAGATGGGCACCAACGAGTTCGCCCGCCTGAGAATCGGCATCCGCAAAGGCGACATGCCGCCCGGATCGTTTTCGTCGTTCGTGCTCGGAAAGTTCGATGAGGAGGAAAGAAAGGTGATGGACAAAGCGGTTGAAACCAGCGCCGATGCCGTGCTCGACTTCGTGCTCAACGGCATCGAACACGCGATGACCCGGTTCAACAAAACCATCGCCTGAAACGAAAAACGCCCCAGAACGCAAGCATCCGGAGCGAAAGAGGCAACAAAAAAGTCAAGCCTTGGCCAGACGGCCACCCTTTAACACACCGCCAGCTCCAGGGAAGACGACGGCTCAAGCTTTCGCGCAGGAATGCGCCCCTCCCTGCTGACAGCGCGAAGGAACGCAATGGCGCGAGCGTTGAATTCAGCGGGCTGATCGACGTTGCAGACGTGGCCTGAATTGCCGATAATTTCAAGCTTTGAATTGGTGTGTCGAGTGACGATAAAGCGCACCGCCGGCAGGAACATGTGATCTTCATCACCCATGAGATAGAGCGTGGGAATGGCCGTATCCTTCTCCTCGAAATATTTCAGCAGCGGGGTCAGCTCGTAGGTCAACCGGTACCAGCGCATGAACTCCTTCTGCGCGACCTTCTTGGCTTCGTTCACGAACAGGAGCCTTGACTGCTTGTGACGCTCGCGCGGCATGATGATCCAGGCGAAAAAGCTGTACAGCCACATATAGGGCACGAACCGCTTGAACATGTTGCCCACGGTAACCAGCACCTTGGCGCGGACGTTGAGCCTGATAATCGCCCCGCCCATCACCATGGAGCTGACCCGTTCGGGAGCCAGTTCGCTGATATTGCGGATCAGAATGGTTCCAAGCGAAATGCCGATGAAGTGGGCGCGCTCGATCTGCAGCTCGTCGAGCACCTCGATGACGTCGCGGGTCACCACCTCGAAATTGTAATGACGTTCATCCTTCACCGGAGCCATCTGTTTCGAGCGGCCATGTCCCCGGAGATCGACCAGGAGAACATTGAAGTGCCGGACGAACTCCTTGATCTGAAGAAACCAGATCGAGGAACTTCCTCCCGCGCCATGCACGAACACTACCCAGGGGGCATCTTCGGCAATCAGATGTTTTTTGTAGTGCAGCATGCAATGTTACGGATAAGAAGAAACATGGCGATAATGGCAGGCAACGCTTCGGCGGGACTTGCCCGAACAACGTTGCACAACCCGGACAGCGCAGCTGTGATGCAGGATATGCGCCGCTTCAGCCGTTGCGAATCCTGTACTCAGACCGCCTTGCAAACAGGCCGGTCAAACACGCTGTAAAGAAAGACGATGTCCTTCGCGCGAAAAGGCGAAAACCGGAAAATGCGACCTGAATATACAATTATAAAGTATAAGAACCCGCTTCGGATTTAAAAGTTCAATCGGCGCGGCGGAAAAGCCTTACGCACTCGAACAGGGCCACACCGGCGGCAACCGCCACGTTCAGCGAATGCTTGATGCCGTATTGCGGAATTTCAAGCACGCCATCGCAGTGAGCGAGCAGTTCATCGTCGACCCCTTCGACCTCGTTGCCCACCAGCAAAACGAGCGGATAGTCGGCGGGCTGAAGCGATGAGTAAGAGCGGCTGTTCTCGGCGATTTCAAGCGCGAACACCGTGCGGCCTTCACCTTTCAGCACCGAGAGCGCCTCAAGCGGATCGGCGAAGTGACGCCACGGCACGGTCAGTTGCGCGCCGAGGGCCGTCTTGTCGATCTCCTTGCGCGGTGGCGTAGCCGTGTAACCAGTGAGGACGATCCCGTCGATGCCCGCCGCATCGGCCGTCCGGAACATCGAGCCAACATTCCACATGCTCCGGATATTGTGCAGCATGAGCGTCACCGGATGCCGACCGGCAGCCGCGTAGGCCTCCGGACTCAACCGCCCCATTTCGTCACCCGCAAGTTGCCGGAAAGCCGCCATAGGTCAAAAGCTTTTCAGAAGCTCCAGCAGTCGATTGTTCTCCTCGATGAGGCCGATGTTGCAGCGCAGGCAGTTCTCCATGAGCGGATAGCCCGACACGTTGCGCACCAGTACGCCAGCCGCCTTGAGACTGGTGAACACCTCGCTGGCGTTGCCCACCCGGATGATCAGGAAGTTGGTGTCGCTCTCGAACACCTCGACGCCGTCGATACCCGACAGCTCCGCGTGCATCCGCTGCCGCTCGGCGAGAAGGTAGCGCACGGCATCGGTCACCAGCGAATAGTTCTCCAGCACGCCTGCCAGCGTGATTTCAGCCAGACGTCCCGACGCGAAAGGAATCTTGGGCTTGGTGATCTCGGCCATCAGCCCGGGATTGGTGATGGCGAACCCGATGCGCATACCGGCCAGCGCCAGCGCCTTGGACATGGTGCGCAGCACGATCAGGTTCGGGTAGCGGTCGATCAGATCCACCACCGACTTCTGTTTCGAGAACTCGATGTACGCCTCGTCGGCCAGCACGATGGCGTCGCAGGTGCTGACGATCCGCTCGATCTCGTCGTGCGACATCGACTTGCCTGCCGGATTGTTCGGCGTCGAAAGCACGATGAAATCGACCTGTTCCCGCATGGCCGCCGAAATGATGGCATCGACGTCGAAGCTCAGATCACGATGCAGCGGCACGCTCACCACATCGGCCTGCATCAGGATGGCGAGCTTGTCGTACAGCGAGAACGACGGCTCCGGAATGAGCACCTTGCGACCGGCGCCGAGGCACGCCATGAAGATGGTGTAGAGCATCTCGTTGGAGCCGTTGCTCATGATCACCGACTCGGCAGGCACACCGAGGAACCTGGCGTAGGTCGCCATGCCGCGATAGGGCAGAATGTCGGGGTAACGATTCCAGGGCTCCCGGCGGAACTCGTCGAGAATGCTGTCCTTGAGCCACATCGGCAGGTCGAACGGGCTTTCGTTCTGGTTGAGCTTGACTTCAGCCTCCTGGCCGCCCTCGACCTTGTAGGCCTCGATCCGCTCCAGGGCAGGGTTGAGCAAGGCCCTGAAATCTCTTTTCATGGTGCTGGAATTTCCGGTTTTCGACGTCAGATAATTGAAGTACCGGAGCAACTCCGGTGAATGACTCACTAAGAAACGATTTTTTGCATTTTTCGGGGAAAAAAAACTGGACAACTCACTTTTTTTATCTACATTAAAAAAGGACAAAAATTATCCTATTTAATCCATCGACAAAAAGGAGCCATCATGATAGAGATCAAGAAAACCCCTCTGGACCTGATAGACGACATATACAGCATCGCCTACTGGATGACGGGCAGCGAAAAAGCCTCTTCCGAACTGGTGAGTTCCACGTACCTCAATACCGCCCTGAACGTCGAAGAGACCGAAGTGCTCAAAACCTTCAGGGAGTGCTATCTCGATGCCTACGGCCAGCATGCCGATCTTGACATCCATGAGACCTCCAGCACACCGTCGAGGCTGGTCGATTCTCTCAGGAAATGGACGGCAGACATCAAACTCTCGGTGCTGCTTGCAGAAATCACCGGGCTGAAACATGCCCAGATTTCCGAGGTCATCGGCAAACCGGTCGATACGATACGCCTGTGGCTCTTCTGGGGAAGAAGGTTCTTTGCTCATGACCATCTTCTTCGAGCCTCAGCCTGAACAGTTCAGACTCCTCCATAACTCCCCCGCAAAAGACCGGTTATCCAGCGAACCGGTCTTTTGCTTTTCCACCACGCAGGCGTATATTTTTTTCAATCCAAACCATTTTGACCCTGCTTCATGATCATCATTACCGGCGGCGCCGGATTTATCGGCAGCGCCATGCTCTGGGAGCTGAACCGCAACGGCATCGACGAGGTGCTGATTGTCGATGACCTCGGGCTTGCATCCGAAGGCAAATGGCTCAATCTCCGAGGCTTGCGCTACGCCGATTTCGTCCACAAGGACGACCTTCCCGTCCTGTTGCAGCACGACCGGCTTCCAGACATCGAAGCGGTCATCCACATGGGCGCCATCAGCTCCACCACCGAACAGGACGCCAGCCTGCTCATGCGCAACAACTACGAGTACTCGAAAATGCTGGCTTCGTGGTGCGCCGACAAGGGCGTGCGCTTCATCTATGCCTCCAGCGCGGCCACTTTCGGCGACGGCTCGGCGGGCTACGCTGACGGTACGGAGCCCCTCGGCAGGCTCAGGCCGCTGAACATGTACGGCTACTCCAAACACCTGTTCGACTGCTGGGCGCACCGCAACGGCATTCTCGACAAGGCGACCGGCCTGAAGTTCTATAACGTTTACGGACCGAACGAATACCACAAGGAGGAGATGACCAGCGTGGTCTTCAAGGCGTTCGGCCAGATCCGCGAACACGGCGCCGTGAAGCTGTTCAAATCACATCGCCCCGATTTTGCCGACGGAGAGCAGATGCGCGACTTTGTTTATGTGAAGGATTGCACCCGCATCATGCGCTGGCTGCTCGAAACGCCCTCCGCGACCGGCCTGTTCAACGTCGGCACCGGGCAGGCGCGCAGTTTCAGGGATCTGGTGACCGCAACCTTCGAGGCGATGAAGCGCCCCGTAAGCATCGAGTACATCGACATGCCTGAAACGATTCGGGAGAAATACCAGTATTATACCTGTGCGGAGTGCGGCAACCTCAGGAAGGCGGGCTTCACCGCCCCGATGACGGCCCTGGAAGAGGGCGTGCGCGACTATGTCTGCAACCACCTGAGCCTCACCGAGCCGCATCTTGAAACGGAAATCACAAACCAGGAAAAGAGCCTTGACTGAAAAAACGATCGAATTTGAAGGCATCGAACCGGTCATCATTTTCGGCCCGTACGACAGCTATCTGAAAAAAGTCCGCGAAGCCTTCCCCGACATTCGCATCAACGCACGAGGCAACAAGATTACAATCAGCGGCGACGAGCCTGACCTGACGGCGATCGAAAAGATTTTCAGGGAGATGATCTTCCTTGCCGACCAGCATGGCGAGGTGCTCGAAAACGACGTCAACGCCCTCGTCAGCCTGGCGCTTTCGCCCGTTTCCCGTCCGTCGATCACTCAAAGCGGCGACAAGGATGTGATTGTCGAAACCAAGGATTACGTCGTCAAGGCCAAAACCGACGGGCAGCGAAGGATGGTTGCCGAAGCCAGAACCAACGACATCGTCTTCGCCATCGGCCCGGCGGGCACCGGCAAGACCTACACGGCGGTGGCTATCGCCGTGGCCGCATGGAAAGCCAAAACCATCAAGCGCATCGTCCTGGCCCGTCCGGCGGTCGAAGCCGGAGAAAGCCTCGGCTTTCTGCCCGGTGACCTGGCCCAGAAGATCGACCCCTACCTCAGGCCCCTGTACGACGCGCTTCAGGACATGCTGACCGCCGAAAAGCTCAAGTTCCTCACCGAACGCCGGGTGATTGAAATCGTGCCGCTGGCCTACATGCGAGGCCGGACGCTCAACAACTCGTTCATCATTCTCGACGAAGCGCAGAACGCATCCGGCAAGCAGATGAAAATGTGCCTCACCCGGCTCGGCGTCAACTCGAAAGCGATCATCACCGGTGACGTCACGCAGGTCGATCTGCCCAAAGAGATGGAGTCGGGCCTGATGAACGCCCAGCACATCCTCAAAGGGATCAAAGGCATCAGCTTCGTCTTCCTCGACAAATCGGACGTGGTGCGCCACCGTCTGGTCAAGGACATCATCAACGCCTACGAGCACCATGAAGGGCAGTCCTGACAACCTCTTTTCCTGACAAGCCGGAGACGGATGCCGCCCGATATCCTCACCCCGGCTTGCGGGAACGCTTCAGGAATCAGCATCGGAACCCGATGCAAATCGACCCAACAACGCACACGGCAATCCGGAACTTTGACACAACCCGCTCTGTTTTATAGAGGGCAGAACAGAACCTGGCGGTTTTCAGACAACGCAAAACACATCCCCATCCAAACCCCGTCCAGGCCTGACGGAAAAGAGCCGGGCTCCGTTCTTCCTGTACACTCATGCAATGTCTTCTTGATCCACTTCAAACCACAATGATCATGGCACACCGTATCAGTGATGAATGCACCTACTGCGGAGCATGCGAACCCGAATGCCCGGTCAACGCCATAACGCCCGGCGACAGCATCTATGTGATTGATGAAAATATCTGCACGGATTGCGTAGGCCACTTCGATAACCCTGCCTGCGTTGCCGTCTGCCCTGTGGATTGCATCTTCAAGGTGTAACAGACTGCCGGCACAAGCCCGCCGCCCTGAAACATATCACCAGATGCAAGCGGCGGGCAACCAATCCGGGCAAGCAAGGCTCGCCATGCCCGCAGCAGGTGGCTTTGAAATAATCACCCCAAGTTTGTTTTGGCGGACGAAAAAAGTTTATATTAAGCGGATTCACCAAAACATGTTCTTTCCGTTTCTTATAACTATCTAAGCACGTCATCAACATGGCACTGTATATCACTGAAGAATGCACCTACTGCGGTGCTTGCGAGCCTGAATGCCCGGTTAACGCCATCTCCGCAGGCAGCGAAATCTACGTCATCGATGCTGCCGCCTGCACCGAGTGCGCCGGTTACGCCGATGCTCCGCTTTGCGTTGCAGTCTGCCCGGCAGAGTGCATCGTTCAGGGCTGATTTCCCCTCCCTGTTATTGATAAAAAAAGAGGCCGCTTCCTGTGGCCTCTTTTTTTGTTTCCTGCGATACTCCCGACAGCGAAAAATCCTGTCAGCCAAGTGAAGCTCATGCCTGTCCGCCCCCTGCTTTAGCGCGTCATCCTGGCGCTGCAAGCCCCCCTTCAGCACTCATAATCAACCACGCGACGTTCGCTGGAAGCTCCACCAATGAATGGTATGAGCGCCTGGTGTTCGGGATGACGCTGGTACACTTCGAGCGCGGCTTTATCTGAAAATTCCGAGAACAGCACAACGTCCGCAGAGCTTTCGGTACGGCTCAGATCGAGACCCACTTCGAGAGCGAGCAGGCCGGGAATCCGGCCCGGCAGCTTTTCGAGTTTCTCCTTGATGAGCCGGGCGTTAACCTCGGCACTGTTGCCATGCGCCTCCTTTTTGAGACGCCACATCACGATATGCCTGATCATGACACAAAAACTGGTTGATAAAGAAAAAAGATGAGATTGCCCCGGTAAAGGCAATCTCATCCAGAGCGACGATCTGATGCACACTAACGCGCGCCTCAAAAAAGGGTCATGAGCACGCCACCCGAATTGCACCTTTCAACTGTTCTGAACCGGAACAGGGTACCGGAAAAGCGAAACCTCGCGCCAGTTCATCTCCTGACGCTGGCGATTTGCCGCCTGATCATCCCGATCTTTTGCAGCCTCTTTCCTGGCCGCTTCCCGCTCTTCGGCCTGCTCGGCAACCTTGAGCCTCAACGACTCCAGCGCTTGTGCCCTCCGGGCATACACAGAGCTGCCCTGAACCCTTTTCGGCCCGGCAGCCGCAGATTTTTTTGCCGATGAAACCACTGGAGCCGTGCGCTTGACGACCGGCCCTGCAACGGCTTCGGTGCGACTCCTGGCTGGGGCGACATCAGCGGCAACGCGCTTTTCAGGCGGTGAAGCCGGCGAATGAACCGGTTTGCCCGAACTGGCGAACGGGCTGAATCCCTCTTCGAACATGGATGAAGCAAGCCCCCAGCGGTCAGTTCTGGCTTGCAGCATGATCACCAGCATATCCTTGCCGTCCCGCACCGCCCTGGCGATGAGACAGGGGCCCGCTTTCGAGGTGTACCCCGTCTTGATGCCCACGCTGTAGGGATAGCGGTCGAGCAGCTTGTTGTGCGCTCTCAGATAGTAATGCCTGCCGGTGTTCAGCTCACTGAACACCACCCTGTCAAGCCTGGCGATATCGTTGAATTCGTGATACCTGATGGCATGTTCGGTCAATTTCATCAGATCGCGCGCCGTCGAAAGATTGCCATCATAGAGACCACGATCATAACCGGCGGGATTGGTAAAGACGGTGTTCGTCATGCCAAGCGCACGAGCGCGGGCATTCATCGTGGAAACAAACGATTTCATGCTCCCGCCGAGATGAATGGCAATGGCAAAAGCGGCATCGTTGCTCGAATTGACCATTGCCGCCTCGACCAGATCACGCAACCGGAAGCGATCTCCGGGCCCGAACCCTGCTTTGGTCGGCTCAACCTGCGTCGCTTCAAGCGGAATGGTCACCACTTCATCCATACGGCCGCTCTCGATAGCAATCATGCAGGTCATGATTTTGGTAAGACTGGCCGGAGAGATCGGTTTGTCAATATTCTTGACCTTCAGAAAATCCGGGCTGCCTGTCTCTTTAAGCAAAAAAGCGGTAACCGCATCCTCGCCAGTGGGAGCGCTCTTTTTCCCGGCAACAGCACGCTCCGGCATCAGCGTCAGCGAAAAAAGAGCAAGCACCACCACCAGCAGCGTGGTCATCGCGCTCAATCCGGCCGGCTTGCCTGCCCTGCCACAAGCCCCCTGTCTCCCTCCTGCAAGGGAATTCCTGATTCTGTCAAACATGGCAATCACCCTTCTTATGGTTCATCTGCCGCATGCAGTCGTACATCATGACAACATAAAGAACGCTTCATAATTAAAGTTACAAAGAGAACCCGACAATTGTTCAACAATGCTTTGTTTTTCAATGTTCGAGAGCACAACGTCCCGTTTTTCTCCGGCACACGGGTGACGCTTTCCGGCGCCTTCAGAGCATTTTCTGGAACAGCACAACATCGAAATCGAAACCACTCCGCTGACCGACACCGAAGAGACGCCCGCGTTCGACAAACCCGCGCGCCCGGTGAAACCGCAGGCTCTGCGGATTGAGCGACGAAACCGTGGAGATCATCGTGCTCACGCCAATCCGCACAGCTTCGGACTCGAGCGCTTCAAGAAGCCTGCTTCCGATGCCCAGTCCGGTGAATGTCTTGCCAAGAAAGAGCGTCAGCTCCGCGGTTCGGTCGAAAGCCGGAATCGAACTGTACGGGCGCAGAATGCCGAAGCCGGCCATTGCGCCATCCCCGTCACGAACGACGAAGGCCGGATAGCCCGGCACCAGGCACATCAGCACTTCGAACCGTTCGATACTGACCGCGGTTTCAGTGTACGTCGCCAGGCTGTGCTCGACATAATCGTTGAAAATGGCCGCCATCTCCCCGAGATCGTCCGCACAGAGCGGCAGCAGCTCAAACGGCATCAACGGAACCGCTCGGAGCGCTGCCCTGCCGAGAGCTTGCCTCCGTGATGACCCAGCATCACCACCGTGGGCAGCATGATGATCAGCGAGGCCTCATAGATCCAGGCAAGCAGGCCGCCCTGCTGCATCACATCGGGAACGGCGATACGGATCGTTGCGGCAAGAACCCCTGCGACGAGAAGCAGAATCGAAAGCCTGATCTTCTTCTGGAACACCGGAACCTTGGCGCCCTTGTATTTTGTTTTCCACTCGCGAAGGCCGGAATAGAACGAAAATGGCACGGCAAGCAACGCGATAACAAGGAGATGAATGACCGTATGCTCAAAGAATGGGCTCTCTTCGTAGAGGGTCAGCAACAGGTAAAGCACAGCGACGGGAATCAGACCGTTGCTGAAATGAGCCGCCACAGGATGCAGCGTGAAACTCTGCGTCATCTCTTTGATAAACTTCGCTAAAGGCATAGGCTTGAAATTCTGGTGTGAGTTCTGGAAATGTTGATTCAGGGGAAATTAAACTCCCGAGTCTCCAGGAACAAGCAAAAGAGCCCGGAAAGCGCTTTCCATTATGGGCACCTCTAAAAAGTGTCATGAGCGGCCCGAGTGCAAGGCGGCTGGAGCGCAGAAACCGGAGCGTACACGGAGTACGTGAG
>JAFGER010000076.1 GCA_016931495.1 Chlorobiaceae bacterium | reverse complement strand
CGGCCACTAAAACTCTTAAACAATTGCCCCGGACTTTAGTCCGGGGTTTATGGATAAGAAAAAAGAAATAAGGGCTTTAGCCCAATCCCTTCTTTTAGAGAAGATTGCGATTTTTTGTTGCCGGATTAATAAGAGCGCCGCTAAAAAGCGTTGCGCTTCCGGCTTGACAGATCCATCTCAGCCATTGACTCGCGGAACAAGTTTTTTAGAGGCTCCCCGAAGGCATTACTCTTTTTGTTGCTTTGCCTTGCGGCTTCGTTTCGGCTTTTGCTCCATTGCATGAGCAAGGGGTTCGGCGTATCTGGCGTACAGTTCAAAAAGATATTCAAGGCGTTCGAGTTCAGATTTGAACGCCGCCCGGCGATAACAGGCATCGACGGCTTCGTCGAGTTCGCGGTGAGCCTTGAGCAGCTCTTTCGGCATGGAAAGCGGATCGTAGAGATCGGCGAGGGTTGAACCGGGGAAAAGTTCACGCGCCGAAAGAACCGCCTGCGCCTTCTCCTCAACCTTCGCCCGCTGCTTCTCCGTCACGGCTTCGGGAAACGGGAAGTTGTTATAGACCAGATTGTTCGAATACCGATAATCACTTTTAAGCCTGCCGCAAACTGCCCGCATCCACGCCATGTGCATTGAGCTTGTTAAAACTCCAAAATGGTACAGGGTAGCGTTTGGAATTATCAAGCAAAGATTACTTGTAATTACATCCTTTGGCATAAAGCCTATTGGCACATACTTTCTTTTCTCAGATGAAGCAGAAGGAATTATGATATAATCAACCTCAGGGTGACTTATCCAACCAAACTGATAAGCCGTTTCAGCCAATTTGCGCGTTGCCTCGCGAGGGCTTTCAAGTCTGTAAGCTCTTACACCTTCAACATGCTTTACAACTTCTGGCAAACATCGCCAATCACTCGGTGGCACATCTTTCAGCCATAAGCACCACCTGCTTTCTCCATTGATGAACTCTTTTGCCCCTATAAACTTTCGGATAAATCTTTCGGCTTTTGGCTCTTTGATAAGAAACTCGGTTTTTTCTTTATCACTGAAAAGGAAATTTCCACCATCGTTTGGTTGATTGCCAAATTTGATTTCCGGCACATCACAGAGCGGCTTGTTGCGGGAAGGAATTACAATATCGGACGCATCGATCAGGTACGGGTTAATATTCTTCGCGGAAACTTCGTGCGGCTCGCTTTGCGGGGTTTCGTAATCGAACAGCCGTTTGGCACCGCTCCGTCCGCCGCAAGAAAATCCCACAATGACGCAAAAGACTTGCGCCTTGCCTCGTGCTTCGTTCGTCCATTTAAAGGTTCGGTGAGCGAAGTCAATCTTCACTCCTTTTGACAGCAGAAATTGCCAGAGCGCCGCAACCTGTTCACCTTGGGTCATGCTGTTGGTGGAAACGAACGCCACTTTTACGGCGGTGTTTTCGATGAAAAGAGCCGCTTTGATATACCAGAGCGTCACATAGTCGAGAATGCCATAGTTTGGCAAACCTTTGGTTTTGAGTGGCTGGCAGAGAAAATCCATATCCGCCATTTGAACGGCGTTGCGATTTTGTTTCCCAATGAAGGGCGGATTGCCAAGAATCAGAAGATTCTCTTTTGAAGGAAATAACGTTTCCCAATCGAGACGGACAGCGTTGTCGCAGAAAATATTCGGGGAGTGCTCAAGCGGCAGGCGAACGTAGGTTTGGCCGAATGCTTCGGAAAGGCGCATGTTCATCTGGTGGTCGGTCAGCCAAAGCGCAACCTGAGCGATACGAACAGGAAATTCCTCTATTTCAATTCCGTAGAACTGGTTGACATCAATTTTTGAAATGATGCTGACATCAGTTTCAAGCTGCGTTTTGCCTGCCCGGTATAGCACCGAGGTGAGGTTAAGATATTCGCGCAACACCTCAATTTCGAGCAGGCGCATTTCACGATACGTAATCACCAAAAAGTTGCCACAACCGCACGCGGGATCGAAAAAGCGCATGGAAGCAATTTTATCGTGAAAGGCAAGCAGCTTTTTCGCGCTGGTTTTGCTCGATTCAAATTCGTGATAGAGATCATCGAGAAAAAGACCGCGAATAACCTTGAGAATGTTTTTTTCCGAGGTGTAATGGGCGCCAAGGTTGCGGCGTTTGCTTTTGTCCATGACGCTCTGAAAGAGGGAACCGAAAATAGCCGGTGAAACCAATCCCCAATCAAAAGTGCAGCAATCGAGCAGCAACTGGCGCATCTCCGCGTTGAAATGCGGACAACGGAATGTTTCACGGAAAAGCAAGCCGTTGACATAGGGAAAGCGCGAAAGCTCTTCATCGAGCGTTTTCTGACGATGCGCCGGTGAGGTATCGAGCACCTGAAACAGCTCGGCAATAGCTCTGCCGGTGTCGGAGCCATCTTGCTTGGTTCTGTCGCGAAGGTAGTACTCAAAGTCATCTTTGGTGTTGAAAATGCCCGTGTCATCAGCAAAAAGGCAATAGACAAGCCGGACAAGAAAGAGTTCCAAGCTATGGCCGCTGTACCCGGAATCGAGCAGCGCATCATGGAGCTGCCCCATTTTTTCGGCCACCTTGATATTGACGGGGTCTTCGTCTTTATAGACTCGTTTCTGGTAACCGGAGATGAAACCGAAGCGACCGATATTTTTAGGCAAGTCTGCCAACAGAAATTCGTGATCGTCGCCGCTTTCAAGATCAAAGAGACGAAAACGGGCAAAGTCAGAAACGAGAACAAATTTGGGGAGTTCTTCCTGTTTGAGATGGGCAAAGTAATCGAGTGCCTGCGTGTAAGCTTTGTCGAGATCCTGCCCTTTGGATTTGTGTTCAACGACAAGGGTTCCTTTCCAGAAAAGATCGATGGAGCCTCTCTTTTCAGCCAGTTTTTTTACGGGTTCTTCAAAGGTGGCCACTCGGCGACGTTCAATGCCGAAGATCAAGAAGAACTCATTCCAGAAAGTTTGAGCTTCCGCGCGTTCGCGTGAAACATCTGACCATTCGTGGGCAAATTTCAGGGCGTTGTCGCGGATTTCCTTTTGGCTCAGAGGCATGATGATCGTTGGTCTTGGTGGTCAAAGAGCAGAAAACGGTGTTTCTCCAGCAAAGGCTTGCTGGCCTTCAGATGCTTGATTGACTTCGCGCTTTTCGTTATCGGTGAGGCTCATAAACAAAGACCGATTCATTGCGCGTGTGGTTCGGGGTAAATCTTGCAATCCGTGCTTACAGGGTTCGTAAGTGATAATTTAGTAAAGAGATTGGTTATTTGGGGCAACCAAGAGAAGGGAAAAAGTCAGGCGTTTACCAAACCGGCATCAGCGTTCTCGGCCAATCATTGTTCACACGAGCAGCCGGATGCGCGAAAACACGTAATCCAGCCGGTCTTCGTTCAGCACGACGCGGTAGATGCCCGTGCTGCCAAGCTCTTCGGCCTTGTGGAGCCGCTCGCCGGGATACTTGCCTTTCAGCCCTTCCCGCGTCCAGTAAACGAGCCGTATCATGCCCTCCTCGATTTCGAGCGCGGTCACGCCGCGTTTGCCGATGCAGCAGCCGGAATTGAAGATGCTCGGAATGGCGATGGCGCCGTACCGCCCGCGACGCAGGCTGTTGGCGTCGCCGTTCCGGTAGCACGATTCAAGCTCGCGCCGCACCTCGGCGATTTCGCCCTCGATGGAGCGCTGACGGACGGCGCCCGCTTCGGCGTAACTGCGGCACAGCTCCTCGATGCGGTAGTTCAGGTAATCGACCTTCGACATCGACTCGAACAGCGGGCGGTGGGTGTGGCCGATGATTGAAATCACCTTCGAGCGGTTTGAAAACTCATAGACCGAACGCTCGATGGCGAAGCGCTTGCGGTTGCTGTAGGAGACCGAATAGTTGCGAAAGCCGAACGGGCGGGCAAAGTAGCGCAGAAGATAGAACAGCGAGCGGCTGAAAATCGAACCGGGCTCGTTCAGCCAGGGCGAGGCCTGGTGGCCGTGAAACAGGAGCAGCTTCTGGCCTTCGTAGTGCAGGCAGAGCGACTCGGCAAGCACGCAAGCAAGGCGGTAATCGGCGTGATCGAGCAGCGCCTGATCGTGGTTGCCGTAGAGCTTGCGCACAAAGCCGTTGCGCCCGAACAGCAGGAACAGCTCCAGCAAACCGCCCCACGCCGCTTCGATGCTGCGAAGGTCGAACTTGAAGAGCTCCTCAATGTCGCCATTCAGCACAAGGCTGAAGCCGCCGGAAAGATAGCGTTCGCGCAGAAGCGTCTCGAACAGCGGCGCGTTGTGCCGGAACTCGTCGTTGCGGCCGCCGTCACCCAGGTGCAGATCGCTGAAGATGACGATTTTTGAATCGCGCCCGATAGCAATGGTTTCGGAGGTGTGAAGAAGCCTTTCAAGATTGGAGTAGCGCTTCATGTAACGCCGGATGAGTGACGGGGACTTTGCGTTCGCATCACCAAAGGTAAAGCATTGCAGGCTCGCGCTCTGCAAACTTCCAGTGAACTCTCACTTCCCGCTGTTTATCCTATACGTCCTATCTGACCCATAAGACCTCTGCGACCTATTCTCTCTTTCAAGCCAGCAGGTGCAGGCGCGAAAACACGTAGTCCAGGTGATCTTCGTTGAGCACGATGCGGTAAAAACCGGTCTGGCCGAGCTGTTCCGGTTCGTGGTTCCGGTCGCTGACGTAGCGCCTGCCGGGCTTGCCCTTGAACCAATAGACAAGCCGGATGCGGTCGCCGTCGATTTCGAGGGCGGTAACGCCGCGCTTGCCGATGGCGCAGCCGGAGTTGAAGACGCTCGGAATGACGATGTTGTTGTAGCGCCCGCTGCGCAGACCGATCTTCTTGCCCTGCGAAAAACAGGAGTCAAGCTCGGCCTTCAGTTCGGTAATCTGCTCCTTGATTGCCTGCCGCTCCCCGGAAGGAGCCGAAGAGTAGAAGCGGCACAGCTCCTCGATGCGATAGTTGAGATGATCGACCTTCGAGAGCGACTCGAACAGCGGGCGGTGGGTATGGCCGATGATGGAAACGATTTTCGACTGGTTGGAAAAATCGTAGATCGACTTTTCGATGGCGAACCGGCGGCGGCTGTTGTAGGCCGTCGAGAAGTTCCGGATGCCGATGGGCTTGGCCACGTAGCGCAAAAAAAGCACGATGGCGCGGCTGACGACCGGATAGGTTTCCCAAAGCAGAATCGAGGCCTGATGGCCGTGAAAGAGCAGCAGCACCTCGTCGCCATAAACGAATCTGACCGCCTCCTGCATGTGGGGAGCCAGCCGGTAGCTCCGCTCTCCGTCAAGGTCGGTGTCGTGATTGCCGTAGGTCTTCCAGAGGAAACCGTTCTTTTCAAACTGAAGGAACAGTTCGTACATCTCCGCCCAACGCTCAGTGATGCTCTCCACCGAAAACTTGAACAGCTCCTCGACGTCGCCGTTCAGGGCGAGGCTGTAACGCCCGGGAAGGTAATAGTCGCGCAGCATCGACTGCACGAGCACGGCATTTCTGCGGAACTCGTCGCGGCGGCCGCCGTTGCCCATATGCAGGTCACTCAGAATCAGCACCTTCGACGAACTGTCGAGACGCACCGTTTTTGCTTTCGACAGCAGCCGTTCGAGATGAGGATGTTTTTTCTGATGCAGACTCATACAGACAATCATGTTCTTGATTCCGGCCTTCGCCAACGGGCATCCGGGTTAACAGACTTAAACCGCAGGAACCGCCCAATGGTTCGCGGTCCAGAGCGCCGGAAGAAAAACGGAAGCACGAAAGGCGGGGCGACTGAATATACAGCCGTCACAGGGAAAAACAACCTGGCGGACGGTGATTGAAGATTTCGCAAAAATTGGCTTTCTTGTTGCAGAGGCTTCGCTTAACGTAACCCTACGCCCTTGATCGCACCCGAACGATTTCAGAAAATCCGGCAGCTTCTGGACAAACGCCAGACCGACCTGACCCTCGTCATGGACAACGTCAACAAGCCGCACAACCTCGCGGCCATCATCCGGAGCTGCGACGCGGTCGGCATCCACAAGGTGCACGCCATCTCCCGCCGCTCGACGATCAGAACCAGGCAGCACACGGCGGCTGGCGCGAGCCGCTGGGTGAAGGTGGGCCTGAGCGAGTCGATTACGCCCGTCGGCCAGCAGATTCGTGAAGCGGGCATGCAGATTCTCGTGGCGACCTACCGGCCCGACGCGGTCGATTTCCGCTCCATCGACTACACCCGCCCGACCGCCATCGTCATGGGCGAAGAGCTGAAAGGCCCGTCGGAAGAGGCTCTCGGGCTGGCCGACCATTTCATCTTCATCCCCATGTGTGGCATGGTCGAGTCGCTGAACGTCTCGGTCGCCGCGGCCCTCATTCTCTTCGAAGCGCAGCGCCAGCGCCAGGCGGCGGGCATGTACGATGTGCGGCACTTCAGCGACGGGGAGTTCGAGCGCCTGCTCTTCGAATACGCTTACCCCCGCCTCAGCGCCGTGCTGCGCGAGCAGGGCAAACCATACCCGAAGCTGGATGAAAACGGCTCGTTCAACGCCGGCGAAGTGACCGCCTGACCGGCCAGGACGGCACGAACTTCGGGAAAGCCTGGGCAAAAAGAAAAAACCGGTGACCCACAGAAACACCGTCCAGCCTCTTCCCGCATTTTTTCTGCAATTCTCAGGGAAAACCGGAACGCCACACGGTTTTTCCATTTTGACATAATCGATTGCAATCGTAGCTTTTAAGGTAAGGACAAGCATCCCTCCCCGGCTGCCGGGAGCGGTTCGGCGGGTCTCATCTGTATGGCATCGTTTTTTGAAAAAAGTACCGGTTGCCAAAGTTCACCTCTGGCAACCCTCTCGCCTCCGCCAGAGCGCGCCCGGCCCTTCGGATTCATTGCAGGCCGAAGCCGGTGAGCCGCAACCGCGGAAGAAGAGAGCGGCCGGAACACACCAGTCGAGCCACAGAGACAACCGAACGGAAGGACAACCCGCACCTGAAGCAGCAAACGGATCACGGGATCAGGGAACCACAAATCGCACAGGAGTCTCCGCCATGATTTCTCACGGACTCACCATCGTGGTCAACGAGCTGAACGCTCATCTGGAGAGTATTTATGGCACCGCCTCCGGAACAGCCAAACTGGGCAACCCCTCTGACGGTTTCAGCTCCTCCGGCAGCACGCTTTCAAGAGATTCGGTAATTTTTTCGGTCATCAACATCCGGGAAGAAAAAACCCTCAAGAACCAGCCGAACTACGTGCGCGATGACACCGCCCTCAAGGCGCTGTACGAAAATCCGCCGGTATTCCTGAATTTCCAGATTCTCGTCATCGCGCCTCATGAAACCTATGCGGACGGACTTCTGCTGCTCTCAAGGGTCATCCGCTTCTTTCAGTTCAGAAATGTGTTCACGCAGGACAACGTCGAGAGCACCTCGATGACGGCCGGCGCGCCGAAAAACAGCCTCGACTGCCTCGAATCGTTCAAGCTGATCTTCGACCTCCACTCCCCTTCGATGGAGGAGGTGAACCATCTGTGGGGCACGCTTGGCGGAAAACAGTACCCCTTCGTGATCTACTGGATGCGCATGCTCGACCTGAAGTTCGCCTCGCGTCAGCACGAAAGCGGCCTGATTACCGAAATCGTCACCGGTTTCAGCCACAAATCCTGATCTGACCGCCATGAGCGAACGTATCGAAACCAGATATTCCCGGCTTTTCGAGGTGCAGATGCTGCACCACTACTGGCTGGACGACGGCATGACGGTGTTCGACCGCCTCCCGTCCGACCAGCAGGAGCGCTATCTCATGGCCTATGACGCGGGCGCACTCCTTGAGGTTGTGCCGACTGCGGCAACGGAAGTGTCGCTCAAAGCCTGCCGGGCCGTATGGCGCAGCACCAGAAGAGGCTTTGTGGTGGCCGTGCCCGATGATGCACTCATTCCGGACGGAACCGTTCTGGAGTGGATGCTGAGGGTTGTCAGCCCCGATTTTTTCAACTATACGGCCCTGACCTTCCGCCCGCAGAACGTGCATGATTGCTTTACGGAAGACAAAAGCGCACGCTACCGCTTCAAGGAGAACGTGCCGGTGTTCAGCAACCTCACCGGAGCCTCAAGGGGAAGCGGCCTGGCCAGAACGCTCTTTCTTTCGAGAGAAACCGCGCCTCGCGCCTCCGGGGACGAGCTTGAAGCCCTGTTCGATCTCGGCGGCGCGCTCTGCCAGCTTACGGCTGACCCGCCTGAAGGTGCCTCCACACCCCCCTTCCAGCTCCTCGATGCCGACAAAACCGCCATGCCGGTCTTTGCCAGCCAGCGCGACGTGCCGGAAATCGAAGCGCCAGAGGGTGTAACGGATGCCCCGGCCAAAGGCATCCTGCTCGACAACGACCTGCCCGACGACCTGTTCGCACTCATCCGCATCGCGGCAGTGCGTGAAGATGACAGCGACTTCAGCATCATCGACAGCGAAGGCCATGCGCCGGGCAGATGCCCGGTGTTCCACCTGCGCTTCAAAAACCGGCACACCTGGTGGAAACAGATCGCACGCGACCAGAGCGCGACCTTTTCTGAAGAGCCGCTGCCGCTGACCTTTTTCGGAAACGCTTCCGGCCTCGGCGGCAAAAAACCGTCCGCCGGCGCCATCAAGGCTGAAATGGATGAAGAGAAGCGTGTCTCAAGGCTTGTGTCGGAGATTTTCAACTGATGTAACCTCAACCTAAACGGGACAAATCATGGCTACAACGTACAAGACCCCCGGCGTCTATATCGAAGAGATCCCGAAGTTCCCACCTTCGATTGCACCCGTGGAAACAGCGATTCCGGCCTTTATCGGCTACACCGAAAAAGCGCTCAAAAAAGGCGAATCGCTGCTGAACAAACCAACGAAGATCGAATCCATCGCCGAGTACGTTGAGCTTTTCGGCGAGGGGCCGTCACAGCAGATCGAGGTCTATCTCGACGCGGACAACAACTATGCGGGCTGCGGACAAACCTCAAGCGGCGGACGTCTGCTCTACGACAGCCTCAGGATGTTTTACGCCAATGGCGGCGGCAACTGCTACATCGTCTCGATCGGCAGTTATGATGACAGCCTCGACAAACAGGACTTCCTCGACGGTCTCGAAGCGGTTGAAAACGAGGACGAGCCGACCATCCTGCTCTTCCCGGACGCCGTCAACCTGTCGGGCAACGGACTGCATGACGTGCAGGCGGCCGCGCTTGCGCAGTGCAACAAGCTTCAGGACAGGGTCACCTTGTGCGACACGGTCAAGTCAAGCGACTTCAGCGACGACGTGCAGCAGCTCCGCGACAACATCGGCATCAATAACCTCAAGTACGGCGCGGCTTACGGCCCCTGGATCAACTCCAGCCTTCCCCGCTACTTCTTTTACCGCGACCTGACCATCAAGCGCGACGACACGAACGGCGACGTGATCGATGCTGCAAGCCTGACCAGCGACGCCTCGCTCCTTCAGATGCTCTCTGATGTGACCGAAGCGCAGGAGGCTGCCGATGTGCTCAAAGACGCCGAAACCGCTGCCGCCGGCGAAGGCAAGAGCTGGGCGGACCAGCTCAAAAAGCTCTCGGATGCCTACAACGCTTCGGCAGAGACAACGCTCGCCAATCTGGAAGCGCCTTTGCAGAACCTCTACGACCTGCTTGCCCAAATCGTGGCCGAAGTCGGCGACATGATCGATGGGCTTCCGGCAGTCGTTGCCGCGTCGCCTGACCCGTCGGTTCCGGAGACCAAAGATTTCATTCTGGAAAAAGACATCACGCAATACCTTGGCAGTTCGTCGCTGAAAGAGAAAGTGTTCGATGTGCTGGCCGCGCACTACAACTACCTGCTTGCCAACGGCTCGATCAGCCTCTTTTCGGACGACCCGGCCACCGCGACAACCGATCTTGGCAAAGCCATCGCGCTCTTGGGCTACGCCGATGCAGCCGCATTTCTCGCCGAAACGGATGCAGCGGTCACCGCGAAGTACACCGCTGCGGGCATCACCGAAAAACAGCAGGCCGATGTGGCCAAAAACGCCGCCATGCAGGCCGCAAGCTCCATCATCAACCTGTACCGCTTCGCCCAGAATTCGGCAGCCGAATACGAAAAGAAGTTCAACGATGCCCTGCTCGGCGCTTTCGGCACCTACAAGAACCTGGTGAGCAAGGCGATCGAATCGCTCAACCAGCTTCCGCCATCGGGCGCGATTGCCGGCGTTTATGCGGCCGTGGACTCGGATCGCGGCGTCTGGAAAGCCCCGGCCAACGTCAGCCTGAACTCGGTCATCAGCCCCGTCGTGAAAATTTCGCAGGAGCAGCAGGCCGGTTACAACGTCGATGCCAACGCCGGCAAATCGGTCAACATCATCCGCAGCTTCACCGGCAAGGGCGTGCTGGTGTGGGGCGCGCGCACGCTGGCCGGAAACGACAACGAGTGGCGTTACGTCAACGTCCGGCGCTTCTTCAACTTCGTCGAGGAGTCGGTCAAGAAGGCCACAGAACAGTTCGTCTTCGAACCCAACGACGCCAACACCTGGGTGCGCATCCAGGCCATGATCGAGAACTTCCTGACCGTGCTCTGGCGGCAGGGCGCGCTGCAGGGCATCAAGCCGGAACATGCGTTTTACGTCGCCGTCGGCCTCGGCAAAACCATGACCTCGCTCGACATTCTCGAAGGGCGAATGATCATCGAAATCGGCATGGCCGCCGTCAGGCCCGCCGAATTCATCATCCTGCGCTTCTCGCACAAGATGGCCGAATCGTAAGCAAAACGGAATGGTTCAGGGTCGATCACACTTTTTCAATCCATAAATCAGACAAACGACTATGGCACAGGAATATCCGATACCAAGGTTCCACTTCCAGGTGGATTGGGGAGGCGCGAAACTCAGCTTCACCGAAGTCACCGGCCTGGTGATGGAGCGCGAAAAGATCGAGTACCGCCACAGCGACAGCAAGGACTTCAGCAAGATCGCCATGCCGGGCATGGTCAAGAACAGCAACATCACGCTCAAGCGCGGCAAGTTCGAGAACGACTTCGATTTCAACGCCTGGCTCGACGAGGTGGCCAACGAGCGCGTCGAGAACCGGCGCGACGTCACCATCCGGCTGCTCAACGAGAAGCACGCGCCGGTGGCGGCCTGGACGGCGGCCCGCTGCTTCCCGGTGAAAATCACCGCGCCCGACCTGAAATCCGACGCCAACGAGGTGGCCATCGAGAGTATCGAGCTTGCGCACGAGGGGCTGAAACTGATGAGGGTCTGAGCGGAGGACAAACGTCATGGTTGACTACTATCCGCCGTGGGGCTTCTATTTCAGGGTTGTCTTTGACATCAGCAAAGACAAGAACGACGCGCGTTTCCAGTCGGTTTCGGGCCTGACGGTCGAGTATGACTTCGAAACCTTCAAGGAGGGCGGCGAGAACCGTTTCGAGCACAAGCTGCCGGTGAGGACGAAGTATGCCGACCTTGTGCTCAAGCGCGGCCTGTTGACCGATTCGTCCGTCATCGACTGGGCGCTCAAGGCGTTCCGCGACCGCACCTTCAGCCCCGCGAACCTGACCGTCAACCTGCTCAACGAAAAAGGCGAGCCGCTGCAAACCTGGAATGTGGTGCACGCCATACCCAAAAAGTGGCTCGTCAGCGATTTCAATGCGAATGAAAATGGCGTGGTTATCGAAACGATGGAGCTGAGTTACCGTTACTTCACCGTCCAGAAAGGGTAAAGACGATGCCGGTAGAGATCAGGGAGCTGCATATCAGGGTGACCGTCAGCGAATCCGGAACGCAACGCGACAGCCGGAGCGATGTGAGCCGGGGCGCCGAAGGCGTGGACAATGAACCAGCTCGCGATGAGCTGGTTGCCGAGTGCATCGAACAGATGGTGAAGATCATGCAAAACAAACGCGAACGCTGATGGCTGAGAGCGGACAACTTGAAAAGATGCTGATTCTGGCCTTTTCCGATTCACGGAAGGCCGAAACCGGCGGCAAGAAAGAGGCGGACGACTACGTCCAGGCGCTGATCAATCCCGAAAGCTACACGCAAAATTACACGCTGAAGTTCTCGAAATCGGGTCAAGGCCAGGGAACCAGCGGACGGCAGTTGAAGTACGAGTATTCCGAGCCGGGCGAGATGAGCTTCGAGTTCCTGTTCGACAACACCGGCATCATCGACGGCCAGAGCCGCGATTCGGTCGCCGATGATCTGAAGAAGTTCCGCCAGGTGCTGATCGATTACAAGGGCGATGCGCACGAGCCGCGCCATTTCAAGCTGGTGTGGGGCGAAAACTCCATCTTCAAGGGGCGGGTCACATCGCTCGACATCACCTGCAAGCTCTTCAAGCCGGACGGTACGCCACTCCGCGCCACGGCCAAGGTGACCTTCAAGAGCAGCATCGAGGAGGAGAAACGCGCCGCCACCGAAGACCGGCAGTCCGCCGATCTGACCCACATCCGCACGGTCAGGGCCGGTGACACCCTGCCGCTGATGTGCTTCCGGATTTACGGCAACTCGAAGTACTATCTCGACGTAGCCGCGGCCAACAGGCTCGACAACTTCCGCTCGCTCGAACCGGGCATGAAGATCAGCTTTCCATCCATCGAGAAAAAAGGCAAATCATCGTGAGTCCCGAAAGCACCATACCGACCCCGGCAACTCCGGATGTCTGCACCATCGCGGTGCTGATTGACGGCGCGGAAATTCCGGGCAGGTTCCAGATCGTGGCGCTCTCGGTGTCGCACGAACTGAACCGGATTCCGTCGGCGGTGCTGCAACTGCTCGACGGCGAGGCCTCCAGGGGCACCTTCGAGGCGAGTGACGATGAGCTGTTCGTGCCGGGTAAAGAGATTGAAATACAGCTCGGCTACCGCTCGACCAACGACAAGGTCTTTAGCGGTCTGGTCATCAAGCAGAGCCTGAAAATCCGGAAAAACGGCAGCTTCCTGTCGGTCGAGTGCCGGGGCAAGGCGGTCAGAATGACCAGAGGCCTCAAAAGCCGCTACTTCGAGGCCAGCAAGGAAAGCGACGTGATGGAGGAGATCATTGGCGCGTACGAACTGCAAAGTGACGTAACGGCTACCACTCCGGAACCGGACTCGATCGTGCAGTACGAATCGACCGACTGGGACTTTCTGCTCTGCCGCGCCGAAGCCAACGGCATGGTGGTGATGGCCGCGAATGATTCGGTCACGGTGGCCCCGCCCGATACGTCGGCCTCGCCCGCCGTGACGGTGCGCTACGGAGCCACCGTGCTGGAGCTCGACGCGGAGCTGGATGCCCGCGTGCAGGAGAGCGGCATCACGGCGTCAGCATGGAATCCGGCCGATCAGGAGCTGGTGGAAACGGAGGCCGCCGAACCTTCGACCACCGGCAACGGCAACCTCTCGCCGAGCGACCTTGCCGAAGCGCTTGGCGGCGAAGCGGCGGTCATCCGCCACGGCGGCAACCTGAGCCAGCCGGAGCTCCAGGCCTGGGCCGACGCGCGGCTCGCCAAGGAGCGGCTCGCCAAGGTTCGCGGACGTGTGCGCTTCCAGGGGCTGGCCTCGATCCTGCCCGGCCAGGTGATCGAGGTGACCGGCATCGGCGCGCGCTTCGAGGGCAACCTTTACGTCTCGGGCGTGCGGCACACGGTCAGCGGAGGCAACTGGGAGACCGACGTGCAGTTCGGCCTCGATCCGGAGCTTTTCCCGGAGCGCTACAACCTGCGGCCGCTGCCCGCCTCGGGGCTTCTGCCCGGCGTCGGCGGCCTGCAGATGGGCGTCGTCACGGTGCTGGAGGGCGACCCGGAAAGCATGGAGCGTATCAAGGTTCGGCTGCCGATGATCAGCGCCGAGGACGAAGGGGTCTGGGCGCGGCTCGCCACGCTCGACGCGGGCGACGGGCGCGGCACCTTTTTCCGCCCCGAAATCGGCGACGAGGTGGTGGTGGGCTTCATCGCCGACGACCCGCGCCATCCGGTGGTGCTCGGCATGTGCCACAGCACGGCCAAGCCGTCGCCGGAGGCGGCTGCGGACACCAACCACCGCAAGGGCTACGTGAGCCGCGAAAAGCTGATGCTCACCTTCGACGACGACAAGAAGATCATCCATCTCGAAACGCCCGGCGGCAACAAACTTTCGCTTTCGGAAGACGACAACGGCATTCTCGTCGAGGATATGAACGGCAACAAAATCACCCTCGACGACAAGGGCATCACCATCGAAAGCGCAAGCGACATCGTACTGAAAGCCGCCGGCGACCTCAAGGCCGAAGGGGTGAACATCGAGTTGGCTGCGCAGAGCGGCTTCAAGGCCGAAGGCGCGGCGACGGCGGAACTGTCAGGCGCAAGCACGGAACTCAAGGGCAGCGCCACGGCGAAGGTCAGCGGCGGCATGGTACAGATCAACTGAAACGGGAGAAACGGAATGGCATTCGCGGCACGAGTCGGCGACATGATCGTCAGCACCGCAACCCAGGGCGCACCGGTACCCATCATCCCGCCCGGAGCGCCGACGGTGCTCATCGGCGGCATGCCGGCGGCAAGAATGGGTGACACCTGCGGCGCGGACGCCATTCTGATGGGCTCCACCACCGTGCTCATCGGCGGCATGCCCGCAGCACGAGTCGGCGACCCGACCGCAGGAGGCGGCGCGATCATGCCGCCCGGCGCACCAACCGTGATCATTGGAGGGTAGCGCTGTGAACGAAAAATTCAATGGCAGGCCAAATTCCTGCCGCGCCGGTAATTCGCAAACAGATCGTATAGGTCTTATAAGACTTATACGACTTGCAAGACCCATAACTCTTTCCTGATCATGCAATACCCGTTTCTTGGACGTGGATGGGCCTTTCCACCGGCATTCGACCGGAACGTGCCCGGCGTGCAGATGCTTGAAGACGAAGCGGTCATCGCCTCAAGCCTGGCCGTGCTGCTCGGCACGCTGCAGGGCGAGCGGGTCATGATCCCCTGGTATGGCTGCAATCTCGATGAACTGCTCTTCGAAAACCTCGACACGCGCATCAGAACCCTTGTTGCAGACAAGATCGAATCGTCGCTGCTCTACTTTGAACCGCGCATCAGGGTGGAAAAAATCACGATCAGTCAGCACGAAAAGCAGGATGGCGTGCTGCTCATCAGCATCGACTACCTGATCAAGGCAACCAACTCACGATTCAACATGGTCTATCCGTACTACATCCAGGAGGGAACCGACATCGATCTGGCAATAACCGTCAATCCTTTGGGGGAGAACTGAAGTATGTCCGGTGGTAACGAGTGCCCGATGCAGAGGGATCCGAACCGGCTCATGCACGAGGGAACGAGCCAGAAGCAGCGCTTCGCCGCCGAGCTCGATCCCTCAAGCGCGCCCATTGACGGCCGGACGCCAGAATACGCTGTCGCGTTTGCCCGAAGCTATTCGGCATGGTTGCGCTTTTACGATCTGAACAACGCAGAGGTTGACGACTGGCAACGCTTCTTCAGCCAGGACCCGCTGGTGCGGGTGGCTTGCGCGGCAATCGAGAAGGTCGATCGCTACCGCATCAGAACCAAAACGCTTTTCGAGCTGCTCAAAAACTCCCGCAGCGCGCCGCCGGAAACCGATTTCCGCGCCACCCTCGGCATGCTGTTCAGTGACGTCGGCACCCTGGCCAGAGAGCTTGACCGGCTCAAGGACGAGCTCGACGACAGCCTCGCGCTCAAGGCAACCCTGAGCAAGCTGATCGCCACCCGCCTTGCTCCCGCGCTCAGGAAACTGATCGCCATCTACAAGGGCGGCTGCAAGCGCGATCTGATCGATACAAACGCCACCGACCCGCAGCTGCTCATTTTCGACGCCACGACCGCATCGTTCCAGGCCATCGGCAATGCAGGCCTGTCGAAAGCGTGGATCACCGGCAGCGAATCCGGCTGGGCGGCCTTCCATGCAGCCATCGAAGCCGACGAAAGCCTGTATGCCGTCGAGCCCGGTCAGGACATTTACAGCCATCTGGCCACCCACAACCTCTTCGCCTCGCTGTTCGACCTGTTCCTCAAAGCTTTTGCCCGGACGGTTGCCGATGCCAACGCGGCGCTGCCCGGCCTCTTGACCGGCAGGAACGATCACCAGCCCCATTACGGCCTGTTCCTCGCCTTCCTCCAGCTCATGGAGCACTCCCGCGAGCACCTGAATACGCTCACCGGAAGGCATCTGGATCACTACTACAAGGAGGTGCTGCAACTCAGGCCGAACACGGCGCTGGCCGGTGAGGTGCATCTGCTCTTCGAGCTTGCCAAAAACCGCGACAGCGCGCTGCTGGCGGGCGGCACGATTTTCCAGGGCAAAAATGCGGAGGGCAAGACCGTCCGGTTCGCCCTGAACGAACCGTTCGTGCCCAACAAGGCATCGGTCGATGCCTTGATGGCAACAGGCCGTTCGACCCCCGTGAGTTTGACTGCCAGCAAAAAACCCGGGCTCTACGCCTGGCCGGTCATGAACTCCGCTGACGGCGCGGGCGCCGAACTGACAACGGCTGACGGTCAGTGGCACCCCTTCATCAACGCAACCGGCAGTAAACATCTGGCAACGGCAGGTTTTGTGATCGCTTCGCACTACCTGTTGCTGCGGGAGGGAAAGCGCACCATCACCCTGACGCTTGAATTCGCCGAAAAAACCGTTTCGGAGAAAGAGTTCTGCAACAGTTTCGAGTTCTACCTTTCAGGCCAGAAAGAGTGGTGCAAGGCAACCATCGACACCACCGCGCTTTCGGGTTCGGCCAGCAGCAAAATCACCATCCCGCTCACGCTTGACGGCTCCATGCCGGCGGTGGTACCGATGAGCGAGGCCGAACCGGGCAACGGGCTTCCTCCCGGCCTGCCAATGCTCAAGGCTGTCCTGAAGCAGGACGAAAAGAGCCTCCCGTTCGAGACGCTCCAGAAACTGCATCTGGATCCGGCGAAGGCAATGCTTGACGTGCGCGTCGGCTACGGCAGCGACAGCAAACCCGATGGCACCGGACTGAAAAACCTGGCCGTCTCCAACAAGTTCGGAGAGCTTAAAACCGACAAACCCTTCCAGCCCTTCGGCGCAACTCCGGAAACCGGCGACGCGCTGATTATCGGTTCGGACGAACTGTTCCAGAAAAAAGGGGCCAGTTTCCAGTTACGCATCGTCTGGAAAGGGTTGCCGTTCTGGAGAGGGCACATCGATTTCGACTGGGTCAACGAATTTTATCCGAAAGCTTCGCTGAGCTTCCTGAAAGAGGGGTCATGGCCCGAAACTGCCGACAAGGAGCGCCTCCCGCTGTTCCGCTGGAAGCATGACGAGGTGACCATTCCGGAAAGCGGCGCCACCCTGCCAGAAAAAAACGTGACGGAGCCTCAGTTCGACACCACCCGCTACACGCTCGACAGCCGGTGCGGCTTCATGAAGTTAAGCCTCGAAGACGATTTCGGCCACCAGCTCTATCCCCTAACCCTCAGCCGTTACCTTGTCCGCAAGGCCTCAGGCGAGCAGATGGCCGATGACTGCATGAGCCTCTGGAAAAAGGTGCGCTACGAGCTTTATGTCTTGAAAAACGGCAAAAAAGAGCCGAAAGACCCAAAAAATTTCACCCAGGATTATATCGAGGCGTTCTCCGGATGCCTTCCGGTCGAGCCCTACACGCCGCTCATCGAGACCCTGACCCTGAGCTACCGCGCCAGGGTCGCCCTGTCCGGCGCCTCGCTCTATCATCTCACTCCGTTCGGCAGCACGGCAATGGCTGAAACCGGCAAGCCCACGCTGCTTTACCCGTTCAATGACGCGGGAGAGTTCTACATCGGCATCAGAAACCTGCAAGCCGGCAGCACGCTCTCGCTGCTCTTCCAGCTTGCCGAAGGCAGCGCCGCGCCAACCGTCGCCAAACCGGAAGAACATATCCGGTGGAGCTGGCTCTGCTCCGGCGAGTGGGAAGAACTGTCAGCCACCGGGCTTTCGGACTCTACCGCCCAGCTTACCCGATCCGGCATTATCCGCTTTGCCGTGCCCGCGTTGGCAACCAGCGGTGACGCGCTTCTGGGCGGCGAAGAGCTTCACTGGCTGCGTGCGACGGTCAAAGAGAAGCCCGAGGCGGTCTGCAAGATTGTCAGCATAGCCGCCCAGGCCGCAAGAGCGACGCAGATTCTTCCGGCAGACTCCGCCACCGCCCAGCAGAACGAACCATTGGCGGCAGGCACCATCAGCAAAGCGGTCACGCCCGATGCGGCCATCAAAAAAATCACGCAGCCTTATGCCACTTTCGGCGGACGCGCGGCTGAGCATGACACCGCCTTCCGCACCAGAGTGAGCGAACGGCTGCGGCACCGCAACCGCGCCATCACGATGTGGGATTACGAACGGCTGGTGCTCGAAGCGTTCCCGAACATCTACAAGGTCAAGTGCCTGAACCACACGCAGTTCGAGCCGAACGAAACCGGCACGGGCATCTACCGCGAGCTTGCGCCCGGCCATGTCACCATCGTGACGATTCCGAACCTGCGCAACAGCAACGCCATCGATCCGCTGCGTCCGTACACCAGCCTCGGCGACCTGGCGCTCGTCAGAACGCACCTCGAAGCGCACGCCTCCGACCTTGCCACGCTCCATGTGCAAAACCCGGTGTTCGAAGCGGTGCAAACCGACTTCAGGGTCAGGTTCCTGCCGGGCTTCGATGAAAATTTCCATCTCGAACGGCTCCGGCAGGAGCTGATGCGCCACCTCTCCCCCTGGGCTTTCGAGGAGGGGGCAGACATCACCTTCGGCGGAAAAATCCATAAATCCACGCTGATCGATTTTGTCGAAGAGCGCGCCTATGTGGACTACGTCACCGATTTCCGGATGTACCACATCGACGGCAACCAAAAGAAAAGCGATGATACCGACGAGGCTGAAGCCTCCCTGCCGATCTCGATTCTTGTATCGGTTGAGGCGGCCAGACACCTGATCACGGCCATTGCCGATGAACAGGGCATGAGCAGCCGGAAGCCTTAGCGCATACACGACTTTCAAACAACCATTCCGCGATGCCTGAAACGACCGTTACCATACCGAAGGAGCCGAAGCGCCAGCCGGATCAGGATTTCACCCTGCTTCGACACCGGGGAATCGAGCTCATCGAACGGATGAGCAGCGCCTGGTGGAGCGACTACAACAGCCACGATCCGGGCATCACCATCCTCGAAGCGCTCTGCTACGCCATTACCGATCTCGGCTACCGCATCGGCTGGAGCATTCCGGACCTTCTGGCCGATCCGCCGGAGAAAAAGGGCAAAGCCTCCGTCCAGCCCTTCTTCACGGCGAGGGAAATGCTGACGGCGGGGCCGCTCACCTCCAGTGACTTCCGGCGTCTGCTGGTCGATCACGACGGGGTGCGCAACGCCTGGGTCACGCCCCGCGAAAGCGCGTGCGAAAGCTTCTGGTTTCCGGATTTCAGGGAAGACCGGCTGAGCTTCATGCCCTCCGTCATCAGGAAAAAGGCATCGGCACTCTGGCCTCTCGGCCTTCGGGACGTCCATCTCCAGTTCGAAACGCACCCGGAACTCGGAGACCTGAACGACCTCAAGACAAGCTGTACCCTTGCCGTCGAGACCGGTCCGAACCAGTCGCCGTTCATCACCCTTGAGTTCAGGCTTCCCGAATGGAACGCCGGAGCGTGGGGCCCGATCACCGGGTACGTCGAGAGCGAGGGCAAGCTGAGCAGACCCGTCTCGAAGCTCTCCCTCACCAACGCCGCCAGCACCGGACAGCCCAGGAACTACAGGGTCGATATCGGGCTCTTTTTCGGAGATGAAGCCGCGCCTTCGATCGTGCTCGAAAAGGTGCCGGTCACCCTGTACGGCACCTCCACGGCGATCAGAAGCTTTGGCGGAGCGCTGGAGTCGAACAGCTTTCTCGAACAGGAGCTGGTGCGGGCTCTGGCCGAACCGTTCCTGCTGAAAACGGCCGCCGTCCGGCAGATCATGGAGCGGGTCACCGCAACGCTGCAAAACCACCGGAACCTCTGCGAGGAGTTTTGCAGCATCAGGCCGATCCGGGTCGAAGAGGTTGCCGTTTGCGCCGAGATCGTCGTCAAACCTGATGCCGACATCGAACAGGTGCTGGCCTCGGTGCTCTTCGCGATCGAAAACCATTTCAACCCGCAAGTGCCGTTCCACTCGTTACCGGAGCTGCGTGAGGCCGGTGTGCCGGTCGATGATATTTTTGAAGGCCCGAAGCTGAAGCACGGTTTCATCCGGCAGGATGAACTTGACAGGGCGCAATTGCTCAAGGGCCTCCGGACCTCCGACATCATCAACGAGCTGGTTGAAATCGATGGCATCATCGCGGTCAGGAACCTCCGGCTGACCCGTCTGGACAGCAGCGGAAATGCGGTCAGCGGCGTGGCCGACACCGGAACGGGTGCAGACAAAGACAAGGTGAGCGCGGAATGGACGCTCAAAATCAGCGACAATCACCTGCCGGTGCTGTCGATTGAAAACTCGGCCTTCACCTTCTACAAAAACGAACTGCCGTTCACGGCCGATTTTCAGGAGGTTCGTGATGCGCTCAACCTGCTCCGCGGCCAGGCCGAACCGTTGAAAATCGAACAGAAGAGCGACCTCGACCTTCCGGTACCGGCGGGCATCTGGCGCAATCCGGGCGACTTCACCCCGGTGCAATACGAGCTGCCCGCACTCTACGGCACAGGCCCCGAAGGGGTGCGCGAACCGGCAACGGAGGAGCGGCGGGCGCAAGTCAGGCAACTCAAGGCTTACCTGATGATCTTCGAGCAGCTTCTGGCCAACGCCCACGAGCAACTGGCCAATGCGCGGCATCTTTTTTCGCTCGACCCGTCAGTTCAGCAAACCCTGTTCGTCAAGGATCTGAACCGCGAAGAACTCATTTTCGGGGTAAGCGATCTTCTCGGGTCGGAACTCGATGAAACAACGCTGCACGACATGGTGGAAAGCGATTCAGCCATGCAGGAGCGGAGAAACCGTTTCCTCGACCACCTGCTGGCGCGCTTCGGCGAGCGCATCACCGATTACGCCCTGCACCTCACCGGCTACGACGGCAAGCAGAAACCGGCGGCGCAACTCATCAGGGACAAGCTCACCCTCCTGGCTGCCCTGCCCTCGCTGAGCCGCAACCGCACGAGAGGCCTGAACGGCCAGGAAGAGGCCGTGCTGAAAAAGAGAATCGCGCTTCTTGCCGGCATGTCCAAAGAGAGCGAAGAGAAGATCATCATCGTCGAACATATCCTGCTCAGACCGCGCTTCCACGGCGATGCCCTGATGGAGGTGTGCCTCGAAGGAAGCCGCAGCGCTTCGTGCGGCAGGCAGGATCCCTACTCGTTCCAGCTTACGGTCGTCATGCCCGCCTGGCACGCGCCGTTCGACACCAACATCGACCTGCGCCGCTCCATCGAACGCACCATCAGGCAGGAAATCCCGGCGCACCTGCTCGGCAGGATCTGCTGGATCGACAACCGGGACTACCCGCCGGCAGAGCGCGACCGGCTCGTCGGGCTGCTGGGCGAATACCTTCGCGAAAACGGCAGGAACGCAGCCAACGCCCGTCCGCCATTGAACAACGCGCTGAAAGGAGCAGGACTGATCCACGATGCGGCGCTGCCGGTGGTCACGGCATGGCTTGAAAGCGGCGAGTACCGGCTTTACCGGGGCGGAACCGTTAAAACGGCACTGCGCGACCTGCTCGGCGAAAAGCTCGATCCGTTGTCGGCAATCTACGGCGGCGTCAGCAACTACGAAACCATCGGCCCGGAGGTGTTCGGTCACCTTGCCGACCACTTTATCGACATGGTCACCGAAGACCGCTGGCGCCTTCACGACCGCTTCACCAGCGCCTGGAACGCATGGCTCGCGCTGCTTGCCGAAGAGCAGAAGATGCCGGAGCGTTCCAGCAATTTCATTGAAACGGTGCAATCAGCCATGACCGGCATGATCGGCTCATGGCTCGATCCGGCTCAAACTGCGCGCCTGGCGGTCGGGCAGTTTGCCGAACTCTTTTCGGAAGCCCTGGAGCAGCCGGGCGCCGGCAGCGAAAGCCTCGAACATCCGGAAGCGTTTACGGGCGCGGTTTTCGATACGGCGACGACGCACCCGCCGCTCAACAGCAGCTCGCTGTCGGCTGCGGAACGGCAACGCCTGAAAGAGCTTTTCATCGACTTCTACGCCCCCCGCATCGAAAAGAGCCTGCTGTTGCGGAAGGTAGTTTCGATGCTCGCGCGACTGCGCAGCATCTATCCGTCGGCAACCCTGCACGACTGCAAGGAGGGCAACGACGTCAATCCGGTCCGGCTCGACAGCACCATGCTCGGCGGCTAAACGCAATGGCCATCAATCGCTAAACAACAGCTTGTCATGATCCCTGAGAACAACCATTATCCGCTCTTCGAGGTCAACCAGGTGCTAAGCGCCTCGCACCTCAATACGCTGCACGACCGTCTGGACGAACAGAACCGTTTGACGCGGGCCACGCTGCACGGCATCGGCATCGTCTGCGGGCTGGAGGTTTCGGCAGCCAAAAGCGGCGGGAACGCGACCGTCACAATCTCCAAAGGCTACGGCGTCACCTCGGCAGGCTACGCGGTCATCATCGGCGACGGGGGATTCCAGGCCGACCGTTGCCGCAAACTGACCATCGCGGACGACTATGAGCCGCTGCTCGCTGACGAAGAAAAGGAGAGCGGGCTGCTGGAACTGCTCGACAGCGGCCACGAACTCTACAACGACGATGAAAGCTCTCCGATCGATGCCGGCAACCTTTCCGGCATGGCCGTCGTGCTCTATGTCGAGCTTCTTGAAACCAGCCTCAAAACCTGCACGCCAGGCTCGTGCGACGACCAGGGAACAACGGTAACCGAACGGGTGCGCAAGCTGCTCGTCCCGACAGCTTTTCTTGACAGCCTGCACCAGCGCATCGCCGGAACCATCGTGGCCAAAGGAGACTTTTTCCCCGATCGCGCGGCACGGCTCGACCTGCCCGACATCGGCATGCCGCGCTTCGACGTCCCGGCAACCGCCCTGAGCGGAACCGGCTCGATTCTTGCGGCCTACAAAACGATGCTCGCCGATCCGCTTGACGATTCCGGCAAATCGCTCTTCACCCGCATCGGCGAGGCGCTCGACGCGGCGCGTGAAGCTTTCGGCCCGCTTCTGGCCGACAAAGGCGACGCCTTCATCGAACGGCTCGAAGCGATCGGGAAGAGATTCCTGAAACCGAAAGCCGCCGCGGCCGCCAGCTTCCAGTACTTTTATGATTTCCTCAAAGACCTCATCGACGCTTACGACGAGTTCCGCTGGAAAGCGCTTGAGCTGACTTCGCTCTGCAACCCGCCGTCGGCGCTCTTTGCGCGCCATCTGGAGCTGGGCGAACTGGAAGCGGCGCCACCCGCCACGCCTTCCGGTGAAGCCGGCACTCTGATCTACCGGCACGAATTCCGGCCATCTCCGGCGTCGGGAGAGCTGGCGCTCAGAAGCCGCCAGGTGCAGTCGCTTTACGGCAGGCTCCAGGCGATGGTTGACCGTTTCGAACCTCCGGCACAGTCCGGCAATACACCGGGGCCCGCCAATGCGAGAGTGGCCACGATACGCGTCACGCCCGGGCGCACCGCCGGAAGCCCGCTGTCAGAACGGCCCATCCCGTGCTACTACGACATCCGGTCGTCCCTGCTTGAAACCTGGGATTTTTCCAAAACCGCAGCAGGAAGAGCCGGTCTCAACTGCGGATACGGAATTCCCGGAGACACCCCGATCACCACCTCGCTCGACCGGTGCGGCTTTTTCCGCATCGAGGGTCACCTCGGCCTCGACTGGAGCGAAGCCCTCGAAACACTGCAAAAGCAGATCGCCAGGTACCGTCTGCCCTTTGAGGTGCTCGTCGTGAAAGCTGAAACTGCGCCGGAAGACGCCAACGATGAAGAGCTGCAAGGCTACCTGCCGGAGTTCGTAAAACAGCACCCGGGCATCAGCCACGACGCGGGCGTTCTGCCCGGCGGCACCTTCGTGATGGTCTGTCACAGCAAAGCGGTGCCGGTTCTGCCCGACGACCCGTTCCGCGAAGTGCTGATGAACCTGCGATTGAACACGATTGTCGCAGACTTCTCACTCCCCTACCGATTCACCGCAGCGCAACCGGTCACCGGAGTGCCGGTAGGCGAGTGCGACTATCACTGGATCGACAGCATCCGGCACCTCAACAACATCACGCTGCGGGAGTACCGCTTGCAGGCCACGCCAAAGGCGCGCGCGGCGCATGAACAGGAGCGCAACCGCCTCGCCAGCAACTATGTCGTCAGAATCAAACGGTACGAAATCCAGGGTAAAAACCTCATCGCAGGCCACAACCACGTCGATGTCACCGTGCCGCTGAGCGAACTGAAAAACTATGGCCACGCCGCCATCATGAACAAGCTCAACGAAACCTTCCCGCTCGGCCTGGTGTTCGACCACACCGCCGGAACCGGAAACGTGCTGCTCCGTTTTGCAGAAGGACAGCGCTTCCGCATCGAGCTCGAAGGCGTTCAGGGCAACCGTATCCGCTACGCCTACACCCACGAGGGCATGTACCGCTTCCAGAACGACCTCTGGGAACAGATCGGCGGATCCGGCACAAAGAGCAGCTGCCGGATGATCGCTACCGAGTACGACGAAAAAGTTTATCGCTGGATCCAGAAAACCTTCAGACCAAATGCAACGCAGAGAACGATCACCCGCCCGTCGGTGCAAGAGCTCGTCAAATGGGAAAAGCTGACGCTGAAACGCGCACGCCGGTACAAAACCGCCGAGAAACTGCCGATTTACAAAACAGTGCTCACCGGTATCGTTTCAGCCATAAAAAGTATCGATCCGGATGCAAAAATAGTCCTTGCGGGAAGCTGGGCTAACGGAAGCTGGCTGTCGAGAATCGAATCGGAAAACATCGAGAGTTTCGGTTCGGTAACGCAACTGAATGCGTTCCGTACGCTGAACCGGAAAGTGACGGGCAAAACGGGCTTCAGCGGAATCGACCTGCTTATCGACAGCCAATACGATATCACGACAGCGATGATACCGGCAAGCGGCGGCTATCAGGTGACGATCTACAAGGGGAAAAAAGATGCGCAGAAAGGACTTGAACTGTGAGGCCGGAAAAGAAAAAAGGAAGACCACCGAACGCAAATCAGAGGGTTTATCCTCCGTTGTACATGCTTGCGTTCGGTGGTACAGGGTCGGCATAAGTGTATGCCAATTCCCGAAAACCCCAACCTTGATGGCTGAAGCGAATCCAGTGGTTTAATTTACCGCTTTCCGGCAATACGATGCAACTTTTTTGATGACGGCAGAGCAGCGACATACCATCGGCAAGCAGTACCTCGATCTGCGGTTTACCGGCTCCGAACGCGAGGCCTTGAGACTTCAGGCCTCCGTCTCCGCGCTGTGCCGGCAAGGCCTCGCTGCGGCCATCGGGCGGATTCTCGACCGTCACGCTGCCGATGGCGGCGTCGTGCAGATCGACAGGCTTGAAATCGATGCAGGAACCGTTGCGCCCGACAAGCTCGAAGAATACCTGCCCGCGATGATCGCCGAGGCGCTCGACAAGGCTCTCCGCGAAATGGCGATGCCGGGCGCCGAGGGCACTGACGAAGCCATCAAACGACCGGTCGGCAAACGGCTGCCGGAGGAGGAGGCCGCCGTCGATGCGCTGCTCTTTTTTCTGCGGCACGGCACGCTTCCCGCAACGTTCAGGCCGCTGTCGCACGAAAGTTTCGAGGCGCAACTGCTCGAAGCGTGGAACCGGTCCGGCCTGGTGCGGCAGACCGCCGAGGCGCTCGCTTTCCCGGAAGCCCGTCACCGCTTCCTCTTCCAGTTCGCGCAGCCAGTCGCCATCGGGCTGCTCGCAAGGCTCTGGCCCGGCGCACGGCAAATCATCGAGAATCTGCTCGACCGTTTCCGCAGCTCCGGCCTGCCAGCCGGCTCGTGCGTCCGGCTCCAGCGCGAGCTGCTCGACCACGCCCTCGCCCTCTCGGCCACGGGGAGAGGCGTCGCGTCCGAAGAGCTCCAGGCGATGCTTGCTGAAATCGCCATGAGCTTGCCGGAGGTTGCGGAAAGCTTCCGTGCCGGAATGCCGGACGATAAAACCGTGACGGAAACCCGTTCCCGAACAAAGCAGAATCCGTTGGCGCCAGATGCCCGGACAGCCCGCCAGACGCACGACTCCGCGCCGGCAGCACATTGCGATGGAGGCCATGCGCCACAGTCAGCCCCGGAGGCGCAGCATCCGGAGAACCGGACTCCCGAAACTGCCTCACCGGATGCGCAGAGATCGCATTCCGGCCATCCGCCTGCCGACAGGCCCGGCGGCGGATCATCGGCAGCTTCGCGCGACGCTTCATCTGGCACCTTCGATGCAGACACGAATGCCCGCTCGACCACAACCTTTGCGCGCGAACACACGCCCGGCCCGGCGCAACCCCGAAGCTCAGGAGCGCAGACGACCCGCGGGCAGATCGGAACCACCCCGAACGCGCCGGAAGCCGTTCGGGAGCATCCGGACGAACGGCGCGGGCTGTACGTCGAAAACGCGGGACTGGTGCTGCTGCACCCTTTTCTGCCGCAGTTTTTCAGCGCACTGAAGGTCGCCGGAGATGACGAGCTGTTCCAGCCCAGCCGGGCGCTCCAGCTTCTGCACTTCCTCGCCACCGGCCTGGAAGCCGCGCCGGAATACGGGCTGGCGCTGGCCAAAATTCTCTGCGGCCTCCAGCCGGCAAGCCTTGCCGGAGAGGCCGCGCCCCTGTCGGACGAAGAGCGCGAGGAGTCGGCAGCCCTGCTCTCGGCGGTCACCGGCCACTGGGAGGCGCTGAAAAACACCGGCATCGACGCCCTGCGGGAAACCTATCTCAAACGCAACGGCAAGCTGACCCGGTGGCATGACGGCGGCTGGCTGCTACAGGTCGAATCGAAAAGCTTCGACATTCTGCTCGACAGTCTGCCCTGGGGAATTTCGATGATCAAGTTGCCCTGGATGCCCCAAATGCTCCGGGTGGAGTGGTTGTATCACGGCTGAAAACCCGAGACGATGAAAACAGGCGCGGAAAAATCGTCAAGCGCAACGCAATCCGCACGCCATCAGGCGGCAAGAAGCCCCTTCATTGCCAAAACCGGGGAAGAGACGTTTTTCGCCCCTGCCAGGCCATCCGTTCAGGCAAAGCTGACCATTGGCCATCCAAAAGACAAGTTCGAGCTGGAAGCCGACAGCATGGCCGACAAGGTCATGCGCATGCCCGCCCCACTCTCTACCCCGTCACCCGCCAATGACAAAAAACTCCGCAAAAGCGAGGACGAGAAGCTTCAGAAGGCAACCGAACCCGACAGGAACATTCAGAAGCAGGACGACGACAAGCTCCGCAAAAGCGAAGACGACAAGCTTCAAAAGACAACCGAACCTGACAGAAACATTCAGAAGCAGGACGACGACAAGCTCCGCAAAAGCGAAGACGACAAGCTTCAAAAGACAACCGAACCCGACAGGGAGATTCAGAAGCAGGACGATGACAAGCTCCGCAAAAGCGAGGACAACAAGCTTCAGACTAAAGAGAACGGACAAACGACAGCTCCGGACGCCGTGCAGTCCGGCATTCAAAACAGCGCCGGTGGACGGGCTTTGCCTGACGAGGTGCGCAGGTTCATGGAGCCCCGCTTCAACGCCGATTTCAGCAACGTCCGCATCCATGACAACCAGGAGGCCGCGCGCCTCAGCACCCGGCTTGGCGCCAGAGCCTTCGCGCACAAGAACCATATCTTTTTCTCACGCGGCCAGTACCAGCCGGGCACCAGTCAGGGCAAGCATCTGCTGGCCCATGAGCTGACGCACACCATCCAGCAGGGCCACGCCGTACAGCGGGCTCCGCAAGTTTCGACGGCAAGTTCACCGCCCCAGGTGCAGGGCTCCGTGATTGGCAGGATACTCGACTGGATCGCCGACAAGGCCCGTTACATTCCGGGATTCACCATGTTCACCGTCGTGCTTGGCGTCAATCCGATCAACATGAGCACCGTTGACCGCAGCGCCTCGAACATCCTTCGCGCAATCGTGGAGCTGGTGCCGGGAGGACCGCTCATCACCCGGGCGCTCGAAAACCACGGCATCATCAACAGGGTCGCCACCTGGGTAGAGGGCAAGATCAGGATGCTCGGCATGGTCGGCAGCATGTTCAGCGATGCACTGCACCAGTTCCTCGACTCGCTCGGGCTCTCCGACCTGGCGCCCTGGAACTGGGGCAGCGTCTGGAACCGGGCCAAGAGCATCTTCACGGCCCCGATCAGCCGCCTGATTTCGTTCGCCAGCAGCCTGGTCAGCGAAATTCTCGGCTTTATCAAAGAGGCGATTCTCAAACCGCTGGCCGCGCTTGCCCAAGGCACCAGAGGCTATGACCTGCTCCGGGCGCTGCTCGGAGAGGATCCCATCACCGGCGAGCCTGTGCCGCGAACGCCCGATGCGCTCATCGGCGGTTTCATGAAGCTCATCGGCCAGGAAGAGGTGTGGGAAAACATCAGGAAAGGCAACGCCATCGCCCGCGCCTGGGCATGGTTCCAGGGCGTGCTTTCGGGGCTGCTCGGCTTCGCGCGCTCGATACCGCGGCGCATCATCGAGACGCTCACCTCACTGACGATCATGGATCTGGTGACGGTGGTCGGCGCGTTCCGCAAGATCGGCAGCGCGTTCCTCGGCATCGCCGCCGAGTTCGGAAGCTGGGCGCTGAACCAGGTCATCAGCCTCCTCGAAATCCTCTTTTCGGTGGTCGCTCCCGGCGTGATGCCTTACCTCCGGAAAGCCAAAAGCGCCTTCGTTTCGATCCTCAAAAACCCGATCGGGTTTGTCGGCAATCTGGTGCGGGCCGCCAAACTCGGCTTCCAGCGTTTCGCGGGCAATATTGTCAACCACCTCAAAACCGCCCTCATCAAGTGGCTGGTCGGGCCGCTGGCCGACGCCGGGGTCTATATCCCGAAATCGTTCAGCCTGCTTGAAATCGTCAAGCTCGTGCTTTCGGTGCTGGGGCTGACGTGGCAGAACATCCGCTCGAAGCTCGTCAAAATCATTCCGGAACCGGTACTGGCGGGGCTGGAGAAAACGGCGGGCATACTCGTGACGCTCGTCAAGGATGGCCCGGCGGCAGCGTGGGAGCAGATCAAGACGGAGTTGAGCGAACTCAAGGATCAGCTTATCGCGCAGGTCACGCAGATGGTTTCGGTCGAAATTGTCAAGGCGGCGGTGATGAAGCTGGTCAGCATGCTCAACCCGGCAGGCGCGGTGATCCAGGCGATCATCGCGATCTACAACACGGTCACTTTCTTCATCGAAAAGATCAACCAGATCGCGGCGGTCGTCGGCTCGTTCATCGACTCCATCTCGGCAATAGCCGCCGGTCAGGTCAACGCCGCCGCCACGAGAGTCGAGCAGACGCTGGCCAACACGCTGACCGTGGTAATCGCCTTCCTCGCGAAATTCGCCGGACTCGGCGGCATCCCGGCAAAACTCGTCGGCATCGTCAAAAAAATCCGCCAGCCGATTGACAAAGGGCTGGACAAGATTGTGGCGTGGCTGGGGAAAATGCTGAAGAAGCTGGGCGGAGCCATTGCGCAGGCCGGTTTGCCGCAGGATCCCAACGAACGGCTGAGGCTGGGACTGAATGCCGCCGCCAAGGGAGTCCGGGCAATATCAGGAACCCCCACCCAGGCGCTGATGACCCCAATGTTGGCCGCAATTAAAACCAGGTACGGTTTTGTCAAACTTGAGGCCTATCCCCGTAATGAAACCTGGTGGCTGAAAGGCAAGATCAATCCGGAAAACGAACTCGACACAGAAAAGCCCGAAAAGGAAAAAACCGCAGAGGAAGCCCATGATGAGGTCATGGGGAAAATGAGTAGCGATAACAAAACACTCCTGAAAGGACACGGCAGCTTTACATCGGGACACGCGGGCAGAGGATTTTCCACATCCACTCGGGATTCTCTGGATGATATTGGATATGTATCCGGCGACCACAGCAATTCCTCGATCACGGAGCCGGGAACAAAAGGTGATCCGGCTACAAAATGGGGTAAATTGGGCAAAGGCAACTGGATTCCCGATCATCAACCGCCAGACACACTGGTTAGCGGTGGCGCATCCTCTTTGACGTTCCGTTTTTATCCGCACTCCCAAAGTTCAGCACGAAAACAGGGCGGTGCTGTCCGCGTGTACAAGATGTGGATGAAAAACACAAGAAAACGCAACGATAACAACTGGGCGGAAGGTGTTCAAAGTCAATGGTTCTGGTAATATTAATCCGGCAATAAAAAATCGCAATCTTCTCTAAAAGAAGAGATTGGGCTAAAGCCCTTATTTCTTTTTTCTTATCCATAAACCCCGGACTAAAGTCCG
>JAFGER010000075.1 GCA_016931495.1 Chlorobiaceae bacterium | reverse complement strand
TTTTCCGTACGGGCGACCGGCCGGTCGCCCCTACAATTCACCCGTCAGGCGTCTTCGCCCTCGGTTTTGAACTCCGAGGTGGAGTGGAATTCGATCTCCGGGAAATCCTCTCTGGCGATCTTGAGCATCCACTCCGTTTCAGCCATGAAGACCGGGTGATCCTCCTTGTCGAGCGCGATGACGTTGGCGCGGCGGCGCATGAATTCGTCGAGTTGCTCCTGGTTCTCGCTGGTGATCCAGAACGCCTTGTGGAAGCGCAGTGGCATGAAGGAGCACTGAGCGCCGTACTCGTGTTCGAGCCGGAACTGGATCACGTCGAACTGGAGTTCGCCCACCGTGCCGACGATTTTGCGCGTGCCGTACTGGATGAAGAGCTGCGCCACGCCTTCCTCGGTGAGCTGGCGGATGCCTTTTTCGAGCTGCTTGGTCTTGAGCGGGTCGCGGTTTTCGAGCACCTTGAAGATCTCCGGCGAAAAGCTCGGAATGCCGCGAAAGTGCAGGTTCTCGCCCTCGGTGAGCGTGTCGCCGATCTTCAGCGAGCCGTTGTCGTACAGGCCGATCACGTCGCCCGCCCACGCCTCGTCGATGACGCTCTTCTCCTGCGCCATGAACTGCGTCGGGTTGGAGAAGCGCAGCTTCTTGCCGAGGCGCGTGTGCTGGTAAAACTTGTTGCGCTCGAAGCGCCCCGAGCAGATTTTAAAGAAGGCCGTGCGGTCGCGGTGGTTCGGGTCGAGGTTGGCGTGAATCTTGAAGACGAAGCCCGAGAGCGCCTCCTCCGATGCGTGCACCATGCGCTCCGACGCCTCGCGCTCGTGCGGGCAGGGGGCGACGTCGATGAAGGTGTCGAGCAGCTCGCGGACGCCGAAGTTGTTGATCGCGCTGCCGAAGAAAACCGGCGCCTGCAACCCTTCGCGGTACATTTCCAGCTCGTACGGTTCGTAAACTCCCTCGATCAGCGAAACATCCTCGCGCAACTTCGCGGTGTTTGCCGTGCCGACCCAGTGTTCGAGCTTCGGATCGTCGATTCCCTCGATGTCGGTCAGCTTCTGGCCGATCTGCGACGAGTTGGCCTCGAAGAGGTTCAGCGAGCGGTCGAACAGATTATAGACGCCCTTGAAGGTCTGCCCCTGGCTGATCGGCCAGGTCATCGGGCATACCTGGATGTCGAGCTTCTGCTCCAGCTCGTCGAGCAGCTCGAAAGGGTTGCGCCCCTCGCGGTCGAGCTTGTTGATGAAGATGATCACCGGCGTATGGCGCATCCGGCACACCTCCATCAGGCGCTCGGTCTGCTCCTCGACGCCCTTCATGCTATCGACAACGAGAATGACGCTGTCCACGGCGGTGAGCGTGCGGTAGGTGTCTTCGGCGAAATCCTTGTGGCCCGGTGTATCGAGAATGTTGATGCGCTTGCCGCGATACTCGAAACCCATCACCGAAGTCGCCACCGAAATACCGCGCTGCTTCTCGATCTCCATGAAGTCGCTGGTCGCCGTCTTGCGGATCTTGTTGCTTTTGACCGCCCCCGCTGTATGGATAGCGCCGCCGAACAGCAGCAGCTTTTCGGTGAGGGTGGTCTTGCCCGCATCCGGGTGGCTGATAATGGCGAACGTCCGCCGCCGCGCGATCTCCTGTGCTAACTCCATGCTTTTCTTCTCTCTGTCTGATGTGATCAAGTCCGGCTCCCGGCAATGTGGCCGGAAAATATCAAAAAATCGGGAATATCGGGCATGGGAGGATAGCCGGTTATGAGGTGGCCTGATGGCTATGCTCGAGCGCTCAGGACGTTCATATCCCGGCAAAATTCGGTATTTTAACCCGGTTCGTACTCGAGCCGTCCCGGGAGCATCCGTTATCTGGCTATCATTTTGTGACATTCATCCTAATCCATTCCCATGCAATCACTTGAAACCCTTCTCTCGCAAATCGCCGACCTGGTTTGGGGCATTCCGCTTCTGGTGGCTTTGTTCGGAACGCATCTGTTTCTGACGTTCAGGCTTGGCGTCATCCAGAAGCATCTGCCTCACGCCATCCGCATTTCCTTTACCCGCTCGCACGAGGGGACGGGCGAGATCAGCCATTTCGGGGCGCTGGTGACGGCGCTGGCGGCGACGATTGGCACGGGCAACATCGTCGGCGTTTCGACCGCCGTGGCGATGGGCGGGCCGGGAGCGGTTCTGTGGATGTGGCTGACCGGCGTGTTCGGCATTGCGACCAAGTATGGCGAGGCGGTGCTGTCGGTAAAATACCGTGTCGTCAGGGAGGATGGCACGGTGGCTGGCGGGCCGATGTACGTGCTCGAAAAAGGGCTGGGGATGAAATGGCTTGGCGTCATTTTCGCGATTTTCACGGTCGCGGCCTCGTTTGGCATCGGCAACATGGTGCAGGCCAACTCCATCGCCACGCTCTTGCAGGCCAAGTACCAGATTTCCCCCTGGCTGAGCGGTGCGGTGCTGACCGTGTTCACCGGCGTGGTGATCATCGGCGGCATCAAGTCCATCGCTCGCGTGTGCGAGTACCTCGTGCCCTTCATGGCCGCGCTCTACCTGATCGGCTGCGTTGTGCTTCTGGTGATAGGTCACCACTCAATCGGCGATACGATTGGTGTCATCGTGAGTTCGGCCTTTTCCGGCCAGGCCGCGCTCGGCGGATTCGCGGGCGCGGGGGCGCGCGAGGCGGTGCGCTACGGCATTGCGCGCGGCCTCTTCTCGAACGAATCGGGCCTCGGCAGCGCGCCCATCGTCGCCGCCGCCGCGCAGACCTCGCATCCGGTGCGCCAGGCGCTGATCTCCTCGACCGGCACCTTCTGGGACACGGTCGTCGTCTGCGCGGCGACGGGCATCGTGGTGGTCAATTCAGGCGCATGGACGAGCGGCCTGAAGGGCGTGGAGCTGACCAATGCGGCCTTTGCGGAGATTCCGCACATCGGCCCGCTGGTGCTCTCGTTCGGCCTCTTGACCTTCGTTTTTTCAACCATTCTCGGCTGGTCGTACTACGGCGAGAAGGCGCTCGAATATCTCGCTGGCCGCGGGGCGATCAAGCCCTACCGCTGGCTCTGGGTCGCGGCGGTGATGGTCGGCTCGGTCGCCTCGCTGCAGGCGGTCTGGACCTTCGCCGACATCGCCAACGGCCTCATGGCGCTGCCGAACCTGGTTGCGCTGTTGCTGCTCAGCCCGGTCATCGCCAGTGAGACGAAAGAGTATTTCGAGCGGCGGAAGTGAGCGGAAAATCGGAGAGATCAGTCAAATCTGATCGATTGGGCTGATCTGTTCGATCTTGTTCTTGAAGCTCTTTTTTCTGGCAGGTTCGAAAAAAAATTCTATTTTGGCGAACCTTAGCAATTACACTATCCAGATTACCAAGAAGGAAAGGCTACTATGAATTTTAACCCGTGGCACCACGTCGAAATCGGTGAAGAGTGTCCGAACGTCGTCAATGCGATCATCGAGATTTCCAAAGACAGCAAGACCAAGTATGAGCTTGACAAGAAGACCGGAATGCTGAAACTCGACCGCGTGCTTTTCTCCTCTGTTCTCTACCCCGAAAACTACGGTTTCATCCCCAAAACCCTCGGTGAAGACCATGACCCGCTCGACATCGTCGTTGTTTCGCAGTGCTCCATCGTGCCGATGTGCGTTGTGCAGGCAAGGGTGATTGGCGTCATGCGCATGATCGATCATGGCGAGGGCGACGACAAGATCATCGCGGTTGCTGAAGGCGATATGAGCGTCAGCGGCATCAACGACATCAGCGATCTCGGCAAGCACTTCAAGATGGAGCTTCAGCATTTCTTTGAAGAGTACAAGGCGCTTGAGAACAAAACCGTGCTGGTTGAAGATTTCCAGGACGCCGCAACCGCCAAGCGGATTGTGCTCGAATCGATCGAGAGGTACAACAAAACCTTTGCCTGATTTCAGGAAACCGCTTGACCATGCTTTTTAGGGGTGGCATGAAATGTTTTTCGTGCCACCCTTGTTTCTCTCCGACTGCATTTTTCCTGCCGGTCTGCTTCGGTTCAAGCCTCGCCGATTTTCCTTTCATTCAGCCACTGCCGCCGGTTTTCGGCGGATTGGGTGAGCAGGGCGTTGAAGCGGTTCTATAAATGTTGAAAAACTGACAGATAAGGTTTTACGATGCCGGCGCCAACGTACGCCCGGATTTTTTTCCGTCTGTTTGAGTTTTCCTCTTTTTTATAGAGTAAGTGCTTGATAAAAAAAGACATACGTGATTTTTTCCGGGATTTCCGGATTTGTTTCCGGTAAGGTAATTCATTCGCAAAACCTCATCTGGCAAGCGTTTGCCGGTTTGTGGATGAAATGTGGATAAGTTGTTGACAGGTGTGGAATCTTCCGGACGGGAGCGCTTTCGGATGGAATCCTCGACAGAAAAGTGATATATTTTCGCTTCATTTTTTGTTCAACGTTTTTTTCTGAAAAAGCGCAGTTTCATGATAGAACTCTCCCCGCAGGAACTGAAATCGAGGGCTTCACGCATCAGGCTTGTCCTTTCGGACAATGACGGGGTCTTTACCGATAACGGTGTCTATTATTCGGAGCGGGGCGAGGAGTTCAAGCGCTTTTCCATTCGTGACGGCATGGGCGTCGAGCGCCTGCGCGCCTGCGGCATCGAAACCGGCATCATGACGGGCGAGGTCTCGCCGAGCCTGGTCAAACGCGCCGAAAAACTTCAGATCCGGCATCTCTATCTCGGTGTCAAGGACAAGCTTTCCCGCCTTGAGGATGTGCTTGGTGATACCGGCCTCGACGTGTCTGAAATTGCCTACATCGGTGACGATGTCAACGACCTCGGCATTATGAGCGCCATCGCTCCATCCGGCATTGTGGCCTGCCCCGGCGATGCGATGCATCTGGTTGAGCCGAGCGTCCACTACCGGTGCGCCGCCCACGGCGGCCGTGGGGCGTTCAGGGAGTATGCCGAGCTGCTCATTTCCCTCCGGGCATCGTAACCGCCATCTTGTTCCGGAAATCATATCCCGGTTTTACCATTATTTCTTCAACAGAAGAGTGCAATGCACACTTTTCAATATCTCATCGTTATTCTTTATGGCTGAAGTGAAAATAGGAAATGGCATGGTTGGAGACGGCCATCCGGTTTATGTGATCGCGGAGATTGGCATCAACCATAACGGCTCTCTCGAAGTGGCCAAAAAGCTGATCGAGGGCGCCGCCGAGGCTGGATGCGATGCGGTCAAGTTCCAGAAAAGGACGCCGGAGCTTTGCGTTCCGATGGATCAGCGGCAGATCGAGCGCGATACGCCGTGGGGACGGATGACCTATATGGACTACCGCTACAAGGTGGAGTTCGGTTTTGACGAGTACTCCGAGATCGATGAATACTGCCGCAAGAAGGGGATTGCGTGGTTCGCCTCCTGCTGGGACGAGGAAGCGGTGGATTTCATGGAGCAGTTCAACCCGCCGTGCTACAAGGCGGCGTCGGCTTCGCTGACCGATCTCGTATTGCTGAAGAAGACCAAGGCGACCGGGCGCCCGCTCATCATCTCCACCGGCATGTCCACGATGGAGGAGGTCGATGCCGCCGTCAATGAGCTTGGCCGCGACAATCTGCTGATCGCGCATACCAATTCGACCTACCCCTGTCCGGTCGAGGAGCTGAACCTGCGCATGATTCAAACGTTGCAGCAGCGTTACCCCGACAATCCCATCGGCTACTCGGGCCACGAGGTCGGGCTGGCGACCACCTGGGCCGCCGTCGCCCTTGGCGCGACCTTCATCGAGCGCCACGTGACGCTCGACCGCGCCATGTGGGGCTCCGACCAGGCGGCGTCGGTGGAGATTTCCGGCATGTCGCGCCTGGTCTCCAACATCCGTGATATCGAAAAAGCGCTCGGCGACGGCGTCAAGCGGGTTTACGAAGGCGAAGCCGCCGCGCGCAAAAAGCTGCGTCGAGTGTGAGGGCTGGCAGGCTTTTTATCAGAACAGACGGATCAGTCAGATTGAACTGATCCGTCTGTTCTTGAAATTTGGTGAATCCGCTGTTGCCCCCACCTTTTGACCGCTTGCGTTATTTGGTGCTCACCGTTAAATTTATCCCCCGAAATTTATCTTGTATGCCAACGGTTCAGGCTCCTGACCAGCCGGCCGGCTCCGATTCAATTCAAACCATGACTGCAATGAGTGAACAGACTTCCTCGGCAAAGCAATTTGAATACAAAGCTGAAATGAAGCAGCTTTTGAACCTGATCGTTCATTCGCTCTACACTCATCCCGAAATCTTCCTGCGCGAGCTGATTTCCAACTCCTCCGATGCTCTCGGCAAGGCGCGTTTCAGGATGCTCACTTCCGACGAGGGTATCGACAAGTCGGGCGAGCTGAAAATCACCATCACCGTTGACAAGGAGTCCGGCAACTTCGTGATCGAGGACACCGGCATCGGCATGAGCGAGGAGGAGCTGATCTCGAATCTCGGCACAGTGGCCAAATCCGGCACGCTCGGCTTCATGGAGGCGCTCAAGTCGCAGCAGAAGGAGGGCCAGCCGCTTGACGCCAACCTCATCGGCCAGTTCGGCGTGGGCTTCTACTCGGTTTTCATGGTGACCGACGAGGTGACCGTCGAGACCAAAAGCGCTGAAGCTGGCTCGCAGGCATGGCGCTGGGTTTCGTCCGGTCAGGGCACCTACACCATCGAGCCGATCGAGCGAGACGTTCGCGGCACGAAAATCTCGTTCACCCTCAAGGAGGAGTTCAGGGAGTTCGCCGAAGAGTATCGCGTCGAGCAGATCATCAAGAAATACTCCAACTTTGTCGAATATCCCATCAACCTCGGCAGCCGCCAGATCAACAGCATGACCGCGCTCTGGCAGCGTCCGAAAAGCGAGCTGAAGCAGGAGGAGGTCAGCGAGTTCTACAAGTTCATCTCGAACGATTTCAAGGATCCGCTTGATTACCTGCATGTGTCGGTCGAGGGCGCGGTGAGCTTCAAGGCGCTGCTCTTCATTCCCGCCGAAGCGCCGATGGAGCTGCTCTACCAGCAGGGCGCGCTTGAAAAACGCGGCCCGCAGCTCTACGTCAAGAAGGTGCTGATCCAGCACGAGTGCCGCGACCTCTTGCCCGAGTACCTGCGCTTTGTCAGCGGCGTGGTCGATACCGAAGACCTTTCGCTGAACGTCTCGCGCGAGCTGGTGCAGTCAAGCCCGGTGATGGCCAAAATCCGCCAGATTCTGACCGGCAAGCTGCTCGGCTGGTTCGACACGCTCGCCAAAGAGGAGCCGGAGAAGTTCCGCACCTTCTACAAGGCGTTCGGCACCATCCTCAAAATCGGCCTGAACACCGATTTCACCAACCGCGACAAGCTCATCGAGCTTTTACGCTTCGAGACGACCAAGACTGGCGAGGGCCAGTACGTCACGCTCAAGGAGTATGTGGAGCGCATGGCCGAGGGGCAAGCCGAAATCTACTACCACGCGGGCAGCAGCCGCGCGCAGATGCTGGCCCATCCAAACCTCGAATACTTCCGCAAGCGCGACATCGAGGTGCTCCTGCTCTCCGATCCGGTCGATGTGTTCGTCATCCCCTCGATTTTCGAGTATGAGAAAAAGCCGCTCAAGTCCATCGAGAAGGCCGAGATCGAGGAGAGCGCCGTCGAGCCTGAGCAGGAGCGTCTCGGCGCGGAGGGCACGGTGGGCGTGATTTCGCTCTTCAAGGAGGTGCTCGGCGACCGCGTGGCCGATGTGGTCGAGTCCAAGCGCCTCGTCAGCTCGCCGGTGACGCTGGTGAGCGGCAAGGATGCGCTCGACAGCCAGATGGAGCGGGTCATGAAGATGATGCAGCAGGAGGCCGGCATGCCGGGCTCGAAAAAGGTGCTCGAAGTCAACACCGCGCACCCGATCATCCGGAACCTCGCGGGCAAGCACGCCGTCGGTCTCTCCACCGACCCGGTCGTTCGCGCGGCGGTGATGCAGCTTTTCGAGAGCGCGCTGCTGCTCGAAGGCGATCTCGAATCGGTCGCCGACTACGTCTCGCGGATGAACGAGCTGGTCGAAGCCGCCACCCGTCCGTAATTTCCCGCAGAGCGTCCGCTCCGGAGCATGTCGTTTCAGGCTCCGGAGCGAATGTATATCGGCAGTAACCCATTAATTCCGCGCTATCCGTGACTACCCTCAGCGAACAGGAAAACCGGCTGATCCTGGGTTTCCAGAAAAACGAAATCACCGAGCACCACATCTACAAAAACCTTGCCGGGCGGATCGATGGGGTGAAGAACCGCCGGATTTTCGCCCAGATCGCCGATGACGAACTGCGGCATTACAGGATCTGGAAAAAATATACCGGGCGTGATGTCGCGCCCGATCGCATCAGAATCTGGTTTTATTCGCTCATCAGCTTGCTGTTCGGCTTCACCTTCGCCGTCAAGCTGATGGAGGGCGGGGAGCAGGATGCGCAACATGCCTATGAGGGGATGAGGGGGCTTGGTGACGAGATCGTCGCGCTGATCGGTGACGAGGAGGAGCACGAGCAGGCGCTGCTTACGCTGCTCGACGAAGAGCGGCTCAGGTACACCGGCTCAATCGTGCTCGGCCTGAACGATGCGCTCGTGGAGCTGACCGGCGCTCTGGCGGGCCTGACCTTCGCCCTGCAGAATACGCGGCTGGTGGCGCTGACGGCGCTCATTACCGGCTTTGCCGCCGCGCTTTCTATGGCCTCCTCGGAGTACCTCTCCACCAAGGCCGAGCCCGGCGCGAAAAATCCTCTCAAGGCCTCGATCTACACCGGCGTGGCCTACATTCTGGCCGTGGCCGTGCTGATTGTGCCCTACTTCGTCTTTGCGGACATTTACCTGAGTCTCGCCTTTGCGTTTGGCGGCGCGCTCGTGGTGATCGCCCTGTTCAATTTCTATGTTTCCGTCGCGCAGGGCGTATCGTTCAGGAGCCGTTTCCTTGAAATGGCAGGGCTGATCGTGGTGGTCTCCGGCATCAGCTTTCTGGCCGGACTCGTCATCCGCCACTTTTTCGGCATCGAGGTGTAGAGGAGAATTTCGTAAGGCCGCGTGTAAGCATTGTGCGGGTGACCGGCCGGTCGCCCGTACGAAGCACCGTGGATGAAATGGAGTTTGTGGACAAAATGCCGTCAGCGGCTGAGTGCCCGAAGCAGCGATTCAATGGAAACCTCGCCCTCTGTGTTCACGTCGATGCAGAGGGCTTTTTCGTTCTCCCCGAACGGTTCGGTGCTGCGCATCTGCATTTCGAGGACAGCGAGGTCAGCTTCGGACGGATCGCCGCCTGTGGCGTGACGCTCGCGAACTCTCCGGCGCAGCTCATCCTCCGAAGCGCTGAAGCAGAGGATGCGGCATTGGCAGCGCATCGATCCGGCCAGTTCGATGAAGGGATCGCGGAACCGTTTCATGGGGAAGGTCGCGTCCGCGATGACCGGATAGCCGCCGGACAGGGCGGCTTTGGCCGCTTCGAGCATGGCCGCGTAGGTTCTTTCGGTGGCTTCGGGCGAGTAGATGTCGAGCCCTTTTCCGGCGCTCCGTTCAAGGCTGCCGATGCCGAACAGCCGCTTGCGCTCGACGTCGGAGCGGAGGTGAATGAAGCCGCCCGCTTCAGCGAGCCTTGACGAAATCACCGACTTGCCGCTGCCGGAGACGCCGTGCGTGAGCACGAGCAGCGGTTCGGGGCGCTCGGTGTAGCCGAGGGCGAGGCGCAGGTAGGAGCGATGTTCGGCGAGCGTCGCGCTTTTCTCCGCCTCGTCCGTTTCCTGGGCAAGGCGGATCGAGGTGACCTTGACGCGCACCATCGCCCGGTAGGCGCAATAAAAGTTGAGCACTCGCAGTCCGCCGTAGTCACCGGTTTTCGACAGCCAGCCGTTCAGCAGCCGCCACGCCAGTTCCGCGTGCCCTGCGTGCTGCAAATCCATAAAGAGAAACGCCAGATCGTTGATGATGTCGATCTTGCTGAGCTGCGGGCTGAACTCTATGCAGTCGAAGATCATCACTCGCCCGTTGCGGATCAGCATGTTGCCGGTGTGCATGTCGCCGTGGCACTCCCGCATCATGCCGCCAGCTTTCCGTTTGGCGAGAACTTCGCTGAGTCGCTGGTGCTCGTCAAGCGTCCAGCCGCGCAGGCGTTCGATGTCGCGCCGTTCGCTCTCGGAGCGGGCAGCCTTTCCGGTGAGTTCGAAGTTGGCGAGCATCGGTTTGATGACCTCTTCGGGGTTGCCGAACGGCGAGGCTGGGTCGGCTTGCGGGACGGAGGCGTGAAAAGCGGCGATCACTTCCGCCGCATCGTCGATCTGCTCCGCCGTCAGCTCGTCATTTCGAAGCAGCCGGTCGAGCTCGAAGTTCCGGTCGAACTGCACCATGCGGACGACGTAGTCGAGCGGCTCGCCGTCGCCGCCGATGCGGATTCCCTCTGCCGATTCCGTGACCGGAAGCACGTCGAGGTAGAGGTCGGGGCAGAGGCGGCGGTTCAGGCGAAGCTCCTCGTGGCAGAAGCGACGGCGCTTTTCGAGCGTCGAAAAGTCGAGAAAGCCGAGATCGACCGGTTTCTTGAGTTTGTAGGCGAACTCGCCGGTCAGGAAAATCCATGAAATGTGCGTTTCGACCAGTTCAATCTCCGGCGCGGTCGGATGCGGATAGGCTTGTGGCTTCAGCAGGGCCTGGGCTACGATGTTCATGCGCTTTCTCCGGTTTCGGGCGGGTGACGGTTCCGCTTGAAAGCTAAGGCAAAAATTCCGGTATAACCAGAATGCGGTGTATTGGCATTGTCTGTTAGGCGTTGCCGCACACATCCCGTCATTGCGAGCCGCCCGATCTTTCGGGACGTGGCAATCCATCAGATGGAATCTGCCAAGACGGCAAGAGATTGGGCTGAAGCCCGGTTTTTTTGCTGACCGCCTGACCCCGGCTTGAAAGCCGGGGCAATGTGAATGTAAGAAAGTTGAATGTCCGACGGGCTAAAGCCCGCCTGAGTGCAATTGGATTGTTAAGTGCATGCGCGAGCTGGGTATGCTTCTCAGCAATTGCCCCGGACTTCAGTCCGGGGTATATGCGGTTTTAAAAAATCTGGGCTTCAGCCCAATTTCTTTTTCAATTTTCCCTGAACAGATATACACTGTTCAAAGCCCATGTGCGGCAGTGTGTCCCGACAAGCCGGGATGGTTCGCAAATGCAATTCGTGCCGGACAATTTGTCAGTTGGCTTGACGCTTCGGCGTCCCTTTTGTCTCGAAACAGATGCGGTTCATGGTTTCTCAAAAAAAGTTGTAAATTCCACGTTTTACTGCCAGCCCTCGATTATCGCTTGAATTATCGGCAAATAAGAGCGTAATCGGTGATAGAGTTTTCCAGATTCTTTGTCTGTACGGCCCGCTTCGCCAGATGACAAGCGGTTTCACCGGAGCGATGTCCCGTTCCTCGCTGATCGTCCGTCCTGGTGCAAATGACAAGGCTGTTGCAGGAGAAGTGTTTACTCTCTTTGTTCACTTCAAGTTTCACGATTATGAAACAGTTCAGGGATTCAATGATAGCCTTGATCACGGAGACCTCCGCCAATCTGCCGAGCGACGTGCGCAAGGCGATTGCCGACGCCGTCGGCAAGGAGGCTCCCGATTCGAGGGCGGGACTGGCCATGTCGGCCATCACGCTCAACATCGACATGGCTGTCGATAACGTCGCTCCGATCTGCCAGGATACCGGCATGCCCACCTTCTTCGTCCACGCGCCGAAAGGCGCCGACCTGCTCGCCATGAAGCGCGACATCGAAGCGGCGGTCGCCGAGGCGACCCGTACCGGCAAGCTTCGCCCGAATGCGGTCGATTCGATCACCGGCAAGAACTCCGGCAACAATCTTGGCGACCATGTGCCGGTCATCCACTTCGAGCCGTGGGAGCGTGACGAGATCGAGGTGAAGCTCATCCTCAAGGGCGGCGGTTGCGAGAACAAGAACATCCAGTACTCGCTGCCCGCCGAGATTCCCGGACAGGGCCGCGCGGCTCGCGACATCGATGGTGTGCGCAAGTGCATCGCCCACGCGGTCTGGCAGGCGCAGGGGCAGGGGTGCAGCCCCGGCTTCATCGGCGTCGGCGTCGGCGGCGACCGCACCAGCGGCTTCGAGCTGGCCAAGAAGCAGCTGCTCCGTTACGTCAATGACACCAACCCCGATCCGGTGCTGGGCGAACTCGAACAGGAGATGCTCGACAAGGCCAACACCCTGAACATCGGCCCGATGGGCTTCTCCGGCAAGAGCACCCTGCTCGGCTGCAAGATCGGCAAGTCGCACCGCGTACCGGCCAGCTTCTTCGTCTCCGTGGCCTACAACTGCTGGGCCTACCGCCGACTCGGCGTCATCATCGACCCCGCCGAAGGCTCAATCACCGAGTGGCAGTACCGCTCCAGCGACGAAATCAAACGCATGGCTCAGGGCGAGGGCATCCCGCTCACGGGCCGCGAGGTGGTGCTCAGGGCGCCCATCAGCGAGGAGACGATCCGCTCGCTCAAGGTGGGCGACATCGTCATCGTCGAGGGAGAGATGCACACCGGGCGCGACGCTTTCCACCACTACGTTATGCACCACGATCTGCCGGAAGGTCTCGACATCCGCGGTGGCATCATCTACCACTGCGGCCCGGTGATGCTCAAGAACGAGGCGGGCGAGTACAAGGTTGTCGCCGCGGGCCCGACAACGTCGATCCGCGAGGAGCCTTATCAGGCCGATGTCATCGAAAAGCTTGGCCTGCGCGCCGTCATCGGCAAGGGCGGCATGGGGCCGAAGACCTTGGCGGGTTTGCAGAAGCACGGCGCGGTTTACCTCAACGCCATCGGCGGCGCGGCGCAGTACTACGCCCGCAGCGTCGAAAAGGTGACCGGCGTCGATTTCCTCGAAGAGATGGGCGTGCCGGAAGCGATGTGGCATTTGCAGGTCAAGGCCTTCCCGGCGATCGTCACGATGGACGCCAACGGCAACAGCCTGCACCAGCAGGTGGAGGAGGAGTCGCTGGCGATTCTCGAAACCATCGGCAAGGAGTAAGTATTCCGGCTCGACCGGATCACTCAAGTTAACTTTTTAGGCCGCGCTTCCTGACGGTATCACCCTCGCGGGGCGCGGTCATAACAGATCAGTTAAAACCTACGAGAGCGTTCTATGAAAAAAATACGGTTTATGGATGTCTCCTTCCGCGACGGGTTCCAGTCCTGTTACGGAGCAAGGGTCAAAACCGAGGATTTCCTTCCGGTGCTCCAGGCGGCAGTCGATGCGGGTACGGATAACTTCGAGGTGGGCGGCGGCGCCCGCTTCCAGAGCCTCTACTTCTACTGCCAGGAGGACGCCTTCGAGATGATGGACGCCTGCCGCCGCGTGGTGGGGCCGGACATCAATCTCCAGACCTTGTCGCGAGGCGCCAACGTGGTCGGGCTCGTCTCGCAGTCGCGTGACATCATCGACCTGCACGCCAAGCTGTTCAAGAAGCACGGCATCAGCACCATCCGCAACTTCGATGCGCTCATGGACGTGCGCAACCTCGCATGGTCGGGCCAGTGCATCGTCAACGCCGGACTGAAGCACCAGGTGGTGATCGCCCTGATGGGCCTGCCGCCGGGGCTGAACGAGTCCTATTGCCACACGCCGCAGTTCTATCTCGACAAGCTGAAAGAGATTCTCGACGCAGGCATTCCGTTCGACAGCGTCGCCTTCAAGGACGCCTCCGGCACCACCACCCCCGCCGTGGTTTACGAAACGGTCAAGGGCGCGCGCAAAATGCTGCCCGAGGGCACGGTGCTTGAATTCCACACGCATGACACCGCCGGCATGGGCGTGGCCTGCAACTATGCGGCCATCGAAGCTGGCATCGACATCATCGACCTCGCGATGGCTCCGGTCAGCGGCGGCACCGCCGAGGTGGATATTCTCACCATGTGGCACCGCCTGCGCGGCACCGGCTACACGCTCGACATCGACCACGAAAAGTACCTCGAAGTCGAGTCAATGTTCATCGAGCACATGGACAAATACTACATGCCGCCGGAGGCCAAAGAGGTCAATCCGGTCATTCCGTTCTCGCCCATGCCGGGCGGCGCGCTGACGGCCAACACGCAGATGATGCGCGACCACGACACGCTGCACTTCTTCCCGGAGGTGATCCGCAACATGCGCGAAGTGGTGGCCAAGGGCGGCTTCGGTGCTTCGGTGACGCCGGTTTCGCAGTTCTACTTCCAGCAGGCCTTCGCCAACACCGTGCAGGGACCGTGGAAGAAGATCGTGGATGGCTACGGCAAGATGGTGCTCGGCTACTTCGGCAAAACGCCCGCCGCGCCCGATCCGGAGGTGGTTGCGCTGGCCGCAGAGCAGCTCGGCCTCGAACCGACCGTTCAGGACGTGCACGACATCAACGACCGCAACCCCGACCTCGGCGTCGAGCACAACCGCAAGCTGCTCGAAGAGGCGGGTCTGCCGGTGACCGACGAGAACATCTTCATTGCCGCCACCTGTGGCGCGAAGGGCATCGGCTTCCTCAAGGGCGACAAACCGATGGGCATCCGCTACAAGGCGGATATCGAGGCTGAAGAGAAGGCCAAGCATAGCGAGGAGGAGCTGAAGGTCACCTCGCACGGCAACTCCTTGCAGGATCGCCTCTCCGACCTCATCAAACCGGCCGGACGCAGCAACCTGTCAGGCAACTACATGGTGATGGTGGACGGCAAGTCGTTCAACGTGGTGATCGCCGACGGCATGGTGATGGCGCAGTCCGCCGCCCCCGGCTCGCAGCCGATGGCGATGCCGCAGATGTCCGCGCCTCAGCCGCAGATGCAGCATCAGGGTACGCCGGTGATGCCCTCGATGCCAGGCAACGTCTTCAAGATGGAGGTCGAAGCCGGTCAGAAGGTCGAAGAGGGTCAGGAGGTTGCGGTGATGGAAGCCATGAAGATGGAGTCTCCGGTCAAAGCGCCCAAGTCGGGCATCGTCACGGTCGTTCTCGCCAAACCGGGCGATGCGGTTTCCGCCGATCAGGCGCTGATGTATATCGAGTGAGAGGAGATGGGTAAGTCGTCAAAGTACTTTTCAAAAGGGCAGGCTTAAAAGGTCTGCCTTTTTTTTGTTTTGAAGTTGAACGCTCCGGTCGGTTGTCGTAACTGTAGGGGCGGTTCGCGAACCGCCCCTACGGAAATAGCGGTGCGTTGCGGATTCTGTCGCGAAAACGACGATAATGCGTCAATGTGATTGAAGAATTGCATAAGTCGAGTTTTGACGGCAGAATTTCTGATGCTGTGACGCCTACCGAAGATGGTACGGCACTTTTTTGTTGGGGATATGCTTTTTCTTCAGAAGACAGTCTCGGAAATTCATGAAAATAACAATGGAGTATACTTATGCGGATTGCATAAGTGTGCTAATGGCAATAAAAATACGCTATTCTGGGGAATAAAGCCAAACTTATATTTGTGTGTAAATTAAGATTTTAGTAAAATGTAAAATATTTGTATGAGAATCGATATTATAGATAATAAATAATTTTAGTTATTAAAACCAGTGAATAGGCTATGAGCAAGTCGCTCACTAGATTAGAATATCTTATAAGTGAAATAAAAGATTTTAAGCTGGGTCACTGCTCACCAAGCGATGATCCAGATAAAATAAGTGCGTATTTATATGCATACAAAGATATTATAAAGAGGTTTAGGTCTACTGCCATAAGGATGGATGATAAGAAATTGAACGACATGGTTCAGTCTCTAAAAGTTGAGCCTGAGTATATTGAAGAGGCATATGATCTTAATGCCGAAGTTCAATGCATAATCGACTACATTGAGGATCATTTTTACTCATATAGTCATATCTTGGCTGAAAAGCCTTCATTTACGCCTGAAGTATTCAACAAACTTCTCAGCATTGTTACTGAATCACTTTCATCGGAGTCAGCTAACAACCTAAGTCTAATATGCGAAAATTATGGCCTTGCAAAAGGTACCACTGAACAGGCATTTAAAAGTAAGCGGAACTATGTCTATTCGAGAGTTGCCCACTTTGATGAAGAAGCGCTATGGTCTTTGGCAAAGAAAATGATAGGGAAGTATCCTTCAACGGGCCTTGATGAGTTTGTTTATGCCATCAGAAATAGTGAGCAGTTGAGCATTGATGCTAATTTCGAAAATATTAAGAGTAAAATAATTTCTGAAATCAGAAATGCAAAATATCTAGTATGGGTAGCGGTCGCATGGTTTACAGATCGAGATTTAGCTAACGAGCTTTATGTAAAGAAAAAGCAAGGCTTAAATGTACAAATCATCACTATTGATGATGAAATAAATAAGCATCTTATTTCAAAGATTAGTCAATATTTTGAGACTTACCAAGTTTCTCCTGAGTCAGAGTATCAAAACATAATGCATCACAAGTTCTGTGTTATTGATATGAAAAAAGTGATTCATGGTTCTTATAATTGGACAGTTAAAGCACAATACAACAATGAAACTATAACTGTATCTGAAGGTAGAGCAATGGCGGAAATTTTTGCAGATGAATTTTTAAATATTAAAAGAAGAATAATCTAACCAGCCAATCAACCGAACATGCCAACATAGAGCGAGCCGGTTATCGCAACGTTAGACTATCTTTTTTTATCACATCACCTCTTTCCATCTCGGCAAGTAGAACATCAACCCACCAACGCAAAAAGGGAAGAGGCTCCATTTCAGATACTCTTCCCCTTTTCATTTTATCCATTTCCCGTCAGCCCCACCCGTCATCCATTCGATTTAACGATCACTTCGCATGCGGGGTTGAGTTGCATGAAGCGTTCGATTTCGGATTGGGGTATACGTTCCGCAGACAGCTCCAGTTTCACTTTTACTCTGCCTGAGTCTTGTTTATGTATTTGTGCAAAATACTCGAAATCAAAGTCTGGTATGGCAACCCTTCTTTCAGGGCAATTTTTTGCAATTCTTTCAGATCGCGCTCGGAAATCCTGATATTTACCCGTTTATCTTTTCGCATGGTAGCACGTGCAGATTCTTCCAGTTCCAGCTTTCGCTTTTTCAGGTCTTTAACAGAACGCCATTCATTTCGTTCAAAAGAATCCAGCAACTCTTTTTCATCATTATCAAAATTATTCATTTTTTACTCTCCAGATATTCTTTTGTTGCTTTTCGGCTTGGAATAATCGTTTTCATAAAATTTCATCAGCTGTTTCTACATAAGGAACAAGGTGGATATAGTTATCGATATTCAAAACCATCATTCTTTGTCCACCATATTTTTCCTGATTCGGATGTTCTATATCGTCGATCAAACACTCACGATCCAGATAAAAAAGTATATCCTCAAAACAGATTCCTCTGTTTTTCCTCTGCCACTCGTTCTTCTCTCTATTCCAGTTTATAAGTTTCATGAGAGCAGTTTTGGATATGGTATGCACTTTGGCAACATAATAATGAAAAAATAGAGCTAAAATACATCATTTGTCAGCTCGAAGATCAGGCAGTTCAGCGTCGGCTTTCGCGTGGTGTCCGTCCTCCAGTTGTGAACCTTTGTGCTCGCCCTTTTTTTTGCCGATTAAGTGCCGGGTCTGGTGTAATTCCAATTCTTTTTCAACTGTGCACTTGTAATCCGTGGCCAAGAGACGATTTAGGGCACCTCTAAAAACTTATTGCGCGTCACGATTGCTGCGTTGGGTGGTGCTCGAAATCCTCACGTACTCCGTGTACGCTCCGGT
>JAFGER010000074.1 GCA_016931495.1 Chlorobiaceae bacterium | reverse complement strand
GAGCAGCTGCTCGGCAACGGCGACATGCTGTTCCAGCCCGCGAACCTGCCCAAGCCGGTACGCATCCAGTGCCCCTTCGTCTCCACGCAGGAGGTCGAAGCGATCACCTCCTTCATCGGCGAGCAGCCATCGCAGAAAGAGGTTTGCGTGCTGCCAGAACCTCCGGCGGGCAATGGCGGTTCGTCGTCCGGCAGCGGGCAGGATCGCGACAAACGCGACGCCATGTTCGAGGAGGCCGCCCGGCTCGTGGTGATGCACCAGCAGGCGAGCGTGTCGCTTCTCCAGCGCCGCCTGCGCCTCGGCTTCAGCCGCGCCGGACGGGTGATGGACCAGCTCGAACACAGCGGCATCGTCAGCCCTGGAGACGGCAGCAAGCCCCGCGAAGTGCTCGTCAAGAACGACGACTCGCTGGAGCTGCTGCTAAGAAATTTGGAGTGAGTAGTGGACTTGGTGGACTGAGTGGACGTCGTGGACGAATGTGGGAGAAGAATCTTCTCTTAAATTTTGTCCACAAAGTCCACAGCGTCCACATTCATCCGCCAAATCCACTTTTCCCCAAAAAACAAAAACGGCTGCCTCGGTCATTTCCGGGCAGCCGTTTTGCATTTCGTGTCGCTCGGTCGCTCAGACCTGCTCGACGCGGGCGATTTCGGGAATGGCTTTCTTGATGGCCTGTTCCACGCCGGCGCGGAGGGTCAGCGTGCTCATGGGGCAGGAGCCGCATGCGCCGAGGAGTTTGACATCGACAACCATGTCTTTGGTGATGCCGATGAGCTGGCAGTCTCCGCCATCGACCTGAAGGTAGGGGCGGACGGTTTCAAGGGCGCTGATGACTCTGTCGTACAATGGGTCGCTGTTTGGCAGATAATCCTTCATGATGCTTGAACTTGTTAGGGTGCGTTGAAAATAGACGGGTTGGCGGAGCCTTCCTGAACTAACCTTGAATATAGAGAATGAAAGGATAACCCTGAAAAGTTAACGGGCTATCCTTTCGTTGCTTTTCCTCATCCGTTTGCGCAGGCCGCGTTGTGAATCGAAACCTGCCGGGCGATTTCACCGGCGACCTTGCTTGCCGCCACGGAGGTCGGCGCGTCGGGATTGGCGATGATCGATGGCGTGCCGGTGTCGCCGCCCTCGCGTATCGAGCTGCTGATCGGAATCGAGCCGAGGAAGGGCAGGGCGTTGATCTTGGCGAACTTCTCGCCGCCGCCTTTGCCGAAGATGTAGTCTTTCGATCCGTCGGGCAGCTCGTACCAGCTCATGTTCTCAACGACGCCGAGGATGGACACGTCCACCTTCCTGAACATGGTGAGCGCTTTGGAGACATCGGCGAGCGCCACGTCCTGCGGGGTGGTGACGATGACCGCGCCGGTCAGCGGCAGGGCCTGCACGAGCGTGAGCTGGATGTCGCCGGTGCCGGGAGGCAGGTCGAAGATGAGGTAGTCGAGCTCCTGCCAGTCCACGTCGCTGATGAGCTGGCGGATGGCGCTGGAGGCCATCGGGCCGCGCCAGATCAGCGCGGTTTCGGGATCGACCAGGAAGCCGATGGACATCAGTTTGACGCCAAACTTTTCGATCGGCATAATTTTGTTGTTCTTCACCTCGGGCTTGACGCTCTGGAGGCCGAACAGGGTGGGGATGCTCGGGCCGTACAGGTCTGCATCGATCAGGCCGACCTTCGCGCCCGAAGCGGCAAGGCTGACGGCCAGGTTCACCGACACCGTTGACTTGCCGACGCCGCCCTTGCCGGAGGCTACGGCGATGATGTTCTTCACGTTTTCAAGTTCGATCTTCTGCGAACCGCCGTGGCCGCCGTGCGCGCCATGCGTTCCGTGTCCGTCGTGACCGCCGTGGCTGCACGAGGAGGTGACCTTCGAGGTCATGTTGACGTCAATCGAGCCAACCCCTGGAACAGCCGCTTTGATCGCCTCGATGCAGGAGTTCTTGATTTTCTCCTTCATCGGGCAGGCCGGTGTGGTGAGCACCACGGAAAACGAAACGTTGCCCGTCTCATCGACCACGATGTCCTGAACCATGCCGAGCGTCATGAGGTCACGCCCGAGGTCGGGTTCCATGACCGTGCCAAGCGCGGCCTCGATCTGCGATTTCTGTATTGAAGACATAATTTCTTTTTAAGAGTTATCAGATCACTCGGATCGGTCTGATGAATCAGATCTGACCGATCATTTTTGTTAAAGCCGTTACAAGAACTTCCTCGCTATCTTCGTGGTTCCCGTGCTCATTTCCGCAAAAAGCGCATCGTTACCGGAATGCCGGCGAAGTCGAAGCTTTCGCGCAGGCGCTTTTCGAGGAAGCGGCGGAAGTTGTTTTCGAGCAGTTCGGGGTCGTTGCAGAAAAAGGCGAAAACCGGATGACCCGATTCGATCTGGGTCATGTACTTGATTTTCAGCTCCTTGCCCGACTTGGTGGCCGGGTGGCGCATGGCGAGCGTCTCCTGCAGGAAGCGGTTCAGGTTGCTGGTGCTGATCTTCTGCCGCCGGTTCAGCGCGATTTCGGCAGCCGTGTCGATGGCCCGGTAGCAGTTCTTCCTGGTCAGCGCGGAGGTGAAGATCACCGGAATGTAGCTGATGTTGCCGAGCTGGTTTTGCAGCGTGTCGGTAAATGCCTTGCTGGTTTTGGAGTCCTTTTCGACCAGATCCCACTTGTTGACCAGAATCAGCACGCCCTTCTTTCGCTCGATGGCCATGTGGATGATTTTCATGTCCTGGCTTTCGAGGCCGAGCCGGGCGTCGAGCAGCACCAGCGCCACGTCGCAGCGCTCGATGGCGCGTTCGGTGCGGAGCGAGCTGTAATACTCAATGCCGGGATCGATCTTGGTGCGCTTGCGCAGGCCTGCCGTGTCGATCAGCACGTACTCCTTGCCGTTGCGCTTCAGCACCGAGTCGATGGCGTCGCGCGTGGTGCCGGGCACGTCCGAAACAATCTGACGCTCCGCGCCGAGCAGGGCATTGACCAGGCTCGACTTGCCCACGTTGGGCCGTCCGAGCACGGCGAGTTTGATGGAATCATCTTCTTCGGTCTCCTCGCCCTCGGGGCAGGGCAGGGTCTCCAGAATGTCGTCGAGCATGTCCGCCACGCCCGCGCCGTCTCGGGCTGAAATGAGGTACGGTTCAGTGAAGCCGCTCCTGACCATCGCCGCCGCTTCGAGCGCGAGCTGTGGATTGTCCACCTTGTTGATCGCGAAGAAAATCTTCTTGTCGCCGAAGGTTTTCTGAAGAATCCGGGCGATGTCGAGGTCGAGATAGGTGAGGCCCGAACGTGCTTCGACCATGAAGATGATCGCATCGGCCTCACCGATGGCGCGCATGGTCTGTTCGAGCATCGCCATGCTGAGCGAGTCGTTTTCGGGCGCATAGCCGCCGGTGTCCATGAGCAGGAAGTGCTTGCCCTGCCATTCGCCGGGGCTGATGTGCCGGTCTCTGGTAACCCCCGGCGTGGGATCGACGATGGCGCTTTTCTGCCTGAGAATGCGGTTGAACAGGGTCGATTTGCCGACGTTGGGCCGGCCAACCAGAGCGATCAGTGGTTTCATGTGTCAACGGCGCGGAAGCGTCCGGAGAGCGTCCGCAGTTTGATTGATTATTCTGTAAAGAGAACAAGGTAATAGTTTGTAGAATTAATCGGAATAAATTACATTGTTCGACATTATTTTTCGGAATAGACCAGATAATCATTGAGAAGCATGAGCAAGACGTTAAGTTTTAAAACATACTCAGCCAAACCTGGCGAGGTGGAAAGGACATGGTATGTCATCGATGCGGAGAACCAGGTACTCGGCAGGCTGGCCGCGCAGGTCGCGATCGTTCTGAGAGGCAAGCACAAGCCGCAGTTCACCCCTCACGTCGATACCGGCGATTTCGTCGTTGTGACCAACGCTGGCAAAGTTGCGCTGAGCGGTAAGAAACAGGACGACAAGACCTACTTCTCGCACTCTCATTATCCCGGAGGCACCAGGTTCGACAAAGCCAAGGATCTGCTCCAGAACAGGCCAGAAAAGGTGATTGAGCACGCCGTTTGGGGCATGCTTCCTCACAACAACCTCGGGCGCCAGCTCTTCAAGAAGCTGAAGGTCTATGCCGGACCGGAGCACCCGCACGCCGCGCAGCAACCGGTGGAAATGAAAGTCAATCAATAACTATAAAGAATACTGATGAAAGAGGTTATCGATACCGTAGGCCGCCGCAAGACCTCCGTTGCACGGGTGTTCATGTCGCCGGGCAAGGGCAAGATCGTCGTCAACAAGCTGCCGGTCGAAGAGTATTTCAAGGATGAGTTCAAAAGAAGCCAGGCGCTGAAACCGCTGGCTGCCGCAGAGAAGCAGAACGATTTCGATATCACGATCAACGTGCGCGGTGGCGGCCTCACCGGTCAGTCCGGCGCGGTCAGCCTGGCCATCGCCAGAGCGCTGGTCGAGTTCGACGAGTCCATTCGCACCTCGCTCAGGGCGGATCGTCTGCTTACCCGTGACCCGCGTATGGTCGAGAGGAAGAAATATGGCAAGAAAAAGGCCCGCAAATCCTTCCAGTTCTCGAAACGCTGATTTTTTCGTAGCAACCATCATCTCGCATACCCTGCCATTCCGGCTTGCCGGATGAAGCTCCGGGGAAGTGTTCCGCATGAAGATGCAGGATCCCCCGGATGTGACGGCAGGGTAGAGGATCAACTAAACAAAGGAGACAACCATGTCAAAATTCCAGCTCGAACAGATGCTTCGCGCAGGCGTGCACTTCGGTCACCTCGCCCGCCGCTGGAGCCCGAAAATGAAGCCGTACATCTTCATGGAGAAGAACGGCGTTCACATCATCGACCTCAAGAAAACGCTCGTCATGGCTGACGAGGCGCTCAAGGCAATCGAAGCCATCGCTTCGACCGGCCGCGAGATCATGCTGGTCGGCACCAAGAAGCAGGCCAAGGTCATCATCGCCGAACAGGCCGAGCGCGCCGGTATGCCGTACGTTTGCGAGCGCTGGCTCGGCGGTATGCTGACCAACTTCTCGACCATTCGCCAGAGCATCCGTCGCATGAACGCTATCGATCGCATGGAGACCGACGGCACCTTCG
>JAFGER010000073.1 GCA_016931495.1 Chlorobiaceae bacterium | reverse complement strand
TTTCTCTTTCTTTCTGGCCATAGCTGTTCTCCTTTTTACATGATAGGAAACTATGACCGTTTACACACTTTATCTTACAGACTCAAAAAGTGCAATCCCCCAGCGAGAAGCTATGCCAACTTTTCACCTGAAGACGCTCATGACCTTCCTTAACGGCTTTGCGCAATTGTTCTGCACTATCAATTCCGGTGATCTGTGCTAGCTTCTGAAAATGGCGATGCTGTGCAGCTCTTATAAAGAACGGAAATCTATAGTTGTACGATGAATAGTGAAGAGTTTGAGGATACCAGTGATCAACATCGGTTATAAACGCCATAAGTAGCACAAGCAACTCTGCCTGAATAACATTCGAAAATGGCACGTCCGCTCGGTCCGCTTGCCGCTTTATAAGCTCTGCCGCTGGAGCATTAAGACGGCGGCCTTCCGGCGCGAGAATCTGTAGAGTATTGGAATGGCCATAGAATAACCCGAATGTTCCAAAATGATTATCCCCATAACGCTCCGTCTCAGGTAAAAGATAATGACTTGTAAGAACAAGGTGAAGGGTACTGAACGCGCTAGTCTTTATGAGAGCAGCGATGATGTAAAGAAATGTCTCATATACAAAAACACGATGCGCCTCAAACCAAACATCGCTCCAAGAATTGACCTCAGATGGGCGTGACTTCAGGTCAAGCAATTGCTCCAGCATCTCGATCAGTGCATCTCCAAACTCTTCCGATTGATTGAATTCGGATTCGAGAAGCACCCAATCCACAATATGATCGCGAACATACTTGAGCTTACCACAGTCCTCTAATACCCGCTCCCCCATGTTCATCTCATCAGGTCGCTCCCGAATACGTAAAGCATCCGCATAAGAATAACAAGCATCAAGAAAATCCTGCCGATAAAGCTTAAGCCCTCGCTTCTCTTGAATAATTGCCTGTTTGAGCGCCACAAACTTTGTAACAGCAGGACTAGCCAGGACAGTGTCGGTTGTTGTAATGTAAGTGGGTGCTTTTCCGAGAGATGGCTTATTGTAAGTAGGCTTTCCGTACAAAACACGAATGAGTTTTTCCCAGTTATCATTCGCCGCCTCAGGACTTGAAAAATCAATCCAGATACGCGATTTCAGAAAAATCGGAAGACATGGCTCACCAGTTTCGTCAAATTCGCAGACAACTGGAATAAACTTGCTCTGCTGAACCTTAGCGTATACCTCGCGAGATATGATTTGTGATTCGGTACCAACACCTGCTTTACGGGCATCCGCTTTTGTAACATACTCTGAATCAGAAAATACCAATACGTGGGTCACAGACTCATCCGTAACCATTTTCTCCATGAACGCGTACTTGTCGTCACCTTCGTTGAGATCCCAAACATCAAGCACAACATCAACACCATCACTCACCATCTGTTCGGCCCATTGGCGAATACGAGCTTGATGTCCTGGAGACGACCAGCTATAAGAAATAAACACGCGCGGACTCAAAGACACCTCCATTGTAAGATGACAATAATGAGCACAATATAATACGCCCTCTATACTTCACAAGAAAATAGCCGATACCAAAAATTGCTACAACGCAAAAAAGGCTGCCCCGGTTTTGCGTCTGGAGCAGCCTCTTCGTTAATCATGTCAGTCCTGATCTCAGGCTCTGCCGAGGGCTTTCAGCATAGTTATGCCAAGGTCGGCGGGGTTTTCGACGACGTGGATGCCGGCGGCTTCCATGGCCTTGATCTTTTCGTCGGCGGTGCCTTTACCGCCCGAGACGATGGCGCCGGCGTGGCCCATGCGGCGTCCGGGAGGGGCTGTGCGGCCTGCGATGAAGCCGACGACCGGTTTCTTGAAGTACTTTTTGATGTACTCGGCGGCCTCCTCTTCGGCGCTGCCTCCGATCTCGCCGATCATGACGAGGCCTTCGGTTTCGTCATCCTTGGCGAACATCTTGACGGCGTCGAGGAAGCGGGTGCCGATGATCGGGTCACCGCCGATGCCGATGCAGGTGGACTGGCCGAGGCCGACCTCGGTGAGCTGGTGCACGGCTTCGTAGGTCAGGGTGCCGCTGCGCGACACGACGCCGATGGTGCCTTTCTTGTGGATGAAGCCGGGCATGATGCCGACTTTGGCTTCACCGGGAGTGATGACGCCGGGGCAGTTCGGGCCGACCAGCACGGCGCCCTTCTCCTGCACAAAACTGTAGGCTTTCATCATGTCGTTGACCGGAATGCCTTCGGTGATGCAGATGATGACCTTCAGTCCGGCGGCGGCGGCCTCCATGATGGCGTCGGCTGCGAAAGGCGCGGGCACGAAGATGACCGTAGCGTTGGCTTCAGCCTTCTCAACCGCCTCGCGGACGGTGTCGAACACCGGAACCGGGCGGCAGAATTGGTCTTTTTCGTTGCCGTTGTAGAGAATTCCGCCCTTGCCGGGGGTGACTCCAGCGACAACATTGGTGCCGTATTCGAGAATCTGCGAGGTGTGGAAGGTACCCTCACCGCCGGTGATTCCCTGCACGACCAGACGGGTATCTTTATTGACCAGTACGCTCATAAGCTCATAATCGTTTGTGGTGTTATAAAATAGCCGTCAGTTCGACGGAGCTGTCTGGCAGAATGCCTGGAGATTGCGCGCAATTCCGAGCATCTTGCCCTCTTCGAAAAAGTTGCAGATCAGATGAACGCCCACCGGCAGGCCGAGGCTGTCGAAGCCGACCGGCACGTTGACCGCCGGCATGCCGACAATGCTGGCCGGGACGGTGAAAACGTCGGCCAGGTACATTTCGAGCGGGTTGTCCATCTTGTCGCCAATGCCGAACGGCGGGAACGGCGAGGTGGGTCCGGCGATCACATCGACCTTCTCGAACGCCTCGCGGTACCGGTCCTGGAAAACACGGCGCACCTGCTGCGCTTTCTTGTAGTAGGTGTCGTAATAGCCCGCCGAGAGCACGTAGGTGCCGAGCATGATGCGGCGCTTGACCTCCGCGCCGAATCCCTCGGTGCGCGAGTTGACGTACATGCTCGAAAGGTCGGGCGAGTCGGGCGAGCGGTAGCCGTAGCGCGCGCCGTCGAACCGGGCGAGGTTCGAGGAGGCTTCGGCGGTGACGAGAATGTAGTAGGCGGCGATGGCGTAATCGCTCTCCGGCAGGTCGATTTCAACCAGCTCCGCGCCCGCCTCCTCAAGCTTCTTCAGACCCGCCTTGACCACGCCAGCCACATCAGCGTTCAGGCTTTCCGGGAAAAAAGCGGAAGGCACGCCAACGCGCAGGCCTTCGAGGGAGACGTGATCCATCGTAGCCTCATAATCGGGCACTTCGTGATGCGACGAGGTTGCGTCGCGCTCGTCCTGCCCGGCAATCACGCCAAGCACGAGTGCCGCGTCGTCGCAGTTGGCAGCGAGCAGGCCGATCTGGTCGAACGACGAAGCGAAGGCCACCAGACCGTAACGGGAAATGCGGCCGTAGGTTGGCTTCAGGCCGACGATGTTGCAGAAGCCTGCCGGCTGGCGAACCGAGCCGCCGGTGTCGGAGCCGAGCGCGACCATGCAGAGATCGTTGGCGACCGCCGCCGCCGAGCCGCCGGAGCTGCCGCCGGGCACGCGGGTTTTGTCGAAAGGATTGGGCACCGGGCCGATCGCGGAGTTCTCGTTGGAGCTGCCCATCGCGAACTCGTCCATGTTGGTGCGACCGACGAAAATGGCATCCTCGGCCACCATCCGCTCGATCACCGTGGCATCATAGACGCTTTCGTAACCGTCGAGAATCTTCGAGGCGCAGCCGAGAGGCGCGCCCTTTATCGAGATATTGTCCTTGATGGCAATCGGCATGCCGAAAAGCACGCCCGGCTTTTCGCCGCGCTCAAGCCTGGCGTCAAGCTCGCGTGCGCGTTCGAGCGCCTTGTCATGAAACACCGCGGTAAAAATATTATCGTCCCGGCGGGAGTCGATACGCTGTAAATAATCAGCAATAACCTGCACGCAGGTCAGCTCACGGGAGAGCAGTCTGGACCTGAGGTCCTCATATCGGCGAAACTGCACAGTCTGTTCAGGCTGGATTAATTGAAGATCGTTCATCTGCATGATGCGGCGGGACAACAACTCCTGCGGACAGAGAGGCTGCCGGCCGGAAGAGCACGGGGCTCTGCCGCCATGAAGTTTGTATAATAACAAATTACTGTCTATAATTCAATTTCATGGATATTGCGGGTACAGTCACCTATGAACGGTTCAGATTGGAAAGCTCTATTTCCGGCCAAAAGCATCAACCCTTCGATTTTTATACAGTTACATGCCCCAGTGGTTCAAATCGACAATTGATCCTGAAGACGCTCTGATCCAGGAGGAGCTGAAAGCATCCTGCGTGTTTCCCCGGCACATCGGCATCATCATGGATGGAAACGGACGCTGGGCCAAACAGCAAGGCAAGTCGCGGATCGAGGGTCACATTGCCGGTGTTGATTCCGTGCGTGACATCGTCGAGGCGTGCACCCAGCTCGGCATCCGCGCTCTTACCCTCTTCACCTTTTCCATCGAAAACTGGAGAAGGCCGAAGACCGAAATTTCAGCCCTGATGAGACTGCTCATCAAGGTGCTCAAAAAAGAAACCCCCCAGCTTCGCCAAAACAACGTCAGGCTCGAGGTCATCGGCGACATGAATCTGGTCAGCCGCGCCGTGCGCAAAACGCTCGAAGAGACGATGGACGAAACCAGAGAGAACCATGGGCTGACCCTGACCATCGCCCTGAGCTACAGCGGCAAGTGGGATATCACCAACGCCTGCCGGAACATCGCCGGGCAGGTTGCCGCCGGCAGACTCGATCCCGATCATATCGACGAAAACCTTTTCGCCTCGTACCTGTCAACCGCGCCGCTCCCCGATCCCGAGCTTCTGATACGCACCAGCGGCGAGTTCCGCATCAGCAATTTCATGCTCTGGCAGATCGCTTATTCGGAAATCTTTTTCACAGACACCTACTGGCCGGATTTCCGCCGCAACAGGCTCTACGACGCACTCCGTGAGTATCAGAAACGCGAGCGCCGGTTCGGCAAAACCAGCGAGCAGCTCAAAACCGAAACCTTCACCAACCAGGCCTAACCCATAGAATCACCCAGGCTTTTCATGAATACAACATCCTTTTCGCCAGACAAGCTGTCAGCGCTCCTGATCGGTCTGGTTCTGCTGAACAGCCCGATATCGACCGCTTTTGCCAAAACAGCGGCAAAAGGCCCGGCTCCGGCTTCCGAAACCTCGGTACCGCTGCTGTCGCCAAAAATTCGCGCCGTGACCGTCCGTCAGATTTCGTTCAGCGGACTGCAAACCATCCAGGAGCAGGAGCTGCTCGAAAGCCTGCCCATCAAGGCTGGCGATACGGTCAGCATCCCCGGCCAGCAGATTCCCGGCGTGCTGCAATACCTCTGGAATCTTCAGTATTTCAGCAACATAGAGCTTGAGCAAACCGACCTCGGAGGCGACAGCATCAAGCTGACCTTCAGGGTCACCGAGTATCCGGTTCTCGAAAACATCGAGTTCCAGGGCAATACCAAATACAAGGACAATGAGCTGATCAGGGCCACGGAGCTTGTCACCGGCAGCAGGATCAGTGAACAGGAGCTGCTCAACGCGGCCAACAAAATTGAAAAGCAGTACGCCGCAAAAGGCTTCCTGACCGCCGGCGTGGAGTACCGCCTCGAAACGGCAGCCGGCAACAGGGCCAAGGCCATCTTTACCGTTCAGGAAGGCTCGAAAGTGGTCATCGAAAAAATCCGCTTCCACGGCAACAACGCCTTCAAGGACGGCAAGCTCCGGGGCGTCTTCGAGGAGACCTCCCAGAACTCGTGGTGGAGAAAAATCTTCGGCCAGCCCAAGCTCGACAAGGACAAGTTCGATGAGGACAAAAACCTGCTGATCGAGTTCTATCGTGACAACGGCTACCGCGACGCGCGCGTCATCAAGGACTCCCTCACCTACACGGAAGACAACAAAGGGGTGAACATCGATATTTATATCGATGAGGGGCCGAAGTACAAAATCGGCACCATCACCTGGGTGGGCAACACCAAGGACTTTGCCACGACCAGCATTCTTGAGGAAACCTTCGGCATAAGACAGGGAGACCAGTACAGCGCCAAAAAGATCAACGAACGGCTGAACTACTCCCAGGACCACTCCGATGTCGCCTCGCTTTACATGGACAGGGGCTACCTCTCATTCAGGGCGCGGCTTGAGGAGCAGGTCGTACAACCCGATACGGTCAATCTGGTGATCACCCTGACCGAAGGCGATCCGTTCACCCTGAACATCATCAACATCAAGGGCAACACCAAGACCAAAGATCACGTCATCCGCCGCGAACTTTATACGGTACCGGGAGAGACCTTCAGCCGGAAAAAGGTGGTGAGGAGCATCAGGGAACTCTCGATGCTGAATTACTTCGATCCGGAAACCCTGACGCCCGACATCCAGCCGAATCCGCAGAACGATACCGTCGATCTGACCTACAATGTCACCGAGCGGCAAACCGACACCTTCAACGCCGCCGTCGGCTACAGCGCATCAAGCGGAGGCACGGGCTCCCTGGGACTGACCTTCAACAACTTCTCGCTGGGCGATATCTTCAACCCCTCGGCATACCGCCCGCTGCCTCACGGCGATGGCCAGAAGCTCTCGATGCAATGGCAGTTCGGCACCAACAACTACCGGACGCTCTCGCTGTCGTTCAGCGATCCGTGGGCCTTCGGCACCCACACCTCAGTCGGCTTCAACGTCTTCAAGACCAAGCAGAGCTATGACCTGACCGACGACGGCAGCGATGAAAACACCAAAACCATCAAGCAGTACGGCGCCAACTTCACCATCGGACGACGGCTTACCTGGCCCGATGACTATTTCACCATCAGCTGGCGTATCGGCTACCTGCACACCGAGGGTGGTTTTGTGAGCTTCCTCAACGAGCCGGACGTGCCCGAAACGGCTGAAGAGTACTCGATCACCCAGACCATCAGCCGCAACAGCATCGACAACCCGATCTATCCGAGGCGCGGCAGCAAGAACGTCCTGACCGCCCAGCTTTCCGGCGGCATCCTGCCCGGCACGATCGATTTCTACAAAGTGATCGGCACAACGAGCTGGTACTTGCCGGTCTCGAAGGATCTGGTGCTGAACATTTCTGCGCAGCAGGGCTATCTCGACACCTTCGGCGATAACGATTTCATCCCGTACACCAGCTACTTCTACATGGGTGGAAGCGGTATGTCGTCGCTCCCGACCGTCCCTCTGAGAGGCTATCCCGACCAGAGTCTCGGAAAGGAGTTCAGTGGCGAAGAGGACCTGTACGGCGGCAAAATCTACTCCAAAATCTCAACGGAACTCCGCTATCCGCTCACCCTCAACCCCTCGGCAAGCATCTATGCCCTTGTTTTCTTCGAGGCGGGCAATCTCTGGGCCGACTCCTCTTCGGTGGATTTCAGCGACCTGAAAAAATCGGCCGGCATCGGGCTGAGGCTCTATCTGCCAATCATCGGGCAGGTTGGCTTCGATTACGGCTACGGATTCGATCCTGTAGATTCGGAACCGGACAAAAAGTCTCAGGGCTGGAGCTTCACCTTCACCTTCGGACAGCCCAACAACTGAGCGCCGAGAATCGCCTGAACGCAAAAAGGGTGGCCATCAAGCCACCCTTCGCGTTTTTGCCGCTTCCGATCGTTCATCAATCTTCTTCACCGCCATCTTCACTCAGGCGTGACAACTCGTCCCGGATGCGGGCAGCCTCTTCATAGTCCTCGCGATTGATGGCCTCCTCCAGCTTTTGCTTCAGATCGGCCTCGGTCGAAACAACGCCCGGCACCTCGGCTTCCGGAGATGTGCCGCCGGAAACCTCTTCCGGCTGAACCGGCTCGGCCTCCTCTTTCTGCTGCTCCTCTACAATTCCAGCCTCGTTCATGATCTCCTCGGAAACGAAAATCGGCGCATTGAAACGCACAGCGATAGCGATGGCGTCACTTGGCCTGGCATCGATTTCATGCACCACCCCGCCCTGCTCGCAGATGACCTTCGCATAAAAGGTCTCGTTATGCAGTTCATCGATAAACACCTCGTTGACGTGAAGATCGAAGACATCGGCAATCTGCTTGAAAAGATCGTGCGTAAAGGGACGGGGGGGTTTGATATTCTCGAGCTTGAGCGCAATTGCCTGGGCTTCAAACCCGCCAATGATGATCGGCAACTTGCGTTTGCCATCGACTTCGTACAGAATCAGGGCGTAAGCGCCGTTGGTATGGGGACTGGTCGAAAGTCCGAGGATATCAACCTGAAGTTTGTGCATGATTCGGGAACAGTTTTCATTTCAGCGGACAGATAATCAGACCGCCTGTACATAACAGTAAAGTACCGTTAAACATTTCTTGATCAAAAAAGAGCAACGCCCTTCAATCCCGGAAAGGACACCGCAAAAAAAATGTCATGAGAGCACCGCGTGCACGGCGCCGGGGCGCAAAAACCGGAGCGGACACTGAGGAGGTGAGAATTTTGAGCTTCACCCAACGCAGCAATCGGGGCTCGCAACAAGTTTTCAGAGATGCCCGGATGATCGTGAAGGTAACCGGCGCAAAAGGCAAAGTCTGGCCATGACAACAAAAAAAGCCGCATAAAGCGGCTTTTTTTGTCTATGTGCCCGAGAGGAGATTCGAACTCCTACACCTAACGGCGCCACCCCCTCAAGATGGTGTGTCTACCAATTCCACCACTCGGGCATTCTGTATCGTCAGTTCAGGAAACAGTTACTGCTTCCAGTGAGAATAGAAGGACTCGAACCTTCGACCCACTGCTTAAAAGGCAGTTGCTCTACCGACTGAGCTATATTCTCAACCAAGCTCCAGCCAACATACGGGCTTACTTGTTCTGGTACCTCAAACGCTTCTTATGCCTGTTCTTACGGCGCATCTTCTTGCGTTTGTGCACTGCCATTTTATGGCGTTTTCTTTTTTTTCCGCAGGGCATGAATATTTCTCTCTAATCTCTGTTTTAGAAGGCAAGTAATATAGGGCATCGACCCCATTTCACCAAACAAAAAATAACGGCAAACAATTTTTCCCCGGCATCCGCTTTTGATCCGGCAGGCCGGACTGGCCCGTCCGGCCTGCCGGATCACGCGAATTATGCGTTCATGTACTTGAAGAACTCCTTGTTGTCCTTGGTCTCGACGATCTTTTCGCGCATGAACTCCATGCATTCGATGGGGTTCTTGTCACCCAGATATTTTCTGAGCAACCAGGTGCGCGACAGCTCTTCGCGGCTGAAGAGCAACTCCTCCTTGCGGGTGCCGGAGCGGAGGATATCGATGGCAGGGAAGATTCTGCGTTCCGAAAGACGCCTGTCGAGCACGAGCTCCATGTTGCCGGTGCCCTTGAACTCTTCGAAGATGACGTCATCCATGCGGGAGCCGGTATCGACCAGCGCCGTGGCGATGATGGTGAGGCTGCCCCCCTCCTCGATGTTCCTCGCTGCGCCGAAAAAGCGTTTCGGCTTGGTGAGGGCGTTGGCGTCGATACCGCCGGAGAGAATCTTGCCGGAGTGCGGAATGATGGTGTTGTGCGCGCGCGCAAGCCTGGTGATGGAGTCGAGCAGAATCACCACGTCGCGGCCCACCTCGACCAGCCGCTTGGCCTTTTCGAGCACCATGTCGGCCACCTGCACGTGACGCTCGGGATCCTCGTCGAAGGTCGAGCTGACCACCTCGGCCTCCACGCTGCGGGCCATGTCGGTCACCTCTTCCGGACGCTCGTCGATGAGCAGCACAATCAGATAAACCTCCGGGTGGTTCTTGATGATGGCGTTGGCGATCATCTGCAAAAGAATGGTTTTACCGGTCTTCGGCTGGGCGACGATCAGGCCGCGCTGGCCTTTGCCGATGGGAGTAAAAATATCCATGATGCGACCGGAGTACTCGTTCTGCCGGGTCTCAAGCTTGAGTCGCTCGCTGGGGAACAGCGGCGTCAGGTTCTCGAAATAGGGGCGCTCGCGGGTCACCTCCGGGTCCTTGCCGTTGATGGTGTTGATCTTGAGCAGGGCGAAAAAGCGCTCGCCCTCTTTCGGCGCCCTGACCTGCCCCGAAACGGTGTCGCCGGTGCGCATGTTGAAGCGCTTGATCTGGGAGGGTGAAACGTAGATGTCGTCGGGAGAGGAGAGGTAGTTGTAATTCGAGGAACGCAGAAAACCGTAGCCTTCGGGTATGACCTGGAGCACGCCGGTATTGACCATCACCTGCCCGTTTTCCGAATCGGCGTTCCTCATGGACTGCGCCTCGATAATCTTGTAGATCAGCTCTTCTTTGCGGAAACCGGCGGTGGTGACGCCAAGCTCTTTGGCTATGGCATTCAGTTCGTAAACCTTTTTCTTCTGGAGTGCATTGATGTCCAGGCCTTTTGCTACCGAATTGTTCGACATTGTTGATGTATGCAACGCTTAATGGTTAAGTATGCAGTAAAAACACTGCGTCATGCGTAATCGCTGTGGAAAGGCAAAGGTTCGCTGTCGATAACCGCCTGCTGTGATGAAAATCACCGATGATGCTGATGAGGCCGACATGGGAACCGGAAAAGAAGCCGTATGAGGAATGATGGTCTGTGATGTAAAGGGTATTTCCCCGACGAACCGCCAGCGGCAGGTTGCGTCGTGAGCCATGTACCGGAGAGTTCGAAAGCACTACCAATATAAAATTTTTTAACAAAACCCACTACTCATGCCGAAACGCCACCTTGGCTGCCTGAACTGAAGCGCTCCATCGCGGCAACTTCGCCAGCGAGATAGAACGAACCGGTGATGAGAATCAGGTCATCGTGACCGGCATGACTGAGAAGGAGGTCGAGTCCCTCGGCAACCGTAGCACAGGATTCGACTCGCCCGATCCCGGCCTGCCGGCACAGTTCAGCAAGCTCGGCCGCCGGAAAGCTCCGCGCGGTCGGCAGCCCGACCGTCACCGCCTCGCCGGCAATGGCGGCAAGCTGCCGCGCGATTCCCGCGGCATCCTTGTCGGCGGCCACCCCAAGCAGCACACGGAGCGTGCTGAACGACTCGCGCACCTCCCGGAGCGCTCCGACGGTTCTTGCCATGCCGTCCGGGTTGTGCGACACGTCGAGCATCACCTTCGGCGACCCCGGAAACAGCTCAAGCCGCGCCCGGTATCCGGTGCCGCGCAGGCTGGAAAGCCCCGCCCTGATCTGCTCCCAGCCGATACCCTCCGAGCGGGCGGCGAGGACCGCAAGCGTGACGTTCGAGGCGTGGAACGAGCCGGTGAGCTGCGCCGTCACGCAGTGCGGCTCCTCTCCGGCGAGCGTGATCTCCAGATCGAGCCTGCCGGGCTGGACGCCAAGCATTTCGCACCGCGCCTTCGAAGCGTGATGCAGCTCCGCCTTCCGGATGGCGGCGCACTGGCGAATCGGCGCGAGCGCCTCCTCGTCGGCAACGGCGGTGAACACTCGCGAGCCGGGCTTGATGATCGCGGCCTTCTCGGCGGCGATTTCGGCGAGGCTGCCGCCAAGCCACTCGGTATGCTCAAGGCCGATGCTCGGAATGATGACGATGTCGGCCGTGACGGCGTTGGTCGCGTCGAGCCGGCCGCCCATGCCGGTTTCAATCACCGACGCATCGACGCCCACGTCGGCGAAGTACGCGAAGGCCATTGCGGTGGTCACCTCGAAAAAGGTCGCCCCCAGCCCGGCGACCGCCGTCTCAAGTTTCGTGCAGTATTCAGCCACACGCGCCTCCGGAATCGGCGTGCCGTCGATGCGAATCCGCTCGGTGAAATCGACGAGGTGCGGCGAGGTGAACAGGCCGGTCTTGCGGCCCGACGCCCTGAAGATCGAGGCCATGCACGAAGCGACCGTACCCTTACCGTTGGTGCCGGCGATATGCACCACCGTGCCGAGCCGCTGCTCGGGATGGCCGAGCACGTCAAGCAGCGCCTCGATGCGTTCAAGGCCAGGCTTGATGCCGAAGCGATGCAGGGGGAAGAGAAAGTCGAGCGCTTGCCGGTAGTCCACGATGACCTCAGAGATTGTTGTGCATGGCCGTGAGCGCCGTCCGGACAAGCTCCTCGACCGAGAGTCCGGGAGTCGCTTCAAGCACTGTCGAGACCGCTTTCTGCGCGGAGGCTTTCGGAAAGCCGAGCGTGGTCAGCGCCGCCACGGCATCGTCGATCAACTGTGTCGCAGAAAGCACAGCGCTTGGAGCGCCCGCCTTCGCGGACGACGTGGGCTGGATTTTGAGAATCTTGTCGCGGAGTTCGAGAATAATGCGCGCGGCGGTTTTGCGCCCCACGCCGGTGATGCCGAAAAGGGTTTCCGGACGATTCGAGACGATGGCATCCTGAATCTCACCTACGCTCAGGCCCGACAACACGGCGATCGCCAGCTTCGGCCCGACGCCGCTGATGGAGAGGAGCAGGCGGAAAAGCTGAAGCTCTTCTTCGTCGAGAAAACCGAAAAGCTGCTGAAGATCCTCGCGGACATGGTAGTGCGTGTAGAGAAGCACCGGGCTGCCCGGAGCCGGCAGGCGGCTGCTTGTGCCCGAAGAGATATGCAGCTGGTACCCGATGCCGGACACCTCGACAACCGCCTCCTCGCGGGAAGCCGTCACCAGCTCACCTCTTAAAAATGCAAACATGTCGGATGAAATGGACGATACCCGGCCTGCAATCCGCAAACGTCACCAGAGACGCTGCGAACATCACAAACCGGGCATACTGAAAAAGAAGCGTTTCATGCACCGCCGGTCACGGCGGCACGCAACGGGATGATCAGGCCTGCGTGTAGCTGTTGAGCATTTTGGTCAGCTGGGCCTTCTTGCGCGATGCCTTGTTGGCATGGATGTAACGCTTGACGCCAAGGCGATCCAGCTTCTGCACTGCCGCACGGTATGCCGACTCGACCTCGCTCTTCTGCGCGTTGGCATCGATCAGCTTCTGCATGTTCTTCAAAAGGCCCTTGAGTTCTTTCTTACGGGCACGGTTCCTTTCATTCCTGCGCGCTGCCTGTCTGAGTCGTTTTTCGGCTGATTTGTGTAAAGGCATAACCTTGTGCTGTTAATGGCTTGTGAAATCTGTTACTATTGCGTTACTGCCGCAACAAAAGGCATGTAATATACGGAAAGGACGGAAATATTAAAAAAACATCCGCATAAATTCTTCCTTATCTTGGCCGCCGCCCACCTCTGCTTCGGGAAGATTTTATATATTCCCGCGACACAACGGCATCTCAACTTACCAATCCCTGCCTCCATGAGCCTGATGATCAGCGTCTCCGGCATCCGCGGCGTTGTCGGCACAAGCCTCACCCCGGAAAATCTCACCGACTTCACGATGGCCTTCGCCACCTGGGTACGCCGCCGCAAAGCGGAGCGGAACCCGACATCGGAGGCGAAGCCGAAAATCGTCATCGGCAGGGACAGCCGCCCGACGGGCGAGCTCATCACCCGGCTCGTTTCGAGCACCCTCTGCCTCTGCGGCTGCGACGTGATCGACATCGGCATGACCACCACGCCGACGGTCGAACTCGCCACGGCGGGCGAAGAGGCCGACGGCGGGCTGATCGTCACCGCCTCGCACAATCCGGTCGAATGGAACGCGCTGAAGATGCTCGACGAAAAGGGCGAATTCCTGACCGCCAGCGACGTCGAGGAGCTTCTCGCCATTCTGAACGAAAAGAACAAGCCGTCCGCCCGCTGGGACGGCATCGGCTCCATGACGGCCAGCGGATCGTGGGATAAAAAACATATCGACTGGATTCTGAAGCTCGACTGCCTCGACCGCGATCTGATTGCGGGCATGAAGTTCCGGGTGCTGGTCGATGCGGTCGAGGGGGCCGGTTCGTTCATCGTGCCCGAACTCTGCCGCCAGCTCGGCATCGCCGAAGTCAAGACCCTCGCCTGCCTCGGCACGGGCATCTTTCCGCGCAACCCCGAACCGGTCGAGGAGAACCTTCGTGAGACGATGAAGATTCTCGCCAGCGAGAGCTGCGACCTCGGCATCATCGTCGATCCCGACGCCGACCGGCTCGCGCTGGTGTGCGAGGACGGCACGCTCTTCGGTGAAGAATATACGCTGGTGGCTTGCGCGGACTTCTACCTCAAGCACCGCAAAGGGCCGGTGGTCAACAACCTGTCGAGCAGCCGCGCCCTGCAGGACATCGCCCGCAAGCACGAAGTCGAGTGCTTCAGCGCAAAAGTCGGCGAGGCCAACGTCACCGAGATGATGAAGGAAAAAGGCGCGGTGATCGGCGGCGAGGGCAACGGCGGGGTGATTCTGCCGGAGCTGCACTACGGCCGCGACGCGCTGGCCGGCATTGCGCTTTTCATGCAGGCCTTCGCCGAGTGGAAATCTGCCACCGGCGGCACGCTGTCGCAGTTCCGGAAAAGCTTCCCGGACTACTTCATGTCGAAGCAGAAGGTGACGCTTGCAGCCATGAGCAAAGAGTCGCTCGCCGCGCTGTTCGACGCCATCGCGGCGCGCCATCCGGAGGCCTCGGTCAACCGGCTCGACGGCATCAGGCTCGACTTCCCGGAGGGCTGGGGGCACCTGCGCCCCTCCAACACCGAGCCGATCGTGCGCATCTACACCGAAGCGGCCACAAAAGCCGGGGCCGACGCCCTGGCCGCGAGGTTCATGGATGAAATCAACCAATTGACCACCGCCTGAACGATATGCGCGGCACGGCAAACACAGCATCGGGATTCCGCACGCAGCAGGACGAGACTCTCGGGAAACGTCCGAAAGGATCGATCGACCGCTACATCATCAAGAAGATGCTCGGCTACATCAAGCCCTTCAAGGGGCTGGTGGCCACAGCGGTGCTGCTGACGGCGGGCGGGGCGATTCTGACGCCGCTGCGCCCGTGGCTGACCCGCATCGCCATCGACGAGCACATCACCAAGGGCGACCTGCACGGCCTCGGCGTCATCAGCATGATCCTGCTCGCGGTCATCGTGCTCGACGGCGTCAAGCAGTACGCGGCCACCTGGTTCACCCAGCTTCTCGGCCAGAAGGCGGTGTACGCCATCCGGCTCGACATCTTCCGCCACCTCCAGCGCCTGCCGATCCGCTACTTCGACCGCAACCCGGTCGGGCGCATCATCACCCGCACGACCAACGACGTCGAGTCGCTCAACGAGATGCTCTCCAGCGGCCTCATCACCATCATCGGCGACATCCTGCAACTGGTGCTCATCGTGGTGATGATGTTCCTGAGCGACTGGCGGCTGACGCTCGTGGTGCTGAGCATTCTGCCGGTCATGATCTACTCGACCATGGCGTTCAAGAACCGCGTTCGGCAGGCATTCCTCGACGTGCGCACCCATCTTGCGCGCCTCAACTCCTTTTTCCAGGAGCACATCACCGGCATGAAGGTGGTGCAGCTCTTCGCGCGGGAGGAGGCCGAATTCTCGAAGCACTCCGCCATCAACGCCGACCACCGTGACGCCAACATCCGCAGCGTGCACTACTTTTCGATCTACTTCCCGCTGATCGAGTTCCTCAGCTCGCTGGCGGCAGGGCTGGTGGTCTGGTTCAGCGCCTCGTGGATTCTGACGGGCAACCTGTCGGTCGGCGTGGTGGTGTCGTTCGTGCAGTACATCTGGCTCTTCTTCCGCCCGTTGCAGCACCTGTCGGACCGCTTCAACATCATGCAGACGGCCATCACCAGCTCCGACCGCATCATCAAGCTGCTCGAAGAGCCGCTGGAGCCGGAGCCGGAGGAGGAGAACCGCAAGGCCATCACCAGCTTCAGGGATCGCATCGTCTTCGACAGGGTGTGGTTCGCGTACGACGAAAATCACTGGGTGCTGCGCGACATTTCGCTGGAAATCAGGGCTGGCGAAACCGTGGCCATCGTCGGCGCGACCGGCAGCGGCAAGACCACGCTCATCAATATTCTTTCACGATTCTATCCGTACGGCAAGGGGTCGGTGACTATCGACGGCATCGAGCTGAGCCGGATTCCCGGCCAGGATTTGCGCAAGCTCGTTGGGGTAGTGATGCAGGACGTGGTGCTTTTCGCCGGTTCGATCCGCGAGAATCTCTCGTTCGGGGATCCGTCCATTTCCGACGAAAAGATTCGCGATGCGGCACGCATCGTGGGCGCGGACAGGTTCATCGAAAAGCTGCCCGGCGGCTACGACTACCGCATCCGCGAAAACGGATCAGGGCTTTCGGCGGGCCAGAAGCAGTTGCTCGCCTTCGTGCGGGCGCTGCTCTACAACCCAGACATCCTCGTGCTCGACGAAGCCACCAGCTCGGTCGATACCGAAACCGAAACGCTCATCGAACAGGCCACCGACCGGCTCATGCAGCACCGGACATCGATCATCATCGCCCACCGGCTCTCGACCATCCAGCATGCCGACCGCATCGTGGTGCTGCACAAAGGCACCATCCGCGAAACCGGCACCCACCAGGAGCTGCTCGCCCAGCGGGGCTTGTACTACAAGCTTTACCTGTTGCAGCACCCGGAGCGCGGCAGAATGGAAGGCGCGGCGTGAGCAAAGGACTGTTGGGACTATTGAGACTGTTGGGACAGCAAGAACGAAGAAAAAAAACCGATCCCCTATCCTTCTTCTCTTCCTCCCAAAAGTCCAACAGGCCCCAATCGTCCCACGACACTCAACTACCGCAGCAAGGCCAAACCCGAAGCCTCAAAGATTGCTCTCCCGCAGAATCTTCACCGGTTCGAGCTTTGCAGCCTTGATCGAAGGAAGAGCGGCGGCGATGGTGCTGATGATGACCGTGGCGACGATGACAAACAGGAAGTACCACGGGTTCCACGACATGCTGAAGCCGCTTTTGGTAAGCGGCCCCTGCGAGCTTTGAATTTGCAGGCTGGCCAGGAAACCGATGGAGCCGGTAGCCATCACGCCACCGGCCAGCGCTCCACCGAGGCCGACAAGGAACCCCTCGAAGACGAACAGCCCGATCATCTGGAGCGACGAAAAGCCGAACGAGCGCATGATGGCGATGTCGCGGCTCTTCTCGAACACGGTGGTCACCAGAATGTTGGCCACGCCGAAGCCCGACACCACGCCCACGAAACCCACCAGCGAAAGCACGATGACGCCGATGCGGCGGAACAGGGCCAGAATGCTGGCGTTCTCCTCTTGCCAGGTCAGGCAGCGGTAGCCGGTGATGCGCTCCAGATCACGCGCCACGGCGGCGTTGGCGAACGGGTCGCTCACCTTGAGCGAAATGCCGGTCACCTTGTTCGGCGGCATCCCCTCGACGATCTGCCCGAGCTTGAGCGAGGCGAGAATGGTGTTGTCCGCCGCGTTCACGCCGGTGAAAAAGATGCCCGCCACCTTGCACTGCCGGCTCGTGCCGTCGGGCGAAATGATGGTGAGCTGGTCATCAAGCTCCACGCCGAGGTCGCTGGCCACCGTGCGCCCCACCAGCAGCGCGTCGGGCGTTTTTTTGAACTGCACCAGATCGCCCGCGGTAAGGCTTCTGGCGATGCGGCTGATGCGATCTTCACGGTCGATGATCACCCCCTTGAGCAGTACGGGCTGGTTCCGGTTTCCCTTGACGGCCATGATCTGCGACTCGACGAACGGCGAGGCCGCCACGATCTTGCCGGAGAAGGCCGGCGAGGCGACGATGTCGAGAATCCGTCCGTAGTTACGCACCTCTTCAGGCTCGTCCTGGCCAATGTTGTCATCGACGAAAGCCACCTTTGCCGTCTGCTCGCTTTCGAACAGGTTGGTGGGCATCGGATCGGTCTTCTCTCCCCTGAGGCTGATGTGAGGAGCGACGTCGATAATCGTTTCGGTAAACGAATCGAGCAGCCCCCGGGTCAGCGAAATGGTGGTGATGAGCACCGTCGTGCTGACCGATACGGCAAGCATCGTGGTCAGGGTCTGGCGTTTGCGCCCAAGGATGTGCCGTATGGCGATATCGAACAGGATTCTGAACATGGCGCGTATGCAGGACAGGCCGGAAAAAAATTATGGTATATTTTCTATAAGTTATACTTTACAGAGCACCTCTGAAAATCGTTCAAACCCGGAGAGTACCACAAGCCGACCATGCAAGAGACCAGCGCAACCATAACCGCCGAACGCAAGCACAGCCACGTCGATATCTGCCTCAACCGGCCGGTCTGTTTCGACAGGCAGGATACGGGCCTCGGCTCATGGCGATTTGAACACAACGCCGCCCCGGAGATCGATTTCGAGGAGATTGACCTGACGGCAGAATTCCTCGGCCACACCCTTGGCATGCCGCTCATGATCTCTTCGATGACCGGCGGCTATGGCGACGCGCTCGCCCTGAACCGCGCTCTTGCCGAAGCCGCAGAACGCTTCCGCATTCCGCTCGGCGTCGGCAGCATGCGCCAGGCGCTCGAAGGGCGCGCTCATCGCGAAAGCTTCTCGATCGTGCGGTCGTCGGCCCCGTCGGTGCCGATTTTCGCCAACATTGGCGCGCCCGAAGTGGCCGCCGGTCTGAGCCGGGAAGAGCTCTCCACGCTCGTCGGCCTCGTGGAGGCTGACGGCCTGATCGTGCACCTCAATCCGGCGCAGGAGCTGTTCCAGCCCGAAGGCAGCACAGCCTTCCGGGGCCTGCTCGACCGGCTGCACGACATCACCGCCACCATCGGCGTGCCGGTGATCGCCAAGGAGGTGGGCTGCGGCATTTCGGCGCCGGTGGCGCAAAAGCTCGCCGATGCGGGCGTCAGCGCTATCGACGTGGCCGGCGCTGGCGGCATCAGCTGGCAGAAGGTCGAAGAGTGCCGCTACCTCGACCGGTTCGGTCACGAAGAGCGCTTCAGCCCTTCGGCACTCGACGAATTGCTCAACTGGGGCATCCCCACCGCCGACTGCCTGACCGGCATCGCCAAGCTCAAAGAGAAAAATCCGGAGTACCGGCCGCTCGCGGTCATCGCCTCCGGCGGCATCCGCAACGGACTCGACGCCGCAAAATCCATCGCGCTCGGCGCGGACATCGCCGCATCGGCGCAGCACATGCTCAAGGCCCTGCACTCCGGAACGCTCGAAGAGACCCTCCGCACCTGGCAGAACGATCTCCGGGCGGCCATGTTCCTGACCGGCTCGGCCAGCATCGCACAGCTTAAACTCGCACCAATTTACCGTAAACCCTGACGACAGCAGTCATGTCCTCACCGATTACCCAAGCACAGGTTGAAAGCAAATACCTCCAATACCACGCAAAGATCAACCAGGCGCTCGCTGCATGTTTCCCGAAAGAGAGCCCGGCAACCCTGTACGGCCCGGCCCGGTACATTCTCGAAGGAAAAGGCAAGCGCATCCGCCCGTTCCTGACCCTGCTGGCCTCCGAAGCGGTCTGCGGCTCATCGCACAACGCGCTTGGCGTGGCTCTCGGCATCGAGGTGCTGCACAACTTCACCCTGATGCACGACGATATCATGGACCAGGCAGACCTGCGTCATGGACGCCCCACCGTGCACAAGCAGTGGAACGTGAATGCGGCCATCCTCTCGGGCGACATGATGATCGCCTACGCCTACGAGCTGGCGCTCAGGGAGCTCACCGCGCGCCACGCCGAGATGATTCACATCTTCAACGACGCCAACATCACCATCTGTGAAGGTCAGGCACTCGACATGGAACTGGAGCACCGCAAGGATGTCACCATCGCCGACTATCTCGACATGATCGCCAAAAAGACCGGACGGCTCATCTCTGCGGCGCTGGAAGCGGGCGGCGTTGCGGGCAACGGCACTCCGGAACAGATTTCGGCGCTGGTCACCTTCGGTGAAAAGATCGGCCGCGCCTTCCAGATCCAGGACGACTACCTCGACATCATGGCCAGCGACGGCAAGTCGGGCAAGGTGCCTGGCGGCGACGTCATCAACGGCAAGAAAACCTGGCTCCTGCTCCGCTCGCTCGAACTGGCAACCGGCAGCGACCGCGAGCTGTTGCAGTCGATCATCGACAACAACGGCACGACGCCCGACAACGTCCCGGCCGTCAAGGCGATCTTCGAGCGCTGCGGCGTGCTCGACGAGACCAGGGCAAAAATCAACGAGGATACCGAAGCGGCGCTCGACGCGCTCGAAAGCCTGCCCTTCGAGGAAGGGCGCGGCTACCTGAGGGGTTACGCCAACATCCTCATGAAACGCGATTTCTGAGACGTTTCCGGGGGGCAACCCCTCCCCCCGGCCTCTCTTCAATTCCCCTGCCCCCTGTCATGACCACAACCCCTGCGCCGGACGACCTGCTCCTCCGGATTCTCATGCTCTCGCAACTGCCCGGCATCGGCCCGGCCCGCGCCCGCGCCATGCTCGCCGCCTTCGGCTCCGGCAGTGCGCTGCTCGAAGCGGACGCCGACGCCATGCTCCGGCTGCCGGGCATCGGCGAAACCCTCGCCCGCCAGACTGCCGATAACCTTGCAAGCCCATCGTGGCGCAACAAGGCAAGAAAAGCCGCCGAAGAGCAGATCGAACGGGCAGGCAGGCTCAAGGCCTCCATCGTCACCATGCCCGATCCGGCCTACCCCGAGCTGCTCCGGGAGATTTACGATCCCCCACTCGCGCTCTTCGTCCGTGGCGACCTCAAGGCGCTCGCGAAGCCGTCGCTCGCCGTGGTCGGCACCCGCAAAGCAAGCTCTTACGGCAAACAGGCCACCGAGCACCTCTGCCGCGACCTGGTCGGCATGGGGCTCGCCATCGTCAGCGGCCTGGCCTACGGCATCGACATGACCGCCCATCACGCCGCTGTGGAGCATGGCGGCATTACCATCGCCGTGCTCGGCTGCGGCGTCGATACCATCTACACCGACCCGTCCGGGCGGCTCTGGCCCCGCATCCTTGAGAAGGGAGGCGCTATCGTCGCCGAAGACTGGCTGGGCGCCGAACCCGTGCCCGGCAATTTTCCCAGAAGAAACCGCCTGATCGCGGGCCTCACGCTCGGCACGCTGATCGTCGAGTCAGACATCAAGGGCGGCTCGATGATCACCGCATCGAGCGCGCTCGAACAGAACCGCGAAGTGTTCGCCGTGCCGGGCAGCATCTTCGCCAAAGCCTCGCGCGGCCCGAACCTGCTCATCCAGCGCTCGCAGGCCAAAGCGGTGCTCTCCGCCGATGACATTTTCGCCGAACTCCCCGCCGCCGCCCTCCTGCCCGTTGCCGGACAGGCGCAAGCGGAGCCTTCGCTTCCCGCACTGAATCCCGAAGAGCTGCGCATCATCAAAGCCCTCGAAAAGGAAGCGATCCACATCGACCTCATCACCGAAAAAACCGGCCTGCGCGTCGATGAGCTTCTGGTGCACCTGTTCGAGCTCGAAATGAAACGGCTTGTACGGCAGGAACCCGGTCAGCTCTTCAGCCTCCGCCCGCCCGAAAGACGGTGAACGCCGCCTCGATTTTCTTTGGTGAAATAGCATTTTATCACCGGATTGCTTACTTTGGCTGATGTTGTAGCGACAAGTTGACCAGAAAAAGACCCGCTGTTTTCATGTAACCCAAACAACCCGACAATGTCAGATTTCAAAGGAATCAAAGTCATTTCCCGACTGCTTTTCATGGCCCTCGTGCTGGGCGTTTTCTTCTCCGGCCAGAATTCTGCGGCTGCCAGTACCGCCCAGAAAATCGGTGTCGTCGATTACGGCCGGATTTTCCAGATGATGCCTGAAACCAAAGCTGCCGAGCAATCGATGCAGACAGCCAAAATGCAGACCAACCAGGAACTCGGCAAAATGCAGTCCTCACTGCAGACGGCCATCCAGACCTATCTGAAGCAGAAACAGAAGACCGGCAAGGCCGATGCGGCACAGGAGCGAGCGCTTCAGGGCCGTGAAGAGAACCTCAGAAAGGTCGCTGCTGAAAAAACAAATGCGCTGGCCAAGAAAGAGCAGAGCCTGATTCTTCCCATCCGCCAGAAAATCGATGCCGCCGTGGCGGCGATTGCCAAAAAAGAGGGCTACAGCATGATTTTCGACAAGAACGTCCGCGTCTATGGTGATGCTCAGACCGACATCACCTACAAGGTGCTCGACCAGCTGAATATCAAGTAATCCTCCCGGGCAGTCCCTTGTATTCCCGCCGGACAACGCTTTTCCTTCTGGCCATTCTGTTCAGTGCCGTTCTCGGCTGTGGCGCTCCACGAAAGGAGCGCCAGGCCGCAGAGCCGGTGGTTTCGGCAAAAGACCAGCCCGCCCAGGAGAGCTGGAACATCTCCATCGTCATCTCCGATTCCGGCCGCCAGAAAACGCTCATCAGCGCCGGCCATGCGGCTGAATACCGGAAAGGCGAAGCCAAGGAGATCCGTGTGGATGGAGGGGTCAGCGTGCGCATCGTCAACCGGGACGGCTCGGCGACCCTCATCACGGCGGGCCGTGGCATCGTGCACGACAATCAGGACATCGAAGCCTTCGACAAGGTGGTCATCCGCTCAGACGACGGTACGGAGCTGCGTACCGAACACATCATCCGCACCGCTCATGACCGCATGATCCGCTCCGACAGCTATGTAACCATCGCCGGCCCCTCGCGAACCATCCGTGGATACGGTTTTGAGAGCGATGAGGCCATGAAGCGGTACAGAATTTTTCATGCCAGCGGCGAAGCTTTATCACAATAATCATGACCATAGTTGCATCAGTATGAAACTACACATGCTCAAATCGAAGATCCACAATGCCATCGTTACCAGTGGAGACCTCGAATACGAGGGCAGCATCACCATCGACAAGGAGCTGCTTGAAATCGCCGATATGATGGCCAACGAAAAGGTGCTGGTGGTCAACAACAACAACGGCGAACGCTTCGAGACCTATATCATCGAGGGAACCCGCGGCCTGCGCGAAATCCAGCTCAACGGCGCGGCGGCGCGCTGCGCTCTGCCGGGCGACGAAATCATCATCATGACCTTTGCGGAAATGGAGCCGGAAGAGGCACGCAACTGGCAGCCGATGATCGTGATCGTTGACAAGATGAACAACCCGAAGCGGCGGCACCGCGTGGGAGCAAACGACGAATATCTCGGCTGAACCATCTCAATTTCAAATCCCCCATTCCATCATGAGCTTGGCAATCGTCATTATGGCTGCCGGTAAAGGTACGCGAATGAAGTCAGACCTGCCGAAAGTGCTGCATCAGGCAAACGGCAGACCGGTGGTTGACTATGTCATCGAAAAATCGCAGGCGCTCGAACCCGAAACGATCGTGCTGATCGTCGGCCATCAGGCCGACAAGGTTCGCCAGGCCACGGCCCGCTTCCCCGTCCGTTACGCCCTGCAGGAGCCGCAGCACGGCACGGGCCATGCGGTCATGCAGGCCGAGCCGCTGCTGAAGGAGTTCGAGGGAGAGATCATCATCCTGTCGGGCGATGCCCCGCTGTTCACCACTGCCACCCTCAGGGAGCTGGTGGCGTTCCATCGCTCGCACCAGGCGTCAGCCACCGTGCTGACCGCCGAGATCGACGATCCGACTGGCTATGGCAGGATCATCAGGAGTGACGATGGCCGGGAGGTGCTCCGGATCGTCGAGCAGAAAGATGCTTCGGAAGAGGAAAAAGCGGTCACCGAAATCAACTCCGGCGTCTATGTTTTCAACGCCGCCGAGCTGTTCGAGGCGCTGCACAGCATCACCAACAACAATGCCCAGGGCGAATACTACCTGACCGACGTGTTCGGCATCTGCTTCCGGAAAGGGCGCAAGGTGTGCGCCTTCAAGGTGAGCGACCCCAACGAGATCCGGGGCATCAACACCCCCGACCAGCTCAGAGAGGCCGAAGAGCTGCTACTGAGCGGAAAGTACTGGTAAAAGAGCGGCAGGCTCGGCCAGAAGAGCGTGATCTGACCGATCCTTTCTCAGTAGAGAAACATCGGCTTGCCCATCACGCTCCTCATCTTCGGACGGTAGGAGCGCACGTCGTAGAGTTCGCCGATATCGACCTGCTTGGTGTTTGACGACACCTCGTCAAGCGGCACGGAGGTATAGACGCCCTTCTGCAGCGCCACCATGAGCCCGAAACGCTTCCTGGCGATCAGTTCCACGGCAAGCTGGGCGAAATTGAAACCGACCATAAGATCGAGCGCATCGGGAATACCGGAGCGCATCAGATAGCCGAGCGGCTGGCAGATCACATCCTGACCGGTCAGCATGGAGATGGTCTCGCGGGTCAGCTGGCCGATGCTCGCCGTTTCGTATCCGTCCCCATCGTAACGTCGTCCGCAATATTCGATCATCTTGCTGCCGACCATCCGCGCCCCTTCGCTGATGGCGATCATGGCGTAGCGGCTTGGATTGGCTCTCTTGTCTTCGACCAGGTAGTCGGCCAGAGTTTCAGGGTCGAACGGCACCTCCGGAATGAGCGCGCGATCCACATCGGCCAGGTAGGCGCTGATCAGGCAAGCCTCGCCCGTGCTGCGCCCGAACAGCTCGACGATGGTGATGCGCTCGTGCGAGCCGGAACTGGTGCGAAGCTGGTGAATGTACTGAACGCTTCGGGTAACCGCCGTACCAAAACCGATACAGTAATCGGAACCATAGACATCGTTGTCCATCGTCTTGGGCACCGCGATCACCTTGAGCCCCTTGCGCGACAGATGCTCGGCATAATTGATCGTGTCGTCGCCGCCGATAACGACAAGCACGTCAATGCTGAGGATGCCGATGCTCCGGAGCACCTGGTCGGTCAGGTCGAAATTTCCGGAGTGGAGCAGGCCGGAACGCATTAGTTCCGGCGAGTTGCGCAGAAACGGGGGAATCTCTTTCTTTCTGAGGTTGCCGGGATTGATCCGGCTGGTGTGAAGCAAGGTGCCGCCGGTACGGTCGATTCTGCGGACGGCGGCAGGGTCGAGATCGGCGATATGCTCCTCATGGCTTGAAGGATCGGAAGGATCGAACGCCAGGAGGCCGTTCCATCCCCTGCGGATTCCGGTGACGCGATACCCTTTCTCGGCGCTGGTCGTCACGATCGTCTTGATGCACGCATTGATGCCGGGCGCGTCACCCCCTCCGGTCAGAAGGCCGATATGCATGGAGCGCGGAGTTGAAAGGTTTTACTTGCGCGAGCGCCTCGGCTTTTTGGGCTCGTCGCTGGCCGACATGGCGCTCTTTTTACGCGAATCGGAAGCAATCTCGCTGGAGGTCCGGGTATCGATCGTCTCCGGCTCGGATTGCAGCCCCGCAATCCGCATCGAGTAGAACTCGATCAGGTTGCCATCGGGATCCATCACGAAAAAAGCCAGCCCCTCGCGCCGGTGCGCCGGACGGGTGACCAGGTGAACTCCCCGGTCTTCGAGATAGATCGCGGCCTCCCTGACCTCGGCATCCGAGGCCAGGCGGAACCCGAAGTGATCCACCCGGATGTCCCGCGCATCGGCCGTGCCCGGCGTTTCGGCCTTGACCAGCACGAAAAGATCGGAATTGAGCCTGAGGTAAGTGATGTTCGCGCCCGCCCGGTGATCCACACGGAAGCCGAGAATGCCGGCATAGAACTCTTCGGAGACGCGAACGTCGTTGACCCGAAGCGTGATCTGGTTAATCCCCGTCAGTTTCATCTTCGTTCTCCGGTTCTGCGGTCTTGATTTCGACCGGCTTTTCCAGAATATAATCGTACTGGTGATCGAAATACTGCTCGACGGCCTGCTGCGAAGGCTTTTCACGGCACTCGAACTCGACGCTGATGGCAATCTGCTCCGGGAAGACCTTTTCGGATTCCGACTCCGAGGTGGGGTTCCGGATCATCTCCTTGTAGGGCAGCAGCCTCTCTTCCAGTTCGGATCGCTCGGCCTCGTGAATCTCCCTGGCGCGTTTCGAAATGGCTACAACGGTTTCATACAGGTTTTCATGCGTACTTCTGAGCTTGTTCAGATCTACAGGTTTGACCGACATTGCAATAGAGCGTTATGATTGTGGAAGAAACCGGGCGATCCTGGAAGCGACAAGATCGACCGTGTGCTCGAGATCGTCGTTGACCACGACAAAATCGAACTGATCTGCACAGGCAAGTTCCATCTCCGCCCGCTCCAGACGCATGGCCAGCGCCTCCTGCGCCTCACTCTTGCGTGACTGCAACCGCTGTGCAAGCACCTCCATGCTCGGAGGTTTGAGGAAAACAAGCAGCGCGCCCTCTCCGAACAGTTTCTTGAGGTTCAGCGCCCCCTTCACATCGAGATCGAGCAGCAAGTTCCGGCCCGCCGCAACCGCCTCGCGCGTCTTGTCGAGCAGGGTGCCGTAGTAGTTGCCAAAAAAGAACTCGTGCTCGATAAAGCCGCCCTGCGCAACGAGCTCCTCGAAACGCTCACGGCTCAGGAAGTGGTAATCGACGCCGTCCTGCTCACCGGCCCTCATGGCGCGGGTTGTGGCTGAAACCGAAAACTCCAGGCAGCCGAGACGCTCCATCACCAGCCTGGCCACGGTGGACTTGCCGGTGCCCGACGGCGCTGAAAAAACGATCAGCCTGCCCTCTCTGGAATCGTTCCGGTCACTCATTGGCGTCACTCGATGTTCTGCAGCTGCTCGCGCACCTTCTCAAGCTCCTCCTTGATGTGCACCACCTTCTGCGAGATGTCGGCGTTCTGGGATTTCGAAGCGATGGTATTGGCCTCGCGAAGCTGCTCCTGCAACAGGAAGTTAAGCTTTCGGCCCGAACCGCTCGACGAGTTTTTCAGCTCCTCGATGAAGAACTTGTTGTGGCTGTTGAACCGGATGCACTCCTCGGTGATGTCAAGCTTTTCGGCAGCCATGACAATCTCCATTTCGAGCCGGTCCCTGCTGTATTCGATATCACGCCCGGCAATGGCGCTGATTTTGGACGACAGACGCTTGCGGATCGTTTCCAGGTTGTCGGCGGCAATCGCCCTGATCTCGATGAGCGTGCGCTCGATTTCGGCGATTCTTGCGTGGAAATCACCGGCAAGCTCCTCGCCCTCTCTGCGGCGCATCTCCTTGAGATTTTCAATCGCCTCGATGATGGCCGATTTGGCGATGGGCCAGATTTCGTCGGGTCGTTCGAGAATCGAAGTGTCGGACTCGAAAATTTCAGAGAAGCGCAGAATCTGATCGATGGTCACCGGAGCCTCGATACCGGCTTCCCGCCTGACGATCTCAAGCAGATTCCTGTAACCCCTGACCTTGGACGGGTTGACGGTTACCGGCAGCTGCTCGTCCTGTTCTTCAAGTTGGAGCTGGACGAAGGCCGATATTTTGCCGCGCTGGAAATTGCTTCGGATCAGCTCCCTGACCTCCAGCTCCCAGGAGAGTAACTGTCTTGGAAGCTTGACACCGATTTCGGCAAAACGATTGTTAACCGAGCGAAGTTCGACAAGCACTTTCATGCCCTCTTCCGTACGCTCGGCGCTGCCATAGCCGGTCATGCTTTCCAACATAGACTCATACTGTTAATTCTTGAAAATGCCTGCGGAACCACGTTCCGCAGGCTTGGGGCATCGGGGTTCCGCCCCGTTTTATTTACGCAGATCGAGATCGGCCAGCACTTTGCGGTAGCGCTCGATGTCAACCTGCTTGAGGTAGTTCAGGACGCGCTTGCGCTTGCCGACCAGCATCAGGAGGCCGCGGCGTGAGTGCTTGTCTTTGGGATGCTGCTGAAGGTGACCGGTCAGATCGGCGATCCTGCGGCTGAACAGGGCAACCTGCACTTCCGCTTTTCCGGTATCCGTCGCAGAATCACCAAACTTCGTAATGATCTCGGTTTTGTGTTCTTTTGTCAGACCCATGATGGTAAGAAATAGTAGTGAATGAGATACAAAAATACGGCCTTGAATATAACATTATTTCTGATATGATGCCGCCTTTTTTTGATCAAGCAGCAATTGCGCCCTGAGCTCATCGAGGGAGCCAAAACGCTGCTCGGCCCTGATGAAATCCAGAAGCCGCAACACCAGCATCCTGCCGTACAGCTCGCCGTTGAAGCCGATGATGTGCGCCTCGACGGTCACCGGCCCGTGCTCCGCGACGGTCGGGCGGCGTCCGATGTTCATCATGACCGCATGGTCCCTTCCATCGATGGTAACCGCAGCCGCATAGACGCCGTGCGCCGGAAGCAGCTTGCAGCGGTCGGCCAGATCGAGATTGGCTGTCGGAAAGCCAAGCTGCCGGCCAAGCCTGTTGCCCTCGACCACCTTGCCGCTGATGACGTAGGGAGCGCCGAGGCAGTCGCTGGCCTCACGAATCAGCCCCTCTGCAAGCAGCTTCCTGATGCGGGTGCTCGATACCGGAGTACCATCGATAATCACTTCGCCCACCACCTCGACGCCAAAACAGTACTCCTCGCCGAGCTGGTTCAGCGTCTGGCGGCTGCCGCTCCGGTCGCTGCCGAAGCCGTGGTCGTAGCCAACAATCACCTGGCGCGCATCGAGCCGCTCGACAAGCACCTGGCGGATGAACTCCGCCGAGCTTTTCCGGGAAAATTCCCGGTCGAAGCGGATGATGAACAGCAGGTCGGGCTGCATGGAGCTGAAGTGCGCGATCTTTTCGTCGATGGTGGTCAGGAGCTGCACCGGGCACTCCTTGCCGCTTTCGAGCACGAGCCGGGGATGGGGCTCGAAGGTCACCACGACGCTTCTCAGCCCTTCACGGCGAGCCCGCCCGATCATCGCGTCGATGATCCTGCGATGGCCGACATGGAGTCCGTCGAACGAACCGATGGTCACCGCCGAGGGCACACGCTCAAGGCTGACCGCCTGGCCGGTTCCGGCGTCAAGCACCGTATCGCCCTGTAAAACAACGACGCGCATGGTGTTACTCTTCGATGGCCGAAGCGGCGCGAGCTATTTCGTCAACGATCTGTTCGACGCTCATCGCTTCCGAAAGGTTGTACGGGCCGATCGCAACCCGTTTCAATGATTTGAGATACCCGCCAACCCCGAGCAACTCGCCCAGTTCGTGCGCGATTACCCGGATGTAAGCTCCTTTGGAGACGTGGAGAAAAAAACGGACATCCGGCAGTTCGATGCCGGTAATCTCGAACCGGTGAATCTCGATGGGGCGCGCCTTGCGCTCCCGCACCTCGTGACCCTGGCGAGCAAGCTCGTAGAGGCGTTTGCCGTTGTGCCAGACCGCCGAGTGCATCGGAGGCTGCTGCATCCGCTCGCCGACCATCGAAGCGGCGGCTGCGCGGATGGCAGTCTCTTCGATATGCGAGACGTCGCGAAGGTCGTACTCCCCGGACTCAGTGTCGTGGCTCGCCGTTTTTGCGCCGAGCCGGATCGTGCCTTCGTAGGCCTTGTCGAGCAGTTCGAGCGACGAGATGGTCTTGGTCTTGCGTCCGGTGGCGAGAATCAGGAGGCCCGTAGCTTTCGGATCAAGCGTGCCGCAGTGGCCTACCTTGCGCTTGGCGCCGTTGCGCTTGTAAGCGCCGCGAATTTTGGCCACAACGTCGAACGAGGTCCAGTCAAGCGGTTTGTCAACCAGCAGATAATCGCCCTCTTCACTCAGAACGGGCATGGCGGGCCGAGGCGTCATGGCAAGCGTACTCCGGGAAAAAATAACGGCCGTTACTGCTCTTCTTCCGGGCCGCGCCTGACCGATTTGAGCAGCTCCTCGATCCGGTTGGCCTGCTCGAACAGACGGTCTTCGTAAAACTCCAGCTCCGGAATCCGGCGGAACTGGTTCCGGATTTTCGACGAGAGAATCTTGCGCAGCGCTTTGGTCTCGGCGTGCAGATACTCCATCAGCTCCGTTCGCTCGGCTTCGGAGCCGATGATGGAAACATAGACCCTGGCGATGCCCAGGTCGGCGGTGATCTTCACCTCCGTCACGGTCGCCAGCGGGCCGCTGCGGGGCAGCTCCTTCTCGAAAATCGAGCTCAGCTCCCGCTGGAGAAGCGACGCGACTTTTTCGGTTCGTATCGACATCAGTGGCCTCCTTTGCGCTGCTCAGAGTTTGCGTTTCTTTTCGACGATCTTGTAGGCCTCGATCACGTCGCCGACCTTGATATCGTCGTACCCCTTCAGGCTGACGCCGCACTCGTAGCCGGAATCGACCTCCTTGACGTCATCCTTGAAGCGCTTGAGCGAGTCGAGCTGGCCGTCGTAAATCTGCACGCCGTCGCGCAACAGGCGCACTTTGGCGTCGCGCGGAACCTTGCCGTCGAGCACGTACGCGCCGCCGACATTGCCCACCTTGGGCACGCGGAAGACCTGGCGGATCTCGATCGAGCCAAGGCTCTCCTCGTGCAGCTCGGGCGACAACATGCCTTCAAGCGCTTTCTCCACATCTTCGAGCACGTGGTAGATGACGCTGTAGAAGCGCACGTCGAGGTCTTCTTTCTCGGCAAGCCGCTTGGCGTTGACGTTCGGGCGTACCCTGAAGCCGATGATGATCGCGTCGGAAGCGGCAGCGAGCAGCACGTCGGTTTCGGTGATCTGGCCGACGCCCTGGTGAATGAGCTGCACCTTGACCTCTTCGTTGTGAATCTTCATGAGGCCGTCGGCAAGCGCCTGAATCGAGCCGTCGGTATCGGCCTTGATGATGACGCTTAGTTCCTTTTTGAGACCCTCCTTGATCTGGCGGGCGATGCTGTCGAGCTTGACGCGGGTGCTGCGGCGGAACTCGTGCTCGCGCTTGATGATCTGGCGCTTCTGGGCCAGGTCGCGGGCATCGCGGTCGGAGGCCATCACGGTGAGCACGTCGCCGGACTGCGGCATGTCCTCGAAACCGAGCACGCGCACCGGCGTGGAGGGACCGGCCTCGTGGATGCGCTTGCCGCGCTCGTCCATGAGCGCCCTGACCTTGCCCATCGAGTTGCCGGCCACGAACGGATCGCCGACCTTCAGGAAGCCGCGCTGCACCAGCACGGTTGAAACCACGCCCTTGCCCTTGTCAAGCTCGGACTCGACGATGATGCCGCTGGCGGGAATCTCCCTCGAATAGTTGCCTTTCAGCTCGCGGATTTCGGCCTCGGTGAGCACCTTCTCCATCAGCTCGCCAATGCCGATGCCCTTCTTGGCCGAAATCTCCTGGCACTGGTTCTCGCCGCCCCAGTCTTCGACCAGCACGCCCGCTTCGGAGAGCTGCGTCTTGATCTTGTCAACGTTGGCCTCGGGCTTGTCGATCTTGTTGAGCGCCACGACGATCGGCACGCCCGCCGCCTTGGCATGGTTGATCGCCTCGATGGTCTGCGGCATGACGCTGTCGTCGGCGGCCACGACCAGAATGACGATGTCGGTCACCTGGGCGCCACGGGCGCGCATCGCCGTGAAGGCCTCGTGACCCGGCGTGTCGAGGAAGGTGATATGGCGCCCGCCATCGAGCGACACCTCATAGGCGCCGATGTGCTGGGTGATGCCGCCCGATTCGCCCGCAACCACGTTGCTCCGGCGGATGTAGTCGAGCAGCGAGGTTTTACCGTGATCGACGTGACCCATGATGGTCACCACCGGCGGACGGGTCTTCAGGTCCTCGGGATTGTCAACCTGCTCTTCGGTGACGGCCGCTTCAACCTCGGTGGTAAACTCGATATCGAACCCGAATTCGAGCGCGATCAGCTCGATGGTCTCCTTGTCGAGGCGCTGGTTGATGGTGACGAACTTGCCCAGCGTGAAGCACTTCTGGATAATGTCCTTGGCAGTCAGGCCCATCAGTTCGGCAAGCTCGTGCGGCGAGGCGTACTCGGTCACGCGGATAAGGCTCTTTTCGGCCTCGCGCATCGCCTCGGCCTCCTCGAACTCGCGCTCGCGCTCCATGCGGCGCTGCTTGCGGAACTTCTGGCGGGAGCCGGACGAACCGCTGTCTTCCATGCCGCTGATGGTGCTCTTGATATTCTTGGAGATGACCTTGTCGTCAACCGCGACCTTCTTTTTCTTTTTGCCCTTCTTTTTGCTGCTGCCAGCGGTCTCTTCAGCGCCGCCAGTCGTGGTCTCACCCTCTCCGGCAGCCTTGACAGGCTTTTTCTTGGCGGCTTCGCTCTCCTCGGTGGAAGCGGCCGCAGCAGCTCCTTCAAACTCGCCTTTGAGTTCGGCGGCGCTCTCCTTGAAGCTCTTCTTGCGCGACTTTTTCTTGCGGTCGGAACCGCTCGTGACATCGATGGTGCCAAGCACGGTCAGGCCGCCGATCTTCTGCGGAGCTTCATAGGTCTGCATCGACTCGGGCAGGGTCTGCACCAGGAGCTGGGTGGGTTCGGCAGGCTGTACGGCTACCGGCTCTTCGACAGCCTCGGCAGCGGCCGGCATCTCCACCGCCGGTTCCGGAGCCTTTACAGCCTCGGGCTGTTGCGGCTCGGGTGCGGCAACCGGCGCGGGCGCTGCCGCTTGCGGTTCCGGAGCCGGAATTTCCACGCTGACCGGTTCCGGCCCGGGCGTTTCGGGGGGCGCAACCTCGGCAACATGACGGGGCGGAATCTCAAGGAACGGCTCTTTTTTCGGCTCGGGCACCGGCACGAAAGGAGCGGCCGCAGGCGCGCTGCTCAGGCTCTCCTTGAGCTGCTGCTCCTTTTCATAAGCCTTCCGCGACTGCTCTTCGAGCCTGGTGAGGCGCTTTTTCTTTTCAGCCCTGATCTTTCTGGTTTCATCGACCTGCTTCTTCTCCTGGCTGAAATTGCCGAAAATCATGTCGCGCATTTCCTCTTCCACCATTGAGGAGGTGGAAGCCACCTTGCCCCCTTCCTGCTTCACAAAATGCAGGACATCCTGGGGACTGACCTGCAACTCCCTGGCTATATCACTGATGCGGTACCTTCTCTGCTTTTCCTCGATGGCCATTGACTCCTCCTGGATGATTATCCTCTTGCCGAAATTCCGTCACACCCGCCGCCCCGGCGCCTGTACTGAAATCCCTGGTAATTCTCAGTTTGTTTCTTCGTCCCGGCGCTCTTCCGGCTCCGTGCTCTCGTCCATGGGGTTCTCGCCCATGATGTTCTCGTCCATGGCGCTCTGGTCCATGATCAGGCGTTCGCGGGTGTCGTCGAGCAGCGATGCCAGATCCTCCTCGCTGAACTGCTCGCGCACCGTGCGGTAAATCGTTTCGGCAATTTTCTTCCAGTACCGCTTCTCGTCGTCGGTAATCCTGCGTTCCCGAGGCTTCGACGGCTTGCGGCCCTTGTCCTTGCTGAAAACAAACAACTCTTCGCTCTTCTGGGTGCCGAGCAGCGCCTCTTCGATCTCGTCGACGCCGGCTTTCAGGATCTTCTTGGCCGTGTCGAGGCCGCCATCGAGCAGCTGGTAGATCATATCGTCGCCGAACTCTTCGCGGAACTCGATGATGTCGATGTCGTTCGGGTCTTCGAGCGACTTGTCGATCACGTCGCGATAGACGTCGATTTCATAACCGGTCAGCTTTTCGGCCAGATGGATGTTGTTGCCGTTCTTGCCGATGGCGTACTTGATCTGGTCGGGCTTGAGCATGACGCGAGCCTTGCGGGTCTTCATGTCGGCGTGCACGGTCATCGGGTCGATCTTGGCCGGCTGCAGCGCGCGGGCGATGAAAACGGGCGGCTCGTCGGTGTAGTAGATCACGTCGATGTTCTCGTTGTTCAGCTCCTTGACGATGCTCTGGATGCGCTTGCCGCGATAGCCGACCGTCGCTCCGACAGGATCGATGCGCGAGCTGGTCGATTCGACGGCCACCTTGGCGCGCTCGCCCGGCACGCGGGCAATGCTCTTGATGACGATGAGGCCGTCGAGAATCTCCGGAACCTCGCTTTCAAACAGCTTGTAGAGGAAGCGGTCATCGACCCGCGAGACGATCACCTTCATGCCGCCGTCCGGCTTCTCGCGCTCCTCGACCGAGCCATCCTCGTTACGCACCTTGACCTTCTCGCGCTCGATGCGCTTGACGTACAGCTTCATGCGCGGCGTGCGGCGGGGATTGTCCTTTTTCATCATCTCCGCCTTGGGCAGCACCAGCTCGACTCGATGATCCTTGGAGGTGTTGTAGGTGAAAATCACCTCGTTGGAGCGGACCTGATAGACCTCGCCGGCCACCACCTCGCCAACCTTCTCCAGACAGTCCTCATACACAGCCATGCGTTCAAGGTCGCGCACCTTTTTCTGCACCGACTGCTTGATGATCTGGATGGACTTGCGGGTCAGATAGTCGTCGAGTTTGATCGGGCCCTCCTCGAAATAATCACCCAGCTCAAGCGAGTCGTCGATCTTGCGAACCTCTTCAAGGCTGATCTCGATGGTCGGAAGATCGACCTCCTCGACGATTTTCTTCAGAATGTACACCTCGAAATCACCGCGCTCGGGATTGATGAAGATGTTGGCCTCCACTTCGGGATCGTAATCCTTCCTGAGCTGCTTCTGGATGATCTCCTTGAGCAGATCGGCAATATCCATCTTGACGGCGGCGCTTTCGGAGCGTTTGTCCAGAAAAACCTTCGACTGCTCGATCTCTCCGAAAGCGCTTGCAATCTGCGCCTTCTGATCATGAGTTTCACCCTTAACCTGCTTTCTTGGCATCGCTGTGTGATCTTATTTTTATATAAATAGTCTGCGATTCGTTACCGGCCCGAGCCGGTTCCTGCAATTACCATTCAGTCTGAACAGTCGCCCTGACGACGTCGGCAAGCCGCAACGTCAACGGTTCCCGCCGTCCGGCTTTCGTCTTTTTCTTTCCCTTCGCTACCGGCTCGATGGTGATCGACGGTTCCTCGCCGGCGATGGAGGCCTCGACAAGCTTGCCTTCAAGCTCCTTGCGCTCCCCTTCGGCGTCAACATACACGATGCTCACTTTCCGGCCCAGATGCCTGAGATACTGGCGCACAACCCTTATGGGCTCACCGATGCCCGGCGAGGAGACCATGAGCTCGAAATCGCCGCCGGCGAACATGATGTTCTCTTCGCACGCTTCGAGTCGCGCCCTGACGGCACGGCTCACTCTGGCGCACTGGTCAATGCTCACGCCCTTGTCGGCCTCGACGGTCAGCCCGATGATTCTGCCGCCGCCACGCACATCTGCCTCGACAAGGTAGATGTCGCTGCCTGTCGCCGCCGACACTTCGGCAATCGATTCGTCGATCGCCCGCTGTATCATCTCATCCATACGTTCGCCCAGATTACCTAAAACAAAAAAGTGGGGATACCCCACTTTCAGAAACCGATCTTGAAAAGTCCAGTGCCCCGATCAGCCGATAATGTACAAAAAATCCGCACACAAGCAAAACGGCTTGTCACGCAATCACCGGCGACGTCACTCCTTTTGCCTGATCTGGCTGTCGATCACCTCGTACTCGGCCTCTTCGGCCTGCGCCCGCCGGCCGGAGGAAGAGGAGAAGGACGACGGATTGACCGCGCGGTCGTTTCTGGAAACGTTGAAGGTCAGACGTACCAGACGGCTCACGAACCGTATCGCCAGCCAGAGAACGATGAGAAGCAGGATGAATTTCAGCATGGTGAACACTCCGGAAACAGCCTCCGGCTCTGGAATGCATTGCGCCGGAAAAAGGGGGACAATTTGAAAACTATGTTAACGAACCCGAAAGGCTTCTCCAAACCGGCTCGCGCGAGCTTTGCGGCGGCCGGAAGCAAAAACGCCGTCACCGCCCTTCGAGCAGCCCGATGAACCTTTCGGCGTCGATCCGGTGTTTGAAGGCTACCTGGCCGTCGACGAGGATGACCGGAATGTCGAGGCCGTAGCGGTCGATAAGATCGGCGTCGCCGGAAATGTCGCGCTTTTCGATCTCGAACGGAATCTGCTGACCGACCTCATCGAGCACCCTGAGCGCCGCGTCGCAGAGGCAGCACTCCGGCTTGCCGTAGATCGTGACTCGAGGCTTCACGGCCTGAGCGACTCCCGCGCCGCTGGTTCACGCAGCACCTCGATGATGGCGTCGAGATCGAGCGATGTCTGCTCGGAGGTGACGAGATTCTTGAGCGTGTACACGCCCGACTCGAACTCCGACTGACCGACGAAAAGCGCATATGCCGAACCCGTACGGTTTGCCTCGCGCATCTGCGCTTTCATGCTCCGCGCGGCCAGATCGATCTCGGTGCTGATCCCCGCCTTGCGCAGTCGAAAGGCGACCTGCATGGCGTGCCCCGAAAGCTCCTTCTGCTGTATGACGACAGAAACGAGCGGACCATGCGGATTGATTGTCGCAAAAAGTCCCTGCTTCTCCATGACGATCATCAGCCGCTCCATGCCGACCGCGAACCCGACGGCGGGCAGATCGTTCGGCGATCCGAGTTCCCGGGCCAGTCCGTCGTAGCGCCCGCCGCCGCCGATGGCGTCCTGCGCGCCAAGCTCGGAGCTGGTCACCTCGAAAGCCGTGTGGCAGTAATAATCGAGACCTCGCACCAGCAGGTGATCGACATCGTAGGCGATCTGCCTGTCATCGAGGTAAGCGAGCACCTGCTCGAACTCGGCAACAGACTCCGGCTTGAGGGAATGGTACAGCCTGGGCGCTCCGGCGATCATCTCTTTCAGGGCAGGATTTTTCGAGTCGAGGATGCGCAGCGGATTCTTTTCGAGCCGCTCTTTGGATGGCTCGTCGAGGTCGGCTTCGTAGGGCTGGAAGTAGGCCCGGAGCGCCTCGCGGTAGCGGGCGCGATCGTCGAGGTCGCCGAGCGAGTTGATGCGCAGCCGCAAGCCGTGCAGGCCCAGCGTCTCGAACACCTGCATCATAAAGGTCAGCGCCTCGGTCACCGCCGCCGGGTTGGAGACACCGAGCAGCTCTGCGCCGAACTGCGTGAACTGGCGCTGGCGTCCGGCCTGCGGGCGCTCCTTGCGGAACAGGTCGCTGATGTACCAGAGTTTGTGCACCGGAGCCTGCGAGAGCAGATTCTTCTGCAGGCAGGCGCGCATCACCCCGGCGGTCATCTCGGGACGGAGCGTCAGTGAGCGTCCCGACCCGTCGGGCTGGAAGGTGAACATCTCCTTGCCGACGATGTCGGTCGTCGCGCCGATGCCGCGCTGGAACAGTTCGGTGTATTCGAACGCGGGCGTGCGCACCTCACTGAAGCCGTACAGGGCGGCCACCGAATGGATCACCGATTCGACATAGTGCCAACGCGCGATCTCTTCCGGAAAAATGTCCCGCGTACCCTTGACTGCCTGCAACTGCGCCATAACTCCTTTTTCTCTCGACAATTAAATCTGGGGTAAATCCTTTTCCTCTTCCCTGAACAGCTCAAGCACCTCGCCGGAACTCTTCGCCTCGATGATCCTGCGGCGCACCTCGTCCTTGCCCGCCAGCCGGGTGATGCGGCCCAGTAGCTTGAGGTGTTCGGCCAGCATGGTTTCAGGCGTGGCGAGCAGGAAGACGATCTTGACCGGCTGGTTGTCGATCGACTCGAAATCGACCTCGTCACTCAGCGTCACCAGCGCCAGCACGGGCGCGGTCACCGCCGATGTCTTGGCATGAGGCAGCCCGATATTCTTGCCGATGCCGGTTGACATCTCCCGTTCACGCTTTTGCACATCCTCGGCAAGCCGCTGAAGGTCCCTGACCTTTTCATGACCGGAAACCATCGAAATCAGGGTATCGATGACCTTTTCCTTCGAATCCGAGTGGAGATTCAGCGAAATATGCTTTTCCGAGAGAAGCTCTTCGATTTTCATGGGCGATAAGGCTTGCAGTGTGAGGCCGTGAGATGGTGAGACCGCTTGCGCCGGACTTCGCAATGGTGCTGGCCTTCAAGGGTAAGGAGATCGAGCGGCGTTTCCGGCGCTTCTTCCGCATGCCCCGGCGGGACGAAGCAGCCACCCGGCTGACCCGTGTCGGCCATTCCGAATCCGATGAACCGGAACTCACGACAAAATCACAGGGGAATATCTCTAAAAAACAGAACCGGAATATAAAAAAACATTCTTTCCGGCAAGTGCCCGATCGGGCGGCCATCCGGAAAAAAGTTCGAGACCGCCGGAAACGCCGATGCCGATGCCTCTGCGATGAGCGATGGTCAGGCCTCCAGCCTGAAATCAGCCGTAGGTTACGAAAAGGTAAAGCAGCGGGGCCATGAACATGATCGTGTCGAAACGGTCGAGCACGCCGCCGTGGCCCGGAATGAGCGACGAAGAGTCCTTGACCCCGGCGTCGCGCTTGAACATCGACTCCATGAGGTCGCCGACGGGCGCCACCGCGCCGATGAACAGGCCCGCCGGAACCGCGCGGCCATCGGGAAATCCGGCAATGAAGAGTGAGCAGAGCCAGGCGGCCAGCATGCTGCCGGCAATACCGGAGAGGTAGCCCTCCCAGGTTTTTTTCGGACTGATCCGGGCGAAGAACTTCCGTCCGAAAATTTTTCCGCCAAGCTGGCTTCCGCCGAAATAGGCGAAAATATCGGCGGCCCAGACGCAGATGAAAAGCAGCAGCACCAGCGATTCGCCGGAACCCGCTTCGCTCGTCTCCAGAAGCCGCAGCCTGAGCAACGCCCCGAAACACAGATTGACATAGAACAGGCCAACCAGCGTCGAGCCGATATTCATCAACTGGGAGCCCTGCGTTCGCCAGAGTTCGAGCACCTGCAAAAACAGGACGGCCATGAGCACCGCCTCCCAGAATTCAACAAAGCGGAAATAGAAGTTGAGCTGGATGAGCGCGGTCAGCGGCAGAAGCACCAGCAGCGACGGCGGATAGGCGTGGCGGACGGCCAGGCGCCGGAACTCGACGGTGGCCATGAGGCTGAGCGCAAACACCAGCGCGAAGAACCACAGGCCGCCTTGCATATTGAGCCAGAGAAGCAGCGGAATGCCCGCGATGGCAACGGCCACCCGCTGAAAAAGATTGCTTTGCATCAGGGAAGACATAGACTTCAGACCTGTATCATGATCGCCCGCCGGGCATTGGGTTATTGGCGCCAGCAGATGCCGGCTTTCCGGAAAAATAGCGGATCAGCAGCGAAAATATAAACAACGATGCAACGACCAGCAGCCACCATTGCCAGAAAAAGACCGGAGACGCCGCAGACGGAGCTGCAATGTCTGGCGCGTCGGAAAGGTGCAGCAGCGCCAGCGCCGCAAGATTGTTGGTGGCATGAGCGGCTGCAGGAACCAGCAGATTGCCGGTTTTCAGGTAAAGATAGCCGATATACCACCCGAGCAGGGTCAACGGCAGCAGATTGAACAGCTCCAGGTGAAAGAGCGCGAACACCAGCCCGGTGAAGAACACCGCCCGGCCCGGTTTGGTGCTCAGCGACAGGCTTTTCTGGATGTAACCACGGAACAGCAGCTCTTCACAAATCGAAGGGGTCAGCACCAGCACCAGCGAAGCCGCCACGAGGCTTCCGGGCGAGGTGTCGCCGGCCAGCATCCTGATGAGCCGGTCGAGCCGCTCCTGCTCCTGCAACAGCGCCCGGCCTGTCTCTCCAAGCAGGGGCAGCAAACGGAGCTGCACCTCCACGATGCTGTACAGCAAGGGCTGGAGCAGCAGCATCCCGGCTCCGGCAAGCAGCGCCGGCAGCACGCCGCCGCCCGTGCCGATACCCAGCCACCGGAAGTTCGGGCGCCCGAACGGAGCGCCGCCGCTGTACCGGCTGGCGAGCAGGAACACCGGAAGCCCGAGCACGAGGATCTGGCCAACCGCCTGGGCGAAAAGCATCCGCCGCAACAGAAAAACCGAATCGTCACGCAACACGGCCTCAAGCGGCCGGCCGCCGGTCACCAGAAGGTTCAGCAGCCACCCGGCAAGCGGATAGAGCGCCAGAATGACGAGCAGCACCAGCACCGTGCCGAACAGGGACGGCCGCCCTGAAAAGTTCTGATGGTCAAGAGTTTGCATGCAACCGGATACGCCGTTTCAGGATGACTGCCCCCCAGGCGCTCCGGAACCATACCGTCCGGAAACCTGATGAGCGGTTTTGCTTACCAATAAACAAACAAGCAAACTCTTTTCATCCGAAAATTCAGCGCTTTTTTACCAAAAAACCGATTCCTGATTATCTTTATTTTCAATTGACCACAAGGGCAGCGCCCCCGGAAGCGATCATCAGCATCCGGCCCGCCACCCGTAATCGCCCGGAAAATCCGGGCCTCATCCTTCAATCCTGCGTGAAAATTCTTGTCACCGGCACGGCCGGATTTATCGGATTCCACCTTGCCGAACGCCTTGCCAAACGGGGCGACGAAGTGGTCGGCCTCGACAACATCAACGACTATTACGACCAGCGGGTCAAGTACGGACGGCTCGCCTTTTCGGGCATCGGGCGCGACGCCATCGAGTACGGCAAGCTCGTCACTTCGGCGAAGTATCCGAACTACCGCTTCGTCAAGCTCGATCTCGAAGACAAGGCGGGCATCGACAAGCTCTTTTCCGATGAACAGTTCGACGCAGTCTGCAACCTCGCCGCGCAGGCCGGGGTGCGCTACTCGCTCACCAACCCCGAGGCGTACATCAAGTCCAACATCACCGGCTTCATCAACCTGCTCGAAGCGTGCCGCCACAACAGCGTCGGCAACCTGAGCTACGCCTCCAGCTCCTCGGTCTATGGCCTGAACGAGAGCCAGCCCTTTTCGGTGCACCATAACGTCGATCACCCGGTGAGTCTGTACGCGGCCAGCAAGAAATCCAACGAGCTGATGGCGCACACCTACAGCCATCTGTTCGGTATTCCGACCACCGGCCTGCGCTTTTTCACGGTGTACGGCCCCTGGGGACGGCCCGACATGGCGCTCTTCCTCTTCACCAAGGCCGCGCTCGAAGGCCGCCCGATCGACGTGTTCAACTACGGCAACATGCAGCGCGACTTCACCTACATCGACGACATCGTCGAAGGCGTGGTGCGCGTCATCGACAATCCGGCGAAAGCCAATCCGGAGTGGAGCGGCAAAGCGCCCGACCCCGGCACCTCGTCGGCCCCGTACCGCGTTTACAACATCGGCAACAACCAGCCGGTCAGGCTGATGGAGTTCATCGAGGCCATCGAACTGGCGCTCGGCAAAACCATCGAAAAGAACCTGCTGCCCATCCAGCCAGGCGACGTGCCCTCCACCTACGCCGACGTGACCGACCTGGTCAACGACCTCGGCTACAAACCATCGACCCCGGTCCAGGAGGGCATCAACCGCTTCGTGGCCTGGTACCGTGAATTCTTCAACGTCTGAGCGATCAGCTGAATTCACACAGGAAAGCCCTGGCCGTATATGAACATTCTCTTTATCAACTCGGCACGAACCTGGGGCGGGACTGAAAAGTGGACCTGCATGGCAGCCCATGCCCTGAAGGGAGAACATCGGGCTTTTCTGGTCTATCGGAGAAACATCGTCGGCGAACGCTTCACGATCCCGAAATTCCGGCTCCCCTGCGTGAGCCATATCGACCCGTACACGATCATGCAGGTGATCAGAATCATCCGGCAGCACAACATCGATGTCGTCATCCCGACCAAACGCAAAGACTACATGATTGCCGGTATCGCCTCGCGGGTCTGCGGCATCGCGAACATTCTGCGGCTCGGCATCGACCGGACGCCTTCGGGGTTCTGGTTTCACAAGCTCATGTACGGCGCCCTTGCGGACGGCATCATCGTCAACGCACGCAAAATCAGGGAAAGCCTCACCCGGGCGGCTTGGCTCGATCCCGGCAAGATCAGGGTCATCTACAACGGCTTCGACACAACGGCCATCGACCGGCAGTTTCCCGGCGGAATGCCCGCCAAACCGCCGGGATTCACGGTATGCTCGATGGGCATCCTGACCCGTCGCAAGGGATTCGATTTTCTCATGGACGGCTTTGCGCGTTTCCTTGAACTCTCCGGCGCGCAGGATGCCCGCCTGGTGATTATCGGCAGCGGCCCCGAAAAAGCGGCCCTCGAAGCCCGCGCCAACGAACTCGGCATTGCCGGAATCACCAGATTCACGGGCTTCCTCCGCGACCCCTTTCCCGAACTGGCACGCAGCCATCTGTTCGCCATGGTCTCGAAAAACGAAGGCATTGCCAACGCCCTGCTCGAAGGCATGTACCTCGGAAACGCACCCATCAGCACCAGAGCCGGCGGCGCCGAAGAGGCCATCGGGCACGGTGTTGACGGCTATCTGCTCGACTACGGCGACGTCGAAGCCCTGGCCGCCACCCTTCTGACGCTGTATCAGTCGCCTCAGCTCCGCGAAGCCATCGCACGCCAGGCCAGACAACGGGTCATCGAACAGTTTTCCACGGAACGGATGAGCCGGGAAATGCTGGAATTCTGCCGGCAAAGGCAGCGCCGTTGAAAAGCGCAAGGCACAGGAAAGTTTACAGAACTATTTTTTTAAGTTTGATGGACAACTCAACACAGCCATTGCCTGAAGCCATCGCGCCTGCGGCAGCAACGCACCTGTTCCGGAAACATGAATGTTCTCTTTCTTAACTCCGCAAGACGTGGATGGGGCGGCAATGAAAAATGGACCAAAATGGCCGCCGAAGCCCTCGCCGGCAATCATCTGGTGATGCTCGCCTACCGCGACCCGGCAATCGGAGAGCGCATTGCGGTCGAAAAAATCCGCCTGCCTTTCAGGTGGGAATTCGATCCGGCCACCATCGCCGCCCTTGTCAGGCTTGTCCGTGAAAAGAACATCAGGATCCTTATCCCCACCAAACGCAAGGATTACGTGCTTGCCGGTCTTGTCTGCCGCCTTACCGGAGCGGCGAACATCCTGCGTCTTGGCATCGACCGTCCGCTGAAAAACACGCTTTTCCAGCGGCTGATCTACGGTTCGCTGACGGATGGCGTCATCGTCAATGCCGAAAAAATCCGCCAGACACTAAGCCGCACGGCATGGTTCGACACCGGCAAGGTTCGGGTGATCTACAATGGAATCGACCGGGAAAAGCTGGAGCTGGACTCCGCCAATCCCTACGAAAAACCCTTTCCGTTCACCATCGGCGCTGCCGGAGCGCTCATACCGCGCAAAGGCTTCGACTTCCTCATTCGCGCTTTCGCCCGCTTCGCAGCCGGCAACCGGGAGGCGACCGGCAGCGGGCTGGTCATTGCGGGAGCAGGCCCGGAACGTCAAGCGCTCGAACAGCTTGCGTCCAGTCTCGGCATTTCCGGCAAAGTGCATTTTACCGGACATCTCGACAATCCGTATCCCATGATGCGCGCCTGCGATCTGTTCGTCTCGGCTTCGACCTCGGAAGGTCTCGCCAATGTGCTGCTTGAAAGCATGGCGCTCCGATGTGTGCCCATCAGCACACTTTCGGGTGGCGCTGACGAGCTCATCGAGGAGAAGCGGAACGGCTTTCTTGTCCGCTACGGCGACGAAGAGCGGCTCGCCAGCCTCTTCGGGAAACTTTATGGAAATCCCGACCTGCTCAGCGCTCTTGCAGCCAACGCACGCCAAACGATACTGGAAAAATTCTCTGTTGAACGGATGCGCAGGGATTTGCTTGAATTCTGCCAGGAAACCCTCGATCGAAAAAAAGCCTCATGAACGTACTCTTCATCAACTCCATCGGCAGAGACAAATTCGGCGGCGGAGAAAAGTGGATGGTCAATGCCGCAAAAGGCCTGACCGACCGGGGCCACGATGTGGTTATGGCCAGCAAGAAAAACTCCCGGCTTCTGAAGTATGCCGCCGAAAAGGGCGTCCGCACCGAAGTCATGAACATCCGGAGCGACTTCAGCCCCCTGGCGACGCTCAAAATCGCCGCTTGGATGATGCGGCACAAAACCGATGTGCTGATCTGCAACCTCAACAAGGATGTGCGGGTCGCGGGCCTTGCAGCCCGGCTCATCGGGCGACCTGTGGTGCTGGCGCGGCACGGCATGCTCTTGTGCAGCAAAAAATGGAAACACAAGCTCACGCTCACCCGGCTGACCGACGGCATCATCACCAACAGCCTGACCATCCAGGATGCCTATGCAAAGTACGGCTGGTTCGACAAGGAGTTCGTCAAGGTGATCTACAACGGCATCAACATTCCGGAAACCGTCACTCCCATCGACTTCGCCTCGCGCTACCCCGGCAAAAAGATCATCTACAGCGCCGGACGCCTGTCGAAACAGAAAGGGTTCGAATACCTGATTCTTGCCGCTTCCCTACTCAGAAGCAAACGCGACGACCTGCTGTTCGCCATCTCGGGCGAAGGCAAGCTCGAACAGCCCCTGAAACAGATGGTTGCGGAATACAGCCTCGAACAGAGCGTTGTCTTCCTCGGCTTCACGCCCGATATCTACCCTTACCTGAAAGGGTGCGACCTGTTCGTGCTCGCCTCGCTGTTCGAAGGCATGCCCAATGTGGTCATGGAGGCCATGGCCATGGGAAAACCGGTCATCGCCACCGACGTGAACGGAGCGCGTGAACTGATGAGTGAAAACCGGAAATCGCTCCACTGCGAAACCGGTCTCATCATCCCGTCGAAAGACCATGAGGCCATCGCCAGAAGCATCGAAAAGCTCATCGACGATCCAGAAGCCCTCGAAGCCTGCGGCAAGGCCGGCTTTGAGCGGGTGAAAAACCATTTCACCATGCAGGCCATGGTTGACCATCTCGAAGAGCACCTGAAGCAGAAACTCGCCGAGAAAAACAGAAAAGGCTGAGCGACAAAAAAACACGGCAGGCCGCATCCGTTACCGGCCCGAATGCTCATCGGCTATGCTCCCCGCCTGCAAATGGCGGCAAGATGCCCATCAATTCGGGCTCAGTGGTCGTGATGCGGTATCTGTTCGAGACGGCTTGCAGAACTTTACGATCCGCGAACACATGCGGCGGGATAGAAGCGCCGGAAGTGCGTTGCGCCGAAGTGCGTTCGGAATGGATATAGACACTGCGATTATTCATGCCGATGCCCGCGACAACATATTCGCAGTCGGGCCCATGCTGATCGAGAGCGTAGAGCAAGGAGATGATCCCTGTCGATGGCCTGAAAATGGGATTGCAGGTTTTGCCCTGATCGAAAATCCTTTTCAGCGTGATGCTGATAGCGGAACCGGCATACCTGGCTTGCAGTTTTGGCGGAAGACGGAAAAATTCGGCGGAGAGAATCGGATCGTCGCATCCGGAAACCCGCGAAACAAGCTTGCGGCGTTCCTGGTGGCTGATCGAGCTTATCGGAGCATCATAGCCGGCGTTCCGCAAACCTTCGATCATCCGGCTCGCATTGCTGCTCTCAAGAATGACCAGTTGCGCCCGCCATGCGGCCAGCATCGCCTCCCACCGCTTTGTATAGCAATCCTGCTCGCCAGAGCTGTTTCGTGGCTTCTGATCGGCAATGGCCTTCGGAGTTATGACATTGACGATCTGTCTGAATCGGGCCACCTGGTCGGCATAATACACGATCGAAACATTCGCGCAGTAAACAGTATCGCCGTCAGGAATGACCGCATTCGGTTTCGAGCCGATAACGACAATTCTTTTCATACTTTAACTTGCCGGAAAAAAGCGTTGCCCTGTACAGATTTGTTGGAGCTGATTCATAATCTGGCGATTAAAGGCGCCAGCGCCGGTTTGACCATGAGCTTGTCCTGATGTCATTCCGGGCGTAGCGAAGAATCCGAAATTCTTTTTTTAACAAGATGGATGCTTCATTCCGCTTTTCGCCATTCAGAATGACAGACCCGATTCAAGCATTTCTTTGCGACGTTCGCTGGCCGGAGGAATAAGGCATCTGAAAGGAATCAGCCGATAACCGAAAAGCACGATCACCGCACTTTATTCGACCACGCAGCTCGCCCTTCCCGAAAATATCTGTCAGGCACAAGAAGTCCGTGAGCGAACAGGTAAAAACTTCTCAAAATTTTCAATCGCTTCACGCCATCGGCACCTGCCATGATCACACGGCGTTTTTCAGACGAGATGCCATGCCCTCTATGAGAAATCGACGACTATGCATAAAGATGAAAAATGGCGTACATTGATTCCTCAATCACGCGATCATGAACGCAGAATCCTGAATGTTTCCCGGAAAATCAGCCCGGAGATGAAGCCCCGAAAAAAGAAAAAACGGCAGTTCCGTCAGGCCTTTGCAGGCCTGCTGCAACGCCTCCTGCCCGCAAGAAGCGGCAGCGCCACATTCAGCGGGCCGCTGAACTCCATCGCGATCCTCGCCCAGGAGAAGCTCGGCGATTGCGTGCTGCTCACCCCGCTCATCCGGAATCTGCGCCGGGCGTTTCCCGATCTCCGGATCCACATCATCGCCTTCAGCCGCGCCTCCGCGGGATTCTTCATGAACGATCCGGAGGTGACCGCGGTGCACATGGCAAAAAAAAAGCCGTTACGCTATCTGAGAGCGGTGCGCTCGGCACGGTTTGACCTGCTGTTCAACACCAAGGATCACCCATCGACCCACTTTCTGCTCCAGACCGCCATCATTCCGGCGCGCTTCAAGGTCGGCCACGCCAACCCGTTTCACGAGGGGCTGTACGACTGGCTGATCGATATGGAGTACCACAGCCACATGGCGCTGAAAAACTGCGCCCTGCTCAAGGTGCTCGGCATTCCCGCCGGAGTCGGGGATTGCCGCCCGTCGCTTCCGGCAATGCCGGTATCGGAGGAGGTCAAACAGCTGCTGCCCCGGCTGAAAAGCGCAAAGCCGATAGGCATCAACATCAGTGCTGGCCAGCCCAACCGCCTCTGGACGGAACCGAAGTGGAAAACACTGCTCGACCGCTTTGCCGGTGAACGCTTCGTGGTGCTCTCCGGGCCAGGCGACACCGAAGCAAAGCGCCGCCTCGAAGCCGCCTGCCCGAACGTCATCGCCACACCGCCCACCCGCAACCTGTACGAAGCGAGCCTCATCGTGGCGACGCTCCGGCTGCTGGTCACGCCCGACACCTCGATGGTGCATGTCGCCTCGGGAGCCGGCATCCCCATCGCCGGCCTGTATCGCGAAGCGCCGCAGGATATCTCGCGCTTCGGCCCCTACGCCGTGCCGTACGAGCTGGTCATCTCGACGACCGGCCAGGTCAGTGACATTGAACCCGAAGCACTCGCCACGGCGATGAACAAGCTGCTTGTGGCATGACCATCCAGATGGATAAACCATTGGTAAAGCCACACCGATTTTCCTATATTGTGTTAATATTTTTTTAGATGCCACCTATATGGTGATTAAGTCAGGCGATGACCTTCCGTGAAAACGCGGTTACCACCGCCAGCTCACCAAGGCAGCAAACCGGCTACGGAACAACCGTACAGAGAGGCATAGAGCGAATCCATACAGAAAACAAGACAGGCGTCGGCTCTGGCAATACACCATGCAAAAGCCTCAATACATCATCTGGTGAAAAAGCAAACCTTTATAATCCGCTGCGCTAAACGCTCCTCCCCTCCAGGTGGCCTCACGCACCGGACCGATAACACGCTCATAACACCAACACAAAACGCTTGTGCAGTATTCGCACTGGCGTATTATTCACGAATCAACAAAAACACGGCCTGCGACTCAATCCGGCAAGCACGCAAAACTGCCACCCAAAGCCTCAAACGACTCTTTCCGTTCAAGCAGTATGGTTTCAGCTCCTGCACCGACACCATACTGCTTGTCCGGCAGAAAAAAACCCTTATTGATCGAAATAAACAACAAGCGCTTCCGCCCACACAATCTGCTCTTGAAGCACAGCGGCTCATTCGACCCCGAAGTCATTACCGGTCCGCCCCATCATTTTTCTAAATAACGTGATCAAAAACCAGTCAGTACGGATGGATATGATACAGCAGATAGAATCTCTTGCTTCCCCTGCCCGAAAGAAACCATCGCATTACAACTCTTTTCAAATTAAGGAGTTTTTTCGAGCCGCAAACTGGCATATCTTTTCTTTAAGAGAACAAATCACAAAACACAAAAAGGAAAAAGAACGTTTTTTCACAAAACTTGGCTATCATCTTGATCTTGACAAGCCTGAAAGCCTTAACCAGAAAATCGTCTGGAAAAAACTCAACGACAGAAATCCTCTCCTGACGATCACGGCCGACAAGTACAGAGTCAGAGAATACATCCGTTTGACATTAGGAAGCAAAACAGCAAACGAAATACTTGTTCCACTGTTGTATGTTGGGCATAATCCCAAGGAAATCCCGTTTGAAAAATTGCCCGAAGCCTATGTCATCAAAACCAATCATGCATCAAAAACAAACATCTTTATCGACAAAAACCATCCAGCAAAAAAGAATAGCATAATAAAGCAACTCAACCACTGGCTATCAAAACCATACGGTCTTTTTGCCTATGAATGGGCTTATCAAAATATCCCAAGACTCTTCATCATAGAAAAATCTCTCGAGGATTCCGGCAAAACACCGCTGAAAGACTTCAAGTTCCTGATGATAAACGGCCAATGCGAACTTATCCAGGTTTATAGCGATCGCAAAGACGAACTGACATGCAGTTTTTATGACACCAAATGGCAATACCAAACCATACAATGGAAAAACAAATACGGACCAAAGGTAGAAAAGCCTATCATGCTTGAAAAAATGATTGCTATTGCCGAAAAGCTATCCAGACCATTTGACTTTGTAAGAGTTGACCTGTATGAAATCAATAATAAAATATATTTTGGAGAATTAACACACTATCCGGCATCCGGCAGGCTTGAGCTGTCACCAAAAAAAATCGACTTTCTTCTTGGCGCAAAGTGGGAGCATAAGATCAATTACTGGAAAGAGCATAACAATCCATCGCTCAACTTATACAATAAATTAAAAAAGAACGCTTGACCCAACTCAAGAGAACCAAGAACATGATTATTATCGTTCTTTTTTACCAAACGACATGGCATTTATATCAACAAACCTTACCCCATCAAGGCCGTCCAGAAGATATTTATTCTTATCCCGATTCTCCGCGCCCTCGGTAAAAACCGTCAAATACAATCCGTCATTATAAAAGGAGAAAACAGGATTGTTTGTCAAAAATTTACGAACCCCTGCTGAATCATTGAATACCCTCAAACCAAAAGCATATCGGTCTCTACCCTTGACAGCGCCACCCCACTTTTTTTTATACTGAAACACTCCATCCGATAAAAAACCCCTTGACAACCCAAGATATAATTCTTTATATCCCTTTGACCCCAAATACAAAGCACCATAATAATACGTGGCAGCTATTGCGCCTTTTTTCCATAAAGACAAATCTCCATTTTTCAATCCATTTCTCCAGAGATAAGGACAATCATCATCATAACGAATAAGGACACCGGATACATCGCACCCACCATCACTCACCATAAGCAGCTCACATCGATATTCACTCCAGCTTCTGCGCTCTTTTTGAATATCTTTTGCATCTTTTTCAGGGTAACGTTTTTTTACGGTTGGCACCCAAAAATTCACAAAAAAATCATCGATAGATTCTAAAGAATCAGTCACCCTGTACTGAAGATTATTTTTCCTGATAATTCGTATATCGTTTTTAGCAGAATTGGTCTTCACCTGCAATGGCAATGATATCGTAGTGCCCACCCAAAGAGGAAGACAATACTCTGACGCTTTCAACCTTACTGAAGAAGATCTTCTGTACTGAAACAGAGCAAAATCACATTGATAAAAATTGCTTCTGGCCATAAGCAAAAAAAGGCTCATTGGCATCTTACTGCGAGCAATAACAGAAAAATCTCCATCAAATACTTTTTTCGTTATATAATCGAAATCCGAACGACTGCCAGAAAAAAGTATTTTAAGATATTCACCAGAGACTCTTTCTTTTCCCCGAACCACTTTCAATTCTACAATTTTTACAAGTCCCATGCTTCCTAAAACAATTTCTTAAAAGCATACCTTACTTTACCCGATAACGGGATTCTAAAACTCATACCTTCATGCATCACCTGCTCACATGGGTAACACCTCCCGCACGGCTTTCCATTTCGAGGCTTATGACAGAACCACGTTTTCAGCATTAAATCATAAAAATCCTGACCTTTGGCTAATTGCAATATTTTGTCCTTACTCAAATTAAATACAGGAAAACTGAAGCGCCGGAAAAAATCAAATAACTGATCGTCCAACTTGTTCCCCAAAATCATACTCTCATCCTTAATAATTAACTCTTTTTCAAGTTGAGCATATACAGGACGTCTGGGAGAATTTGTATTACCCTCAAGACCAATCTCAAGTCTGTACAAATCCTTCCAATCAGCATATCTTGCAAGCCACTCAAACTGACGCCCCAATCCGCCATAAGTTTTTACAATGGAGTCATACATCTCCGTAATAATCTTATTCGGTGGAATATCATCCTTTATAACTATCTGAAGAGGCTTCAACAAAGATGCATCAGAAGAAATTCTTTTTACTATCTCCCCCCGAATGGCGACCATAGCCTTAATTTCTTCTCTAAATGACTTTCTTTCAGGGTCCAGTATATAAACCGGGTTCACAATTCTTTTTTTCAAAAAAATCAGCTCACACAGCCGGTAAGTAGATTCCCATCCACCAGTCCATAACAGATTAACGTCTTCTTTTTCACCTTCCATAACCATTTAAAACGAGATTTGTTTACTTCACAAAAAACACCATACTCCCCAAACTGGCAGAGCGCTTTTTAGCTTAAAATATCTTTTTCTGCTTAGTGAAACCGCAAAAAAGTGTCATGAGCGACCCGAATGTAAGGCGGACGGCGCACGAACACTGGAGTGTACACGGAGTACATGAGAATTTCGACCACGGCTCAGCGCAATGGCGAAATCAGCCAGGCAAGCTCAGGCTCGGTGGTGAACAGCGAGTAGCGTCGGGCGAGCTTGCGGAGCACCTTGATATCGGCATAAACATGTGGCTGAAGCGCCCGTTTGGCGGTGTTCCTGCCATCGAGATACTCGACCCGCTTCTGCAAGCCGATACCGCAGATGACATAGTCCGCATCATGGCCGTATTCGTCGATTGCCAGCGCCAGAGCAAGAATGCCTGTCGAAGGCCGGAAAGCCGATCCGCAATCCTTTTTTCTGTCAAGCAGGCGCTTCAGGAACGTGCTCGCCAGCGAACCGGCATAGCGTATTTTGGTCTTGTTCGGCAAGCCGAAAAAATCACTCGTCACGATGGGATCGTAGCAGCCACTGATCCTGCCAACCAGCAGCCGCCGCTCGTAGATCGAAATCGCACTGACCGGCGCCTCAAACGCCGCTGCGTCAAGTTCACCTTTAACCAGATCGAAGCTGCTGGTTCGGGTCAGAATCATCCGGTCGGGCCGCGAATCAAGAATCATCCTGTATTGCTGCTCATAAAACTCCCTACCCGAAGCCCCTTGCCGGCGCACTTTCGGATGGATCATATCCGGATTCAGCACGCTGACCACCTTCGGGAAGCGGCTGACCTCTTGCTTGTAATAGCCAATGGAGCCATTGGCGCACCAGATCGCCTCACCCTCCGGAATATCAGCCCCAGGCTTCGAGCCGAGAATCACCACCCTTGTTTTCATTGCGCACATTGCTACAGAATATCCTGAATAATTATGGTCGAGGATATGGAACAAAGCATCCGCCGTCGAAAGTCTTCCGTCAAAAAGCTTACAAGCTTGAGACCGTTGAAGGCAAAAAAATGCATAATCAAAAAAATTTACGTATTCATTCGATACAACAAAAGCAGCACCAGCAAAACGCAAAAATTGATGTATATTCAGGCAAAAGTAACCACACCATTTGACACCAGAACGAAATCGATCCTCAGACAGCTCTGTTCATGATCAGGATTCTCTGCCTGCATATCGCCGAAAACCAGGCCAGTTACCGCTACCGGGTCGCCCAGTTCCTGCCGTTCTGGAAGGAGTATGGCATCGATTTTCACCCGGTACGCATCACCAGCAAGAGCTATCCGCAGAAGCTTTCGATTGCGCTCCGGAGCAAGTCCTACGACTACGTCTGGTTGCAACGCAAGCCGCTTTCGCCTCTGTTCACCTCCATCATCGCGCAAAACAGCCGCCTGATCTACGACTATGACGACGCGTTTTACGCCGTTGAAAGTTATCGAAAAACCAAACCCAAGCCTACGCACCCCGGCTCGAAGCAGACCATTCGGCGGCTGAATGCCGTCCTGAAGCGCTCGTCGCTCGTGTTTGCCGGAAGCGACGCACTAGCAGCCTACGCCCGACAGTTCAATTTTCACAACACGTTCATCGTCCCGACCGCCTACAAAAAGCATCCAGAACCGCTGTTTCAGGCCCCGGCTGACCGGCCGGTCACCATCGGCTGGATCGGAAACAGCGGAAACCTCTATTTCCTTGAGACGATCGACCGGGCCGCTTCGGCGATCCAGCAGCGCCACCCTTCGGTTCGTTTTTCGGTGATGAGCGGCAAGATGCCCGAAGGCCTCAAAACCCGCTGGGAGTTCGTGCCGTGGTCGAAAGAGGCCGAAGCCGGTTGGCTCGACTCTATCGATATCGGTATCATGCCACTGGAAGACGACGAGTGGAGCCGGGGCAAGTGTGCTTTCAAGCTCCTGCAATACATGGCGCACGGCAAACCGGTCGTGGCCTCGGCAGTAGGCGCAAACATGAACGCGGTCATCCACGGCAAAAGCGGCCTGCTCGCCACCTCCAACGAAGAGTGGGAGGCTGCGTTCGACACCCTCGTCTCCAATCATGCCCAGCGCCTCGGCATGGGTGAACAAAGCCTGAAGCACTTCCTTTCAACCTACGAACGCGAGCGGGTTCAGATGCAGATGGCAACCCTGCTGCGCAACCATTTCCGGCAAAGCAAAGCCCCAAATCCACGCTGAACCACCCCGCCCGCCGCCAGCACGGCTCCGCAACGAGGTAACCGCATATTCCAAAATACTTTCCGAGACCACCTCATACCCCTGTTGCGCTAACGCAATGCACCGTTGGCATTCCGTTCGGGTGGTTCGCGAACCTCCTCTACAAATCCACGACCACGGTGATCGCACCGCGTCTTTGTTGCACCTGATTTCGACTTCTGATCAGGACGCCCGCGCAGGCTCATTTCTGCATGCAAGTACAAAAAATTGAAATACGAGACACTTTCACCTCAAAACTTTTTTTGTTACAATTACGAAAACAAACTACAAACAAACAGAAAAAACGTAATCAGCGTGCTTGATCTTTCAGACTCGCCACTGCTTGGCAAAGGTTCCTCCCGGCTCTGCTACCTTCACCCCAAAGATTCCGGCAAGTGCATCAAGATCACTTACTCTCGCAATCTTGACATCGAAAAGCAGGAGCTGAAACACTACCGGCACCACCGGCGGCGCGGCATTTCCTGGGAGATGCTGGCCAAAACCTACGGCCGCGTGGAAACCAGCATGGGCAGCGGAGTGGTTTTCAGCCTTGCGCGTGACTTCGATGGAACGATCTCCCGCACGCTCGATCATTATCTGGCCGACGAACAGTTCACCCCTCCGGCTGAAAAGCTCTCGAGGCTTTTCAGCAATTTCCGGAACTACATGCTCAGGGAACGCATCGTCATCAGGGAGCTCAAGGCCGACAACATCGTCCTGCAACGCCTGACGCCCGAGAAGCAGCGCCTCATTTTGATCGACAGCCTCGGCAACAACCAGTTCCTGCCCATCGCCAATTACCTGAACACCTTTGCCAAACGGGTGATTCAGCGGAAATGGAGCCGTTTTGAACGGCACCTGAACGAAGAGTTTCCAAGCAACACGATTGTGCGAAGTGTTCTCGCCAACAGATGAAACTGTCATTCTGCGACCTGGCCACTTACAATACTGAGCAGCCTTCCCAGAATTCTTGCTATAGCTTAAGCGGACTCGGGAAGCTCTATATTGACTTCATGCCTTTTGAAAACAGCGGATGGAACCGAAAGCGAATGCGATCTCATACTGTTGCTGCAAAGTCAAAGGAAAAAAACACTCTTCGTAATCACAGAATATCTGACAAACGAGTTGTTCCTTCGGACATCTGCGCGACCAGCTCATCGTATTTCAGTGCATAATGACGGCCCCAATTATGCCGCTTGTTCTGATAGCTTAAACGCTCCCACCTGTCTTCATATTTTTTAGCCATTACTTCAGCCCCGAGAACATGGCTATAGTGAAACCAGAGACCACCGACAAATTCAGAAAGATTCCTGCCTTTTGGACGAAATCGGTGAGCGCCTGGCTTGTAGTTGATTTCTCGCAATTCCGGAGAGAAAATGGAAACCTTCCCGCCTGAAGGTCCACAAAGAATGCTTGTATTATCTGGCGACAAGGTGAAGTCATCTGCTGGCCGAGTTACATTTGCCGAATATACCGTGTATGCGACCGGTTGTTTGACAATAGCTGCATTGGCCTCATATGCCTGATCAAGCAACGAATCGAGCCCATCTTTATGAAAAACAATCTCGTCCGTATCGATAACCCCCACATATCGCGCCTTTCCACGAGCTTTTTTCCATGCACTATTTTTTATACGCTGCATAATTCTATCGTTAAATAAGCCCCTCGTATTGAACCTTTCAACGGTAACATTTGGGTAACATCTACAAATATCTACAGATGAGTCTGTTGACATATTGTCCCACACAAAAATCCTTGCAGCAAATCGAGAGTAATAATCAAGAGTAAATGGAAGCATCAACTCCTCATTATAACACAGCATGTAAAGCCATAAACGATCCATGTTTTCATTCGGTTTTTTTCTGGAGACTCTAACTTATGGCCCGGCTTGATACACACTCTGTACAAGATGAACAAGGCTCGAAATCCTGCAACTTCTGTTCGAATCTCGAATTATACGGCCACGCCATCCTGCGCTCAAACCGCTCACAACATTTTATAAAGCCTCCCTTTATTTGGCTATTCTCTTTTCAGGCAAGAAATATGAAACCGCATAGCGCCGAGTTGCCTTAAGGACGGCTCTGCGTACACGCTTTGCAAAATCCCGGTAAAGCACAGCCATCTCTCCACGGTAATTGCCCCGATCCCTGAACAGCGCAACAAGATGACGCCTGAGAAGAGCACGGTATGTGCTATACCGTCTATTCTTGAACACAATACTGTCCCGCCCAAGATAGTCAACCAAAAGATTCGTGTTAAGCACCGCCTGTAAACGCCGGTCATTAGTCACTTTCAGCAGCTTCTTTTCGACTCGGCACTTTGAAAGTAACATGGCCTGCACTTTGCTGGACTCGTTGGAATCATGCATACACCAAACAGACAAGGCACGATCACGGTAACAGTAAACAGGAACGCCGACAAAGGTAATCCGGAGATACATATCCCAATCATCATGCGGTTGGGTAAAGGGATCGAAAAGACCGGCACGATCAAAAACCAGACGGTGAACAAGGGGAGTAGACGAGTAGATGAAATTACCTTCGGCAAGAGCAAGCAAAAAATCCGGACTTGCTATTTTCTGAAAATACGCGCGCGCGACTCTCGTCCGGCTTTTTTTTCTTATTGCTTTACCATTGCTATCAACAATGTCCGCCGGAGATACCACCATGCAGATATCGCCAGGAGCAGGTATCATATCCGTTTGCTCTTTTAGCTTGTCGGGATACCAGTAATCATCCTGGTCAAGAAAGGCGATGTATTCACCCCGACACTGCGTTATTGCGAAATTCCGCGTCGCAGCCACACCTTCATTTGGTTTTGTGAACACCTGGATCCGGTCATCATCCGGCAAATGCTTTCTGAATTCCTCACTTCCGCCATCATTGACCAGCACCAGTTCAAGCACCGGCATCGTCTGGTCAAGTACCGATAAAACTGCCCGCCTGAGCATATCCAGCTTGGGATTGTACACGGCGATGAACGCAGATACTGAAAATTTACTATTTTCATGGCTAATTCGAAGAGAACGACTCACTGTATGTGTGAATTTGCTTTTGCTGGGGATAATGGAATCGGCAACTTCGGTAAGTACCGGGTTATGGAGAACAAGATAAGAAGACTGCGGTTTAAGCCTGAAATCTACAGAAAATGCCGCATGAACAACAAAGTCCATGCTTGACCTTGCCCCCTTATGTTTCAGATGATTGGGTTATATTAAAGTTTTTGTCACTATGAACAAGGGATGTGCTCGTCCATGAAGTTACTCATCAGAATACTGAAATATCTTGCTCCGTCGAAAGGAAAAATTGCTCTGGTCATTGTGGTGAGCATGCTCACCTCGCTGTTCAGCGTCGTTTCGATCTACTCGATTCTACCGCTGCTCAATGAAGTCTTTACCCCATCCCAACAGGCTCGTGCTGGCGCTCCGGCAGGCGTCGGCAATACCAGCCCCGGACTCAAATTGCAGCAAGCAGAGAGCCGACCGGCGACCACCCCCGGCCAGACCGTGCCATCCCGGAATGCCGGCGGAAGCACCGTGCAAAGCAAAACCGCGGGCAAGGCCGAGCAGCTCAAAAACTGGGCTCTCAAAAAGTTCCAGGCGCTGTTCAGCGCCCCGACCAGAGAAGAGACGCTGCTGAAAATCTGCCTCTTCCTCATTTCAGCATTCGCCCTGAAAAACCTGTTCGTCTATCTGAACAAGCAGATCATCTTCCGCATCCAGACCAAAACCGCAAAAAAACTCCGTGACGATGTGTTCAGCAGCATCATCGAAATGCAGCTCGACTACTTCAACAAGAACCGGGTCGGCAACCTGATGAACTACGTCTATAACGATGTCGAGAATGTCAACAGCAGTATCAGTTCAACCTTTGTCAACTTCCTTCAGAACCCCTTTTCCATCATCGTCTTTCTGGCCGTACTGCTCGCCCTTAGCTGGCAACTGACTCTTTTTTCAGCAGTTACCTCGGTTTTTATTTTTGTGTTCGTCCGCATGATCGGCAAGAACATAAGAGGACTGGCCCGCAAATATCAGGTCAACATGGGCAATATGAACTCTGTGCTTCAGGAGAAGTTCAACGGCATCAAGGTGATCAAATCGACCGCTTTTGAAGAAGTCGAACTGAGAAAATTCAAGGAGTTCACCAAAGATTTCCGCAAGCTCGGCATACGCATTTCGCAGCTCAAAAACATGATCGGCCCGTTGAACGAAACGCTCATGATCGCGGCCATCGCCATGGTGCTGTGGTTCGGTGGCTTGCAGGTTTTCAACGGCGTTATGACAGCCAACGAGCTGCTCGTGTTCGCCTTCACCCTCTATTCGACGATGGGGCCGATCAAGCAGCTTGGCGATGCGAACACGGCCATCCAGACGGGCATCATTTCTGTCGAACGGCTTTTTGAGGTGCTTGACGCCGAACCGGCCATCGTCAATGGCACACGAAGCATCAGCACCTTTAGCAACGCGATCCGTTTCGAGGATGTCTGTTTCAAATACAACAAGGAGCAAGCTGATGCGCCAAACATTCTCGACCATGTCTCCTTTGAAATCAAAAAAGGAGAAATGGTGGCGCTCATCGGCCAGTCAGGTTCCGGCAAGTCAACGGCGGTCGATCTGCTGATGCGGTTCTACGACGTCGATTCGGGACGCATAACCATCGACGGCATCGACATTCGAGAGTTTGATTACAAGCAGTTGAGGAAAATGATCGGCGTGGTCAGTCAGGAGGTGATTCTGTTCAACGACACCATCGAGCAGAACATCGCCTATGGCGTGCATGAGGAAATTGGACGCGACCAAATTGAAAAAGCGGCAAAACTGGCCAATGCACACCGGTTCATTATGGATAAAACCGATCAGTACGACACCATGATTGGTGACAGGGGCATCCAGCTCTCCGGCGGGCAGCGCCAGCGCATCGCCATCGCCCGAGCCATGGTCAAAAACCCGGAGCTGCTTATTTTCGACGAGGCGACCAGCGCTCTCGACAACGAGTCGGAAAAGGTGGTGCAGCAGGCCATCGATCACGCAATGGAAAACCGCACGGCGCTGGTTGTCGCCCACCGGCTGTCAACGGTCAAAAATGCCGACAAGATCATTGTCCTGGAGCGCGGCAAGGTGGTCGAATCAGGCAATCACGCCTCGCTGCTCGAAAAGAACGGCGTCTATAAAATGCTCTACGATATCCAGTTTGCAGGAAAAACGGGTGATACGCAGGCTGCTGACGCATCAACGTAAGTGTATTCTCATGCCGAATACTCGGATCATTAAAAAAACAGACACCATCCCGATCTTGACTGATTATCTGCTCATCATCCTATCCGCAATGCAGGTATAAATAACACTTTCTTTTCTTATTCTTAATCTTGCCATATCTTCTCAATTTTTCTTCCAACTGCAGCAAACACTTCTTCAACACTGATTGATAACAAACATATATTTTCACCACGTTGGCAATACTCATCATTTTGATATTGCCTGCATGGCCTGCAATCTATATCCCTTATAATAATCTCATTATTTTCCCCGTATGGATGAATGCGATTATAGTTTCCTGGACCCCAAAGAACAACAGACTCTTTGTTCATCAAATTGGCAAGGTGAACGGGCCCAGAATCGTTTCCCAGAAAAACATAGCAATCTTTAACTGCCTGAACAAGTTCCGAAACATTTCTGGTAAGTCGCAGAAGTAAATCTTTACCATTAACATATCGTTCTACATAAGCACGCAAATCAGCCTCAGATTCATGCACAAGGAACTGGCACTGAAAACCGTATTTTTCAACAACTTCTTGTGCAACAGACATATACCGATCAATTGGCCAGCGTCGAGGCTTCCACTTGCCTCCAGGATGGATCAACAGGGTTTTTGTCGGTTGGGGTGTCGAAACATATGGAGGTTTTTCATAAGGGCTAAACTCTCCTGTTATTATACTGAGCAATGCAGGATAACGATACCTTACATGCTCATCGAGCTGAGCATCATATACTTTATCATAAAGCAGACGAGCCCCCTTATAGTAGCGCCCTCCTTCTATTAAACCAACTCTTTTACCGGCCGTTATCAGGGATGAATAAAAGGCAGAATAAGGAGCAATAGTAGCAATAATCACAGCCTCATACTCTGCCGCAAACAATTCGCCCTGCTGCTCTATAACCCTGGTTGCAGACCATTCAGAACTTTTTAAAGGAACGACCTTTACCATAGGCAGAAATTCTCGCCATACACCCTCAAGACCCGACTTGCAGGATACAGTTATATCATATTTTTTGACAAGAGGATATATCGCCGGAATCAGTGTACACACATCACCAAGATGATCAAAATGAACTATCAGTAATTTTTTATTATGAACCTGCCTGGAATAACGAAGTACATGATAATAACCTGACCCATAAATAGCCCATTTTTTCTTAAGAGATTTAAGCATAATACAATCACATTATTAACGCTTTCTTGTAGGCATCCATCGTCAATTGAGCTGTTTTTTCCCATGAATAATTCTTTGCACGAATCAAACCCTTTTCTCGATACTGAGTACGAACCAAGTCATTTTCCATTAACTTCTGCAATGCTGATACTATTTCATCATGATTACGAGGATCTACCGTAAAAGCAGCTGTTCCGGCAACCTCACCAAGAGATGTCGTACAGGATGTCAAAACCGGACAGCCGCAGCTCATCGCTTCGATAACTGGCAATCCAAACCCCTCAAAAAAGGATAGATAAACAAACAGATGCGCTGTATTATATAGTCTAACCAAATCATCAAGAGGAATATTTTCAAGATGATATATTTCATATTTTTCTCTTAAACCTAAGATCTCTTCCTTGAATTCTTTTTGTACCTTATCATACTTTGTCTTACCAACAAATATCAACTGATATTCTTTTTTTATTTTTTCAGGCAGCGCTTTAAATGCCTTAACAAGGCCGCCTATATTTTTTCTTGGCTGAATCTCAGCAACCGATAAAATATAAGGCTTCGAAGGGTCCTTCACACCAAATTTATAAAGATAGCTTTTATCGATTTGAGCAACATGAAATACAGGATTTGCGGCAAGATGCGTGGTAAAGATTTTATCGGCAATTTCTGGATACCGCTCTATTGCATCTTTTCGGGTAAAATCAGAAACGCTCAAAATAACACGAGCCTCTCTCAATATCTTTTGAATATTCTCCTGGTAAAAAAGTTTGGATCCCGATGAGGCCCATGGCTCTTTTCGTAAAGCTATCAAGTCATGCAGAGTAACAACCCCATTTTTTATTCCAAAAGGATAGTTGAGTGGATTGGTACAATGATAAAGATCAACGTTTTTTGCTATCATCCACTTTGTATACCCGGAAAAATCTGAAACAAGCTTCTTAAATTTCTTACCAAGCAACAAATCATGCGGAAGTACATTAAGATACTTTACTGACACTGTATTTCTTAGTGCGCGCTCAGCCTCCCTTCGCTTATTCATATAAAGAATAGCGTAATACTCATTTTCAGGATACATACTAACCAGGGCTTTTGTAAGCTCCTGAGTATACACCTCATTCCCAGTCATTGCTCTCCCTCTCAACAAATCAACAGCGATCTTCATATCTATATCATTTATAAAATAAACAAAACAGCTCCAAACTATTATCAAAAACCTCTAAAACCCTTAATTTTTCAACATATTTTTTTCTGACAATACACTCCGCAGGACCATCTGTTACCAGTTTAAGAAGCTCTCTAGTAAAAAATCAAGTTATATATTACCCTTCTCCGTTTATTACTAGATCATTTATAGTTTCAAAAGTTTTAATTCATACTTGACAATTCAAGCAAGTGCTTGCTGATATAATGCAATAGTTTCACTTGCAGCCTTGCTCCATGTGTAGCGTTTTGCTACCATGAGCCCCTTATTTTTCAATTTCTCTCGTAAATTTGAATCGTCAATCATCCTTTCCATCCCATGGCTGATCTGCTCAACATTATAAGGATCAACAAGCAACGCTGCTCCATCGGCTACTTCAGGAAGAGATGACACATTCGAAATGATTGATGGACAACCACAATTCATAGCCTCAACCAGCGGAAGCCCAAAACCTTCTGAATATGACACAAAAACCAAAGCTGTAGCGGCATTATAAAAGTGCAGTAAATCAACATCAGGAACACCCTGCAGGTGATAAACTGACCTTTCGATACCTAATTCCAGAATTTTATTCCTTAAGGCCACAACTAGACGCTCATTACCATTACCAATAACGACCAAACTAACCTCCTTTCTGTACGAATTAGGAAGCATCCTGAACGCCTCTAAAATATAATCAAGATTCTTTCTTTGCTCCAATCTGCTTACATAGAGGTAAAAAGGCATTCCTTTAGGGATAGCATATTTCCTCAATACCTCATAATCAACAGAACAACATTTAAACAAATCCTTTATTCCCTCATAAATAACGAAAGTCTTTCCTATTGACAAAGGAAAATACTTTTCCAACTCACCTTTAACAAATTTCGAGGGCACGATAACACGACGCGACTCCCTTATAATCTTATCAATCCTGTATTTACCCAACTTCTGTCGATCAATATCTTTATATTTTGAGATGTACAGGGGAATAATATCGTGAATAGTCGATATCGAGTTATTAAGACCAGAGACATAATAGTCCGGGTATGTAAAATGTATCAGATCAATCTTTTGTGAGACCTGTTGCCAGATACATCGCCTCACCAAATCCGCAGCATTCTTCAACCCTTTACCAAGAAAAAGATTACTTGGCATCATCTCTTTAATATCGATATTTTCTATACCGGCATAAAGCTCCTTAAAACGAATACTTTTATTAAATTGTGTCACCAACCAAAAATGAACCTCCGGATGCAAAAGCGACATTTCTCTGACCAGTTCTCTAGTATAAGTACCAATACCGCCATAATTATAATTATGTGTAAAATCAACCCCAACAATAGTCATATTTTATAAACTATAACCTCTTAGCATCAAAAAAAGTCATTATTTTAAAGAGAAACACTTTACATCTTAGACACAACATTGAAATCTATATTTTTTTTATAAAAATAAAAATATACTCCATCAAAAAACGGGATACTGTTCCACAAAGGCTTCCAGCGGTCATACAGTCAGAAGCACTCATTTGAACGACAACGAATGTGCTCTTTGATAGCTCTGGTGTAGCGCGCGGCGAGCTTGGCGACGTCCTCCTTGTTGAAGGTGAGATCGGAAGTGTCGATGCGGGTGACGGTGAC
>JAFGER010000010.1 GCA_016931495.1 Chlorobiaceae bacterium | reverse complement strand
ACCATGCCGATGGTCGGCGTCGGGTAGATTGCCGTTCGTCCGCCGCCGAGCGAGGTTTCGTTGTAAAAGCTGACGTTGCCGCCCGTTACCGGCGTGTCGAACATGCGGCAGGCGTCGCCCATGCCCTCGACGGCCGTCTTGAACTGGAAGTAAACCTCCGGCTTGTAGGGATTGCCGAAGTTCAGGCAGTTGGTGACGGCGAGCGGTTTCGCGCCGGTGCAGGCGATGTTGCGCGCGCACTCGGCCACGGCAATCGCGCCGCCCGATTTCGGGTTGAGATAGACGTAGCGTGAGTTGCAGTCGGTCTTCATCGCGAGGCCTTTCTTGGTGCCCTTGATGCGGATCACCGCCGCGTCGGTCTGGCCTGCCGGGGTGACGGTGTTGGTCTGCACCATCGAGTCGTACTGCTGGTAGACCCACGCCTTGCTGGCGATGTTCGGGCGGGAGAGCAGTTGCAGCGAGAGATCCTTGAAGTCGAGGGAGTCGTCCGCTACGAGTTCCGCCGCCGGAGTTTCGGGTTTCTTCTCGACCGCCTCGCGGATATAGACCGGTGCGCCGCCGCCAAGCACCAGCGACATGGCCGGAATCTCGGCCATCACCTTGCCGTGCTGGCGGACGCGCAGCATGTTGTCGTCGGTCACCTCGCCGATCACCACCGCGCTCACATCCCACTTGCGATAGACGTCGATGATCTCCTGTTCGCGCCCCTTCTCGGCCACAATGAGCATGCGCTCCTGCGATTCGGAAAGCATCAGCTCGTAGGCGGTCATGCCCTCTTCGCGGGCGGGCACCAGGTCGAGGTCGATCTCGATGCCGCCGCTGCCGGTCTTTTCGATGCCGCGTGCGCTCATCTCCGAAGTCGAGCTGGTCAGCCCCGCCGCGCCCATGTCCTGCAAGCCGACCACCGCGCCGGTGGCGATCGCTTCGAGCGTCGCTTCGAGCAGGAGCTTCTCGGCGAAGGGATCGCCCACCTGCACGCTCGGGCGCTTGTCTTCCGACGCCTCGCTGATCTCTTCCGATGCGAAGGTTGCGCCGTGGATGCCGTCGCGGCCTGTCGATGAACCGACGATCAGCACCGGATTGCCCTTGCCCTTGGCCGTGGCGCTCACGGTTTTGTGATGCTCCACGAGGCCGACCGACATGGCGTTGACCAGCGGGTTGCCGGTGTAACAATCTTCAAAATAAATCTCGCCCGCTACGGTCGGCACGCCGAACGAGTTGCCGTAATCGCCGATGCCGCGCACCACGCCGTCCACAAGGTAGCGCACACGCGGGTCACGCGGCGAGCCGAAGCGCAGCGAGTCGAGCGACGCCACCGGGCGCGCGCCCATGGTGAAGATGTCGCGGTGGATGCCGCCGACGCCGGTCGCTGCGCCCTGGTACGGCTCGACCGCCGACGGGTGGTTGTGCGACTCTATCTTGAAGGCCACGGCGAGGTTATCGCCAATATCGACGAGTCCCGCGTTCTCCTCGCCCGCCTGCGTGAGCAGCGAAGCGCCGTCGCGCGGCAAGGTTTTGAGCACGGCGATGGAGTTCTTGTAGCTGCAATGCTCCGACCACATCACCGAGTAGATGCCCAGTTCGGTGAACGAGGGCGTCCGGCCGAGTACGTCACATATCTTGGCGTACTCTTCTTCATTCAGCCCATGCTCCTGGGCCAGCTTCAGGTTCACTTCAGGTTCGGTGCTCATGGTAGGGTAATAATAGCTTGGTTTCAGTAGCTCGCCGGGTTAGCGATGAGCTGGGTAGAAAATTTTTAAAAGAAAAGGACTTTAGGGACTTCAGGGACTTCAAAGGCGAAAAAGGAAATAATTTCCCTTTGTTGTTCCGGCGTTCATTAAGTCCATTCGTGTCCATTGCGTCCACAAGACAGGGCAGGCACAGGGGCCTGCCCCTATAAGTTGTCAATTATCAATTACTCATTTGCGCCGCAGCAGTTCTTGTATTTCTTGCCGCTGCCGCAGGGGCAGGGGTCGTTGCGGCCCGGTTTTTGTTCGGCTCGCGCCGGCTGCTGGACGACGATCGCATCGCCGGGCATCGAGACCGTGGCGTCAAGCCCGGCGTCGGCGGCAACTTCGTAGGCGCTTTCGGCCTCGGCGTGCTGGGCCACGAGCCGCTCCTGCCTGACCGCCTGGCGGCGCTGGCGGGCTTCGATCTCCCCGGACTCTTCCTCGGAGATCGGGAAGAGCTTGAAGGCCAGCGACAGCGTTTCGTGTTCGATTTCACGCAGCAGTCCGATGAACAGCTTGTAGGCCTCCTGCTTGTATTCGAGCAGCGGGTCTTTCTGGCCGTAGGCGCGCAGGTTGATGCCCTCGCGCAGGCCGTCGATTTCGCGCAGGTGCTCGCGCCACTTCTGGTCGATAACCGAGAGGACGGCGAACTTTTCGATCTGGCGCATGATGTCGTCCGGAAGATCGGACTCCTTGCGATGGTAAAATGCGCTGGCGGTTTTGAAGAGCGCTTCGGCGCTCTTTTCGAAGGGCTCGTTTTCAAAGGCCGAAGCGTCGGGCCTGAACTCCACCATCAGCTCGCGCAGCACCTGCTCTTCCAGTCCGGCAGCATCTTTCGATTCGTGGTGCTTTTTGACCACGGTCTGGCAGTAGTCGTGCAGGAGCTCCATGATGTCCGCCGTCAGGTGATCCATCTTGAGCGCCTTGCGGCGGCGGGAGTAGATGACCTCGCGCTGCTGGTTCATCACGTCGTCATATTCGAGCAGGCGTTTGCGGATGGCGAAGTTCTGCTCCTCGACCTTTTTCTGCGCGCGTTCGATCGATTTGGTGATCATCGAGTGCTCGATGACGTCGCCCTCTTCATGGCCCAGCCGGTCCATGACCGAAATGACCCGTTCCGAGCCGAACAGGCGCATGAGCTGGTCTTCGAGCGAGACGTAGAAGATCGATTCGCCGGGGTCGCCCTGGCGGCCGGCGCGGCCTCTGAGCTGGCGGTCGATGCGGCGCGATTCGTGCCGTTCCGAACCGAGGATGAACAGGCCGCCCATGTCACGCACACCGTCGCCGAGCTTGATGTCGGTGCCGCGTCCGGCCATGTTGGTGGCGATGGTCACGGCGCCTTTCTGGCCGGCCATGGCGACGATGTCCGCCTCGCGGGCGTGCTGCTTGGCGTTGAGCACGTTGTGCGGAATGCGCTTGGCTCGCAGCATTCTCGACAGGGTTTCGGAGACTTCGACGCTCGCCGTGCCGACCAGCACCGGCTGGCCCTTGCCGACCAGCTCCTCGACCTTCGTGAGGATGGCGTTGTACTTCTCGCGGCGCGTCTTGTAAACCAGGTCGTCCATGTCGTGGCGGGCGATCGGCCGGTTGGTCGGAATGACCACCACGTCGAGCTTGTAGATTTCGTAGAACTCCGAGGCTTCGGTTTCAGCCGTACCGGTCATGCCGGCCAGCTTCTTGTACAGGCGGAAGAAGTTCTGGATAGTGATGGTGGCCATCGTCTGGGTTTCGCCCTCGATCTTGACGTTCTCCTTGGCCTCGATGGCCTGGTGCAGGCCGTCGCTGTAGCGGCGTCCGGCAAGCACGCGGCCCGTGAACTCGTCCACAATCATCACCTGGCCGTCCTGCACCACATATTCGTCGTCCTTGGCGAACAGCGTGTAGGCCTTGAGCAGCTGGCTGATGGTGTGCAGGCTGTCGGAGCGCTCCGCGTAGAGACGATAGACCTCGTCTTTCCTGCGCACCTTGTCGGAGGGCTGGAGCTCCTTGTCGGTATCGATGTTCGCCACCTCGCTGCCGACGTCGGGCAGGAGGAAAAGATCCTCGTCCTTGTGGCTCAGCTTGCTCAGGAACTCGCGGCCCTTGTCGGTCAGGTCAATCGTGTTGGCCTTCTCGTCAACGGCGTAGTAGAGCATTTCGTCCACCTCGTGCATGCGGGCGGAGTTGTCTTTGAGGAACTCGTTTTCGACCGACTGGATGAGCTTGCCGATGCCGGTCTGCGAGAGCATTTTGATGAAGCGGCCGTTCTTTGGCTGGGCGCGCTTGACGCGAAGAAGGGCCAGGCCGGCGTCGAAATCGTCGGGTTTGGTCTTGAGCGTCTTTTCGGCTTCGCCGAGCAGGGTGCCCACCAGATTGTGCTGGGCGCGAACGAGCTGCTCGATCCAGGGCTTGATTTCCCGGTACTTGGTGTCGGTATCCGAATTGGGCACCGGGCCGGAGATGATGAGCGGCGTGCGGGCCTCGTCGATGAGCACGCTGTCCACCTCGTCAACGATGGCGAAGTAGAAGTCGCGCTGCACCATCTCCTGCATCGAGTTGGCCATGTTGTCGCGCAGATAGTCGAAGCCGAATTCGCTGTTGGTGCCCCAGGTGATGTCGCACAGGTATTCGTTGCGGCGCTGGTGCGAATACAGGCCCGACAGGATCACGCCGGTCGAAAGTCCGTGATACTCATAGACCGGACGCATCCACTCCATGTCACGCTGGGCCAGATATTCGTTCACCGTCACCACATGCACGCCACGGCCGGTCAGGGCGTTCAGGAAGACCGGCAGGGTGGAGACCAGCGTCTTGCCTTCACCCGTGGCCATTTCGGCAATCTTGCCCTGATGCAGCACCGCGCCGCCGATGAGCTGCACGTCGTACGGCACCATGTTCCACACCATTTCGCGGCCCATGACCGTGTAGGTGTGGCCTTTCAGGCGGCGGCAGGTCTCCTTGACCAGGGCGAAGGTTTCGGGGAGCACCTCGTCGAGGATGGCCGATGTGGCGGTTTCGTACTCTTCACGAAGCTGGTCGAGCGTGGCGTTCAGCTTCTCGTTCTCCTCGTGGCTGAGGTCGGGGTTGTCGAGCTTTTTCTCGGTATCGGCGATCTTTTTTTCGATGGGAATCAGGCTTTCGCGAACCCTTTTGCGCAGCTCCGTGCCCTTGTTGCGGAACGCTTCGTCGGAGAGTGACGAAAGCGAGCCGTACAGTTCATTTATCTTGTCAACGATCGGCTGGATTTTCTTGATGTCTTTTTCATGCTTCGATCCGAACAGCCTGGTGAAAATTTTTAACATGTAAACCCTTGATTTCTGCGATGTTTCGTATTGGCGACAGCGGCCCTCAGGCGCACTCCACCATGAGCCCTAAAGTACCGAATTTAGCACGCTGGAAAAAACAAATGCCGGAAAAAAGGTGAAGAGCTACCGGGCGGCGGCGGGGCGGGGTGGACCCGGTGGACAAAGTAAAAGAATGAAGTCCCGGTCTTATTCTTTTCCTTTCTCCACCAGGGCCGTGCTTGTCCGTAACTATCGATTATCCATGATCAATTCTCCTTTCCGGCCATCTGCTCGAAGAACTCGCGCAGCTTGCGGGTGCCGTATTGCGGCGCTACCGTGTCGTTCTTGCTGACCGTGGAGGCAAACAGGGCGATGTCGTGGATGTCGCGGTTGATGAAGCCGGTCACGGCGGTGATGCCGTCGGCCAGCCACACCGGCACCGAGATGGTCAGCGGGCTTTTTTTGACCACGTCGGCGGCCATTTCGGCAACTTCACGGTAGGTGAGGATTTCCGGGCCGCCGGCATCGATGCTGGTCTTGTCGCCTTCGGCGGCATCGACGCACACTTTGGCAAGGTCGGCGCCGTGGATGGGGTTCGACTTGCGGTCGCCCTCGCCGAGCGAGAACATGAAGCCGCTGCGTGCCATGTTCAGGAACTGCGCCATGTCCGAGAAGTAGCCCGTCGGCCGCACGACCGCGTACTCAAGTCCGGAGGCGCGCAGCTCATCGACAAACTTCTCGTGCGCCTGGATGTTCTCGATCTCCATCATGTTCTGCGCGTTGAAGACCGAAATATAGACGAACTTCCGGACCTTCGCCTTTTCTGCTTCGCGGAGGAGATTCAGGTTCGCATGATAATCCACATCGAAGCTCGAATGCACGAAATCGGGGCGGGTCATGCCGAGCGATGAAAAGACGATTTCGATGCCTTCAAACACTCCGGCAAGGGTTAGCGGCTTTGTTGCCTCGGCGACCACGATCTCGTCCGCGAGGCCGGCAATCGCCGGTTCGAGATGCGGGCCGGGCTTGCCGGATTTTTCGGCATCACGCACCAGGGCGCGAACCCAATAGCCGCGGTTCTTGAATTCCTGCACCACATAGCGCCCGATATAGCCGGTCGAACCGGCGACAAGTACTTTTTTCATGATTGAAAAGGGTGACGGGTTGACAAAACTTCGATCAGGAACTCTAACCACCAACAATACTACAACGTGCCCGCGGTTCAATCATCCGATTTGTTCGCTTTGCCCACATCGTCGAAGACCGGTTTGCATCGCCGGTTGCACGCCATGTGTAACGAAAGTCAGAATGCTTTCATCTTTTTGACCTCCTTGCGCCAGCAGTGAAACAGGATGTGTCCGGCATAGCCGGCGTATTCGGCGCCGAGGATGTTTCGCGCCTTTTCCTGAAGAATACGGTAGTTCTTTTCGGTCAGACTGCGGCGGGCTTCTTCGATGCCGAACCACTCCCAGAGGTACTGTTTTACATGTGTGTCGATCGGGAACGCATCGAACCTTCCAAGCCCGAACAGGGCGATGCAATCGGCGATTTTCAGGCCGATACCACCATGCGCGCACAAGGTTTCACGAAGCGTTTCAAGGTCACATGCTCCCGCTCCAACACAGGCAAGCGCCATCTTTCCCGACTCGAACGAGCGTGCCATGGCGATGATGTTCACTGCCCGGATCCGGTTGTTGTTCGTGCACAAGGCAAGCTCATCAGGCTCGGCGGAAGCAAGCGCTGATGGGGTAGGGAAGCCGTAGAAAACCATCTCGCCTTCCGGCGTCTCAAGCACAATCTTTTGCCCGTACTTTTCAGCAATCATGGAGACCTGTCGGCGAATCAGGTGCATGCCAATGCCTTGAGCACACATGAAGGTGACCATAATTTCAAACGGATCCTGCCGCATAACCCGAACTGAACGGTATGCGTTTGCCATTCGCAATACCCCCGGATAATTACGTGAAAAATCTGGTGAGAAGATAAGGTTATCATCAATATCAAGAGAAAAATACCGGGTAAAAAAATCACTGACAGGCAAGCTGTAAATCTGTTCTTCCGTTCTTGAAATCTCGATAGTATTGTGGTCAATACTGCGTAATAAAAAAATTTTATTGTCAATTATGCCTGAGAAGTAATCTGCGTTGCTCTCTTGCTTAGTCCATCTAAAACTTTGGCCACTGAAAAGAGTTTCGTGCAAATCAAAATTTCTGCCAGTTGTTATAATCGTTGTATATAATTTTTTATGATGTCTCATAATTAGTGTTCTAAATAAGGATATTTACTTGATTAATGAATATTATACAAAATCAATTAAAGTCTTATAATTAAATATCTTAAATTAGATAATCTAATACTATTGTTAATTCGGTTTTTTGGTATAGAGGATAGATTAAATGGTTTGTGTGTGCCGTAAAAAAATCCGTATTTGATGATTTGTGTGTTTTGTTTATGGTTAAATATTGATTTGATAAAAGGTTTTATTGATTGTTAATAATGTTAAGGCATAAATTTAATAAATTGATTATAAAATAATATGAGTTTGGTTGTGATAATTTTTATAAATTATTTTTGCTGTGGCTTTAAAAATAATTTTTGATGACATTGGGCTTTTATTAAAGATGCTTTAGGTCTTAAAAAGGTTTTGTTTTATTTGTTTTAATAGATGGTTCAAAAAATTTAAATAAATGTATTTAGTGTGTGTTGGTGTATGAATAGATGGTTTGAGCGATAAGGTGAGCTTGCGTCATGCTTTTTCTATTAAGATGTGATGCATGCATGATCCGTTATGATTAAAAAGTTTTTGCGGGCTTTAATTATTTGTCAAAAATACAGGGTAGATGATCTAAATGACGGGCTGAAAATACTGGGGTAAGGATGGTTTTTGGTGATGCGTTATGCGTCGTTTTGATGAAATGAGCTGTTTCAACAATTGTTCAGGGCCTGCTTTTGACAAGCAGTATCCTCGTGCCGCCGGAGGTTTTAGATAATGAGGAATAAGAATGCTCGGGCACTCATATCAGTTCGGGTTAGCAGCAACTTTGAGGCGTCTGGCGATAAAACATCTATTCAGAAGCCGCATAAAGCAACAAGATTGCCTGGCCGGGCAATACCTGTGCGCATCGCTGAAAAATGTGATGAACGCTAAGAGTTCAAGGCTGATCGAGCGCAGAAACCGGAATGTACACGGCTTATATCAGGCTTTCGAGCGCCACCCAAAGCCGCATTCGAGTCGCACCATAATTTTATTGAGGCGCCTTTATAACAGACAGTGGCAGCCAGTCCATAGAGTCTGTAAGATAAAGTGTGTAAACGGTCATAGTTTCCTATCATGTAAAAAGGAGAACAGCTATGGCCAGAAAGAAAGAGAAAATT
>JAFGER010000072.1 GCA_016931495.1 Chlorobiaceae bacterium | reverse complement strand
TCCTCGTCGGTCACCATTTCAAGCGTCAGCTCGTCGTGGTTGCGCAGGAACGACGCCCACTGGCAGCTCTCGGGAATCTCCGGCGTCTGGGCGAGAATGTCGATGATCGGGAAGCGATCCTCCGTGGCGAGCGCCATGTACATGCGCGGCATGAGCGGGAAGTGGAAGTTCATGTGGCACATGTCGCCCTTGCCGAGATAGGCGGCTGAGTCCTCCGGCCACTGGTTCGCTTCGGCCAGCAGCATCCGGTTGGGATACTTCTCGTCCACGTAGGTGCGCAGCTTGCGGAGGAACTCGAAGGTCGGCGGCAGGTTCTCGCAGTTGGTGTCCTCCGCTTCGTAGAGATAGGGCACGGCGTCGAGACGGAGGCCGTCCACGCCCATGCCAAGCCAGAAGTCGAGCACGTCGAAGAGCGCCTGGTGCACGGCGGGATTCTCGAAGTTCAGGTCGGGCTGGTGATGGAAGAAGCGGTGCCAGTAGTACTGCCCAGCCACAGGATCCCACGTCCAGTTCGAGGCCTCGAAATCCTGGAAAATGATGCGCGTCTCGCCGTATTTCTTGTCGTCGTCGTTCCAGACGTAGAAGTCGCGTTCGGGCGAACCTTTCGGAGCCTTGCGCGCCTTTTTGAACCACTCGTGCTGGTCGGAGGTGTGGTTCACCACCAGCTCGGTAATCACCTTGATGCCGCGCCGGTGCGCCTCTTCGAGGAATTCGCGGAAATCGTCGATGGTGCCGTAATCGGGGTTGACCGACGTGTAATCGGCGATGTCGTAGCCGTCGTCACGCAGCGGCGAGGGATAGAAGGGCAGAATCCAGATGGCCGTCACCCCGAGGCTTTCGAGGTAGCCGAGGCGGCTGGTCAGGCCGCGGAAATCGCCGATGCCGTCGTTGTTGCTGTCGCAGAAGGTCTTGACGTGCAGTTCGTAAATGATGGCGTCCTTGTACCAGAGAGGCTCCGGCTGATAGCTTTTTACAGCTTGTTTTTTTGGCATTGGTGGTTGCAGAAAGTGCGTTAGGTAATTTCAGAAAGGCAATGTTTAAAAAAGTAATGATGACCCCTGAAAGACGGGAAATGCAGATGAAGCGTTGATGCCGGTTTTATGTTCGAGACTCCTGGATTCAAATGATTTTATTACTCCGGCCATAATAAATCGCAACAGACCTCAAAGCAAGAGATTGGGCTAAAGCCCTTTTTTATTATACTTTATCTGGAACCCCGGACTAAAGTCCGGGGCAATTGGTCAAGATTCAACCCCAAATAATGTCGGGGTATTCAATCTCACACTCTCTTCCATTTTCCCGGCTTTCCCACATTCAGCGGGGTTTCAACCCCGCGGACATTCATTCTTACATTGTCTTTTGTTGCCCCGGTTTTCAAACCGGGGAGAACGAGACAACAAAAAATAATTCAGGGCTTCAGCCCAATTTCTTTTTCTGGAAACTTTTACGAATTATTGCCGCCGGCACAATCGTCCCCGATTTCGATCTGTCATGCTGGCAGATTGACCCTGAAAATATGCGCCGGCATCTGGTGCGGATTCAGCTCGACGTAGTTCCACTCGCCGCTCCACTCGAAGGTGTGGCCAGAAAGCAGATCTTCGACCGTGAAGCGCTCGGTGTGCGGCAGCCCGAACTTTTCGAGCGGGAAGCGCAGCCAGCCGCCGCGCGTGTTCCGGTCGTCGAGCGTCACCACCGTGAGAATGATGTTCGCGCCGTCGGGCGAGCATTTGACGTAGCCCATGAGCTGCTCCTGCTCGCGCCCCTCTGCGGCGTCGATGCGCACGAAGGTGATGTCGGCGGTCTGCTGGAGCGCCGGATTTTCGTGCCGGATGCGGTTGACCAGCGCGATTTCGGAGCGGATGTTGCCGGGGCGGTCGAGGTCCCACTGCTTGATCTCGTACTTCTCCGAATCGATGTACTCCTCCTTGCCGGGATACGGCACATGCTCCAGCAGCTCGTAGGCCGGGCCGTACATGCCGTAGTTCGACGAGAGCGTGGCAGCGAGCACGAAGCGGATGACGAACCGCGCCCGGCTGCCGCCCTGCAACTCCTCGTGCAGAATGTCGGGCGTGTTGGGCCAGAAGTTCGGACGCATGTACTCCTTCAGCTCGGTCCGGGTCAGCTCGGTGAGGTACTCCTGAAGCTCGTGCTTGGTGTTGCGCCAGGTGAAGTAGGTGTACGAATGGGTGTAGCCGCCTTTGGCAAGACGCGCCATCAGTTTCGGACGGGTGAACGCCTCGGCGAGGAACATCGTGTCGGGATGCGCTTCGCGGATCGAACCGAGCGCCCATTCCCAGAAGGCGAACCCCTTGGTGTGCGGATTGTCAACGCGGAAGATTTTCACCCCTTTGCCGATCCAGAAGAGGAACACGTCGCGCAACGCGATCCAGAGGTTCTGCCAGTCCTCGCTCTCGAAGTCGATCGGCAGAATGTCTTCGTAGCGCTTCGGCGGATTCTCGGCGAACTGCACCGTGCCGTCGGGACGCCAGCGGAACCACTGCGGATGCTCCTTCACCCACGGATGGTCGGGCGAGCACTGGAAGGCGATGTCGAGCGCCACCGAAATACCCTGCGCTTCGGCCTCCTCGACGAACGCCTCGAAATCCGCCATCGTGCCGAGTTCGGGATGCACCGAGGTGTGGCCGCCGTCGGGGCCCCCAATCGCCCAGCAGCTTCCCGGATCATCGGGAGCCGCCACCAGCGCGTTGTTCTTGCCCTTGCGCTTCGTCACGCCGATGGGGTGAATCGGCGGAAGGTAAACGACGTCGAAGCCCATCAGCGCGATGCGCGGCAACAGCCTCATGCAGTCGCGGAAAGTACCGTGCCGGCCCGGCTCCTCCGACCACGAGCGGGGAAAGAACTCGTACCAGGTGCTGAACCCGGCCTTTTTCTGGTCGATCTGGAGCAGCAGAACTTTTTCGTACAAGCTCGCCATCGACTGCTCCGGGCAGCGCTCCATCGCCGCCAGCAAACCCTCGCTCAGCGCCGCCTCGACCGCCGCCACGCTCCCGCCGACCGAGAGCAGGCCCACGTAGTGATGCAGCGTTCCGGCATCCCCGTCCGCCGCGCGCGCCGCGCCAAGCTCCACGAGCGTCGCGCCGATGCGCAGGTCAAGCGACACATCCTGCCCCGCGTCGAGCTTCTTCTGCAACCCCTTGCGCCACGTCTGGAAATGATCCACCCAGCCCTGCACGGTATATTCATACATACCCGGCGCGCCCGCCTCGAACGACGCCGTCCAGCGGTCGTTGCCGAGATGCGTCATCGGCGCCCGCCGCCACTCCGGCTCGCCCTTGCGGCGATACAGAAGTTCGGCGACAATGGTATCGGCGCCATCGGTGAAAATATCAGCCTCGACCACCATCCGGTCGCCCTCGACCCTCTTGGCGGGAAAACGGCCTCCATCGATTTCGGGGAACACGCGGTCGATCACGACCCTCCGGCGTCCATCGAAGGAACGCTCCTGGCGGATCGGTACAGGCAGGACAAACTCTGACTTCATAAGCGATAGTGATGAGAACTTCCGCCCGCGACAAGCGCAGGCTTCGTTGACAGAACTGGACAGACAAGGTCTCGTGAGACGCGCCGTAAGACCGGTCGAATGAACCTGCAAAATATGAAATGTCGGACTCTTTCCACCGTGGCAGGCGCGCTTAATTTACCCGAGCGTAAACTTCAAGACCCGGCGCGTTTGTTTTGATTGAAAAAAATGATTCCTTTGGTGAGCAAAGTTTCAACCAAATTCTGACTTTTACGACCATGTTTGACCCCGAAAAAGACCGCCTGCACCAGATCGAGCACCGCCTGAACCAGTTACGGGGGTATCTTTAACATCGATGAACGCAAAGAGAAGATCAGTGACCTGGAGAAGATTTCAGCTGCGCCCGACTTCTGGAACGACCAGAAAACGGCCAACGCGCTGATTCAGGAGCTGAAGGAACACAAGTCGTGGATCGACGAGTTCGACGAAGTCAATACCGCCGCGAAGAATGCGGAGGAGGAGATCGAAATCGCCACCGAGCTTGAGGATGAATCGCTCGTTTCGGACCTCGGCGCCACGCTCGACCGCATCGAGGAGGAGCTGGGCAAGATGGAGTTCCGCAAAATGCTCTCCGGCAAGGACGACGCGGGCAACGCCATGATCGTCATCCACGCGGGCGCGGGCGGCACCGAGGCGCAGGACTGGGCGGAAATGCTCTACCGCATGTACATGCGCTGGGCCGAGCGCAAGGGCTTCAAGGTCTTCACCGACGACTACCAGGAGGGCGAAGGCGCAGGTATCAAAACCGCAACGCTTGAAATCATTGGCCCTTACGCCTACGGCTACCTCAAGGCCGAAAACGGCGTGCACCGGCTTGTCAGGGTGTCGCCTTACGACTCGAACGCCCGCCGCCACACCTCGTTCGCCAGCGTGTTCACCTATCCCGAAGCACCGCCGGACGTCGAAATCGAAGTGCGCAAGGAGGATTTGGAACTCTCCACCTTCCGTAGCGGCGGCAAGGGCGGCCAGAACGTCAACAAGGTCGAAACCGCCGTGCGCATCAAGCACATCCCGACGGGCATCGTGGTCGGCTGCCAGGAGGAGCGCTCGCAGCTCCAGAACCGCGAGCGGGCGATGAAGATGCTCATGGCCCAGCTCTACCAGCGCAGGCGCGAAGAGGAGGAGGCCCAAAAGCGGGAGATTGAGGGCAAGAAAAAGAAGATCGAGTGGGGCAGCCAGATCAGGAGCTACGTGCTCGACGATCGGCGCATCAAGGATCACCGCACCAACTACGAGCGCTTTGACGTAGAAAACGTGCTCGACGGCGACCTCGACGAATACATCAAGCGCTACCTCTCCGAATTCGGCGACGAATAATACGGCAACGATGAGCGAAACTTCACGGGACACGCTCCGGTTCGGCATCGTCACCGACATTCACTACAACCCCGAAACCGAGACCGGCAACTCAACGGAGGCCGGTCTCGCGCGGTGTATCGAGCAATGGACGCAAGAGGGCGCGGAGTTCGTCATCCAGCTCGGCGACCTCATCAGCCGCGAAGGCCCCGAAGCCGAGTCGGACCTCATCGCCGTACGCGAGATGTTCGCCCGCTTCCCCGGCAAGGTGTACCACGTCGCAGGCAACCACTGCCTCGCCGTCCCGCCCGAGCGCTACAAAGCAATCATGGGCCTCGACAGCCTCTACTACACTTTCGCAGAACACGGCGCCCGCTTCATCGTCCTCGACGGCATGGATGTTTCCACCATCAACGAACCCCAGACCGAAGCCGACCGCCACCTGTTGGAATACTACCGCGACATCGTCAAAGCCCCCTTCTACTGCGGAGCCATCGGCGCAAGACAGCTCGAATGGCTCGTGAATGAACTTGACCTGGCGCTGAAAAACGAAGAACCAGTCATCATCCTCAGCCATTTACCACTGCTCGAAGAAACTACCGACGAAAAACACGGCCTGTTATGGAACCACGAAGAGGTCGTCGCGATATTGTTGCGCTACCCGAACATCCGCGCCGTCCTCAGCGGGCATCACCACCCCGGAGCCTGCGCTGTGCGAAACGGCATTCGCTTTTGCGTCCTCCCGGCGTTCAGAGGCAGCGATGAGGTGCATGACAACTGCTGCTTCGTTGCGGAAGCAACCGATGGCAGAGTGGAGATCCGGACCGGCTCGGGGACGACTCTTCCTGAAGCATCGCTTGCCTGACCTTCACCACTCCGAAGTTCTACCTCAAACCAAGTCTGGCATCTCGAAACCGAGCCTGATCAGCCGCCCCGTTCGAGCACTTCGGCTACGCGGGTGGCGGCTGCGCCGTCCCATTTTTCCGGGATGAGCGCCTTTTCAACCTTTTTGCCGGAGAGGATGACCGAGGCGCGTTCGAGAATCTGCTGCTCGTCGAGGCCGACCAAGACGTTGGTGCCGACCTCGATGGTCGAGGGGCGCGCGGTGCTCTGGCGCATCGTCAGGCAGGGAACGTTCATCACGGTCAGTTCGGCTTCGAACTCGGCGCTGTCGGTCAGCACGAAGGCGGAGGCTTTGAGCAGTTGCAGGAGGTCGATGTAACCGGGCGCGGCAATGATTCTGAGTCCGGGAACCTCACCGAAGGCTTCGCGCAGCTCCGCCTCTGGCGCCGCGCCACCCGGAAGAATCACCGTCGAAGTGGCGGCAAACGATTCGAGCAACTTGCCGATCAGCGCGCGATGCTCGGCGCTCTCCGGGCTCGGCGACAGGTCGAGCAGTGCAATGACGAACGTCTTGGGTTCGAGGGAGTGCGCGCCAAGCACGCCCGAGGCGTCTGCCTGACTCATCAGGGTCACCAGGCTATCGATGGCCGTGTTGCCCGCAAAGAGGATGTGCTCGTCAGCAAACCCTTCATTCATAAGGTTATAGACGCCACTGTGCTCACTGACGAAATGGATGGCCGCAACGGAATCGATGACGAGCCGGGTTATCTCCGCCGGCTCGCTGCGGTCGTAACTGCGCAGACCGGCATCAAGGCTCACCACCGGGATGGCCATTTTCGCGGCCACAAGCGCACCGGCAAGCGACGCATTGTCGTGGCCGCCGGGCACCACGAAAGCGGGTTCGATTTCGCTGAACATCCGCTCGAATTCAAGCATGAGCGAGGCGGTTTCGGCAACCGGCGACGCGGGAGCGACAGGAATGGTGCGAACCGATTCCGACAAGCCGAACGCAGCGGCAAGCGCATCGTGCTCGGCGCGATCTGCCGAACCGAGCGCCCGGACGAGCACCGGCTCAAAGACGCCGTTTTTTCGGAAAACCGTGGCAAGCGGAGCAACATGGAGAAACGCCGAGCGTTCCTGGGCAATCAAGACAATTTTTTTCACACCGGATAGCTTTAGTACATTGAACGATTGAACGCAAACCCTCGACACCGCAAGCCCGTCAGCATGAACAACGCCCGACAACTCATCACGAAAACCGCCAGGTGGCTGATGCTGCCTCTTGCCCTGTGGGGAACGCTCCTGACGGATAATACGGCCTCCGCGGAAAAAAAGAAAACGGTGCTCGAACACGCCGACCGCATCGAAGGCGGCGAAACCGCCGGCCCGGCGGGCGCGTCCATCCCCTACCGTTCGGCGATCGGCAACGTCAAGTTTCTGCACGGCGAAACCGTTCTGGAGTGCGACCGGGCGACCGACTGGCCCGAGAGCGAACGCATCGATCTCGACGGCCGCATCATCATCCGCAACAGAACCCTCGAAACCCGCGGCAATCAAGGCGTGTACGACACCCGCCGGGAGAGCGGGGAGCTTTCCGGCAACGTGCGCGGCCGGGTGAGCGCGGACAGCCTGACGGCAAAAGCGGCGCGCGCCCGGTTCGACCTGAACGGCAACGAGCTGTGGCTTTTCGGCGATGCGGTCGTCTGGCAGCCGGGCCGCCAACTCAGCGGCGACTCGATCCGGGTGCATCTGCGCGAAATCGACGGCAGGAAACGGGCGGACGAAATCGAGGTGCGGGGCCGCGCCTTCCTCGCCGTCAGGGACACGCTTTCACCCTCTCCGTTGAGCTACGACCAGCTCTCGGCCCGGCGCCTGCTCTCCAGGCTCGACAGCCGCTCCCGGCTGAACAGCGTCACGGCAACCGGCAAAGCCCAGAGCCTTTACCGCCTCTACGACGAACGGAACCAGCCCTCCGGCGTGAACTACACCTCCGGCGCGAAAATCCGCATGTATTTTGCCGAAGGCAAGTTGAGCCGGATACTGGTCACCGGAAATCCTCTCGGCAAGGAGTACCCGAACTCGATGCGGGAAAACCGCGACATCGACCTGCCCGGCTTCAGACTGCGCGACAAGGAGAAGCCCGTGTTCGAATAGCATTCGGCAGATGCAAGGCGGTGGCGATGCCGATAAATAATTCAAATCACCGTAGCCTTGCGCAGGCGGCTGTCTCAAAAGTCATTGATCAAACTGCTTCTCTGAACTCAGCCTCTTGGTCATTCTGAACGAAGTAAAGAATCCAGTTTTCGGAGAATGCCATTAAGTGGATAATTTATCGGGCGTTACGAGACTCCTCTGGATTCTTCGCCCGACGTTGTCGGATTCAGAATGCCAGGAAAAATCGGGCACACATGAAATGAACATATCCTTGACAGCCTCGTACAGAATCACCGAGGGTTGCGTGAAGATTGATTTCGATGATGAAAATAATCGCGGGCGGAGGGATTGCCGGAAGCGTGCATAAAAAAAGCCTTCCCGTTTTGCGAGAAGGCTTTTTGCTGTTCTATTCGATCACCGCGCGTTCACTTAGCGAAGGGGCAGGAGCCGGTCGAGCAGCCGCCGCCGGATTCGGAACCTTTGGACGATGACTTGCTGCCGCAGTAGTCGGTGCTGTAGAAACCCGAGCCCTTGAGCACAAAGCCGCCTTCGGCGCTGATGACTCGCTCGTAAGACTCTTCGCCGCACTTGGAGCACTTGGTCAGTGCGTTATCGGTCATGCGCTGAAACACATCCTCTTCATGACCACACTTGCTGCAGCGGTAATGGTAGGTTGGCATATCTCTTTTCCTCCGTTATGACGTCTATTCTATGTATGTTGATCTGCTCTCTTCGGGTTGTAAAAACCCGGAAAATTGAGTTGCATATATAAGTATATTTGAATTCAAAAAAAAGTTTCACCGGTGATCGTAAAAACGCGGGCGGTCGTGCTCCGCGACATCAAGTATCGCGACCAGTCCAAAATCTGCCTGCTGCTGACGCGGGAGTACGGGCAAGTGTCGGTGATCCTGAAAGGAGGCCGAAGCGCCAAAAGCAGAACCGGCCCACTCTTTTCGCCGGGCAACGTGATCGACGCGGTGCTCTACAAAAAAGGCAACCGCGACATCCAGCTCCTGAGCGACGCCAGCCTCGTGCTCAGCCTGCTCTCCGAAGCGCCCGACCTCGACCGCTTCAGCGTGCTCTACCGGGTGCTCGACCTGGTGCGATACGCCTCCGGCCCGGAAGAGAAAAACGTGCCGCTCTTCACCATCACGCACTCGGCTATCTGGCGGCTTTGCCATGCGGAGCGCAACTTCCAGCCGATCCTCGCCTGGTTCCTCTTGCGCCTCGTCAGCGTGCTCGGATTCACTCCGTCGCTCGACCGCTGCGTCTTCAGCAATTACAACCTGCTCGAAAGCATCGAAGAGATGAAGCTTGATGAGCTCTTTTTCGTGCACGACCCCGGCGGCTTCGCCCTGCCCGGCAGCACGGTGACGATGGGCGCGGCCATCCAGCGCGTACCGGCGAGCCACTACCGCTTCATCCGCGCTCTGGCCGCCACAGGCAACGCGCCTTGCCCCGAAGCCCCGCCGGACGAGGTCTCGGCGGTCACGGCAATGTTGCAGGAGTACTGCGCCCGTCACCTCGACCGTATGCCCCACCGCAAACATCTCGAAATCGTCTCGCGCCTGATCTCCGCATGAACCAAATCGTTACAGGAAGCGGGTTTTCAATCTTCGGGACTATTTTCTATCTTGACCAGTTATTCAGAAAACTTTCTCCTTGACTAATTCAAACCGAACGATTCGACATGCCTGTACTTACCCGTTCTGCCGAGCTTTTTGAAAAAGCCAAAAAGTTCATCCCCGGTGGCGTCAACTCCCCGGTTCGCGCCTTCAAATCTGTTGGCGGCACCCCGATCTACATGGCCAAAGGCCAGGGTGCTTACATGACCGACGTTGACGGCAACACCTACCTGGACTATGTCGGATCGTGGGGCCCGTTCATTCTCGGCAGCATGCACCCCCGCCTGACCGCCGCGATTGAATACACCCTGCGCAACATCGGCACCAGCTTCGGCACGCCGATCGAGATCGAGATCGAAATCGCCGAGCTGCTCTGCCAGATCGTGCCGTCGCTCGAAATGGTGCGCATGGTCAACAGCGGCACCGAAGCCACCATGTCCGCCGTTCGCCTCGCTCGCGGCTACACCGGCAAGGACAAGATCATCAAATTCGAGGGCTGCTACCACGGCCACGGCGACAGCTTCCTCATCAAGGCCGGTTCCGGCGTGCTCACCCTCGGCGATCCCGACAGCCCGGGCGTCACCAAAGGCACGGCCAACGACACGCTCAACGCCACCTACAACGACATCGAGTCGGTCAAGGCCATCGTCAACGAGAACAAGGGACAGGTCGCCGCGATCATCATCGAGCCGGTCGCAGGTAACACCGGCGTCATTCCGGCCAAGAAAGAGTTCCTCGTCGCCCTTCGCGAGCTGTGCGACGCTGAAGGCATCGTGCTGATCTTCGACGAGGTGATGTGCGGTTTCCGCGTGGCCCTCGGCGGCGCGCAGGAGCTGTACGGCGTCACCCCCGACCTCACCACGATGGGCAAGATCATCGGCGGCGGACTGCCGGTCGGCGCATTCGGCGGCAAGCGCCACATCATGGAGAACATCGCTCCGCTCGGCTCGGTCTATCAGGCAGGCACCCTCTCGGGCAACCCGCTCGCGCTGACCGCCGGTCTCGAAACCCTGAAAATCCTCATGGAGGAGAATCCCTATCCGGAGCTCGAAAGAAAAGCCGCATTCCTCGAAGCAGGATTCAAGGCCAACATGGACAAGCTCGGCCTGAACTACACGCAGAACCGCGTCGGTTCGATGGCCTGCCTGTTCTTCACCGAGAACGAGGTGGTTGACTACCAGAGCGCCGTCACTGCGGACACGGCCAAGTATGGCAAGTACTTCCACTCCATGCTCGACCAGGGCATCTACCTCGCCCCGTCGCAGTTCGAGGCAATGTTCACCAGCTTCGTGCACACCGACGAAGACCTCGAAAAAACGGTCAAGGCAAACTACAACGCCCTCGTCGCCGCTACGAAGTAAGCTGCACAAGGACGACAGAGACGAAAAAAGGGCTGCCCAAAAAGGCGGCCCTTTTTGGTTTTGGGGGAGAACTTTGGGGATAGGCTTGGAGGTGAATGCGGAATGGAGCAAAACCCACCACCGTCAAGCCAATGATTTTATACCTGATCGGGGATAACTCCTATTTCATTTTCGCCAACATCATCTACCTCGCCCCATCGCAGTTCGAGGCCACGTTCAACAGCACAGTTAACGCCATCAATGACCTTGACAAGACCTTTTTATTGAAATGATTTCGGAAGCGAAAGCGAAATCAGACTCGATCAAGTGATGCTCTAAAAAATGGCTCTGTGCATGGAGATCAATGCAGAACTACGCATATTAGAGTTGCTACCGGCCTCTCCCCCTACTTCATAACAGAGGCACGGCTCAAATACAATGAAACAATGCAACCGCAAGGTGATGATCAAGGCCAAGCATCGCGCATTGGCTGAAACAGAACCGCGTGTAAATCATGAGTCAGAAAACACTCAACATGCCATCGCATGGCGACATGGTCCAGACAGACCGGATACAGAACCTGATTTTCACTATCCGGAGCGTTCCGGTGATGCTCGACCGTGATCTGGCATCTGTCTATGGGGTAGAAACCAAGGCTCTTAATCAGGCGGTCAAACGCAATATTGACCGTTTCCCGAATACTTTCAGATTCCAGATCAGCAACGAAGAGAAAACCGAACTGGTCACAAATTGTGACCGGTTGGAAGCCCTGAAACATTCTGCTATAAATCCCTATGCTTTTACCGAACAGGGCGTTTCCATGCTTTCTGCGGTGCTCCGCAGCGGCACGGCAGTCAAGGTCTCCATACAGATAATGAACGCTTTCGTGCAGATGCGGCGATTCATTCAGGATAACGCCAAGGTCTTTGAGCGTCTTGAATTGGTAGAACGTCGGCAGCTTGTTTTTGAATCTGAAGCCGAAAAAACTTTGAAAAGGTCTTTCAGGCTCTGGAAAGACGAGATAGACCTCCCGAACAAGGGATTTTCTACAATGGGCAAGTCTATGATGCATGGAGCTTCGCCAGCGCGCTGGTTCGCCAGGCGAAAACCTCATTGGTGCTCATTGACAACTGGGTGGATGACACTGTGCTGACCCTTCTGAGCAAGCGTTCGTCTGGCGTATCATGTACGATTTACACGAAAACCAACTCAAAGCAACTCACACTCGATCTGGAAAAACATAACCAGCAATACCCGCCGATCGTTATTGAAGATTTTACTGATGCGCATGACCGGTTTTTGATTATTGACGGGGCTGAGATTTATCACATTGGCGCTTCCCTCAAAGACTTGGGCAAAAAGTGGTTCGCATTCTCAAGATTTGAAACCGGGGCCATCGAAATGCTCAAAAAGCTGAAAGGAAACTATGAACGCAGTGAAAATCCGGGACTTTGACCCGGCGAACTATCTCGACAACGAAGAGATGATTGTCGAATACCTCAAAGCGGCAGCCGAAGACCCGAACCCGGAGGTCTTTCTTGGAGCGTTGGGCGATGTAGCGCGAGCAAAGGGAATGGCTGAGATCGCCAGAAAAACAGGACTCGGCAGAGAAAGCCTCTACAAAGCATTCCGTCCCGGAGCACATCCTCGGTACGAGACCGTGAAAGCTGTCCTCAAAGCGATTGGTATTGAACTGACATTCAAGCCTGTTGGGTGAAGGGATTTATTAGATGGGAAGAATCTCCCAAACTTTTTTATAGTTATTCATCCAATGCCAAAACACCGTTAATCTTTATATATTCCTTAAGCATCGGATCAGCAAACGCATATTTTCCAATTGCAGGCTTAAAAATAATCTCCCGGTCAACGAGCGTAGCCATATTTGTACTAAATTGGCTTTGTTCCTGAGAAATCGATTTAGCAATAAACTCTAGAGGAACTATCTTTTCAGAGCAGTTTGCCATCGCCTCAATAATCTTCTGATATTTTCCGCTTCCAGCCAACCTCAGAAGCGATGCGAGCTTATTCCTTCTAACATCTGTAACGATCTTTTTAATAGCATTCTCAAAATCTACTTCATCAAGTTCACCATCGCTATCAACCGAAAGCATTTCGCTTCCAAGAAGATGAATTGGTTCAGGCAACCCCACAGTTACACCCTGTGCCTTTAGGGGTAAATTTTGCATAGTGCATTTATGACATGCTTTATTGAAGCCATCGAGCAATATTTGAGCTGTTTCTTCTTGTTCAAATCGAGGAAGAGGGACGTCACGAAAAGTCCTAAGTATTGATGCATGTTCTTCTTCCAGTTTTTGTACTGCGCCAGTAATGCCTGCACAAATGAAGCCAACCTTCTTAACATCTTCACGAGCTAAGCGCTCTGACGTAAGTTTAAAAAAAGAAGAAATCATCGAATCTTGCCTGATTCTATCTAACTCATCAATAAAAATCAAAACACCATCTTTCTTATTTTTTTCAGCCGCCGCTGAAACCTTCTTAATTCTCTGAACAAATTCTTCTATTAGTTGTGTAATGTTCAACGGATTCTGCTTGTCTCGGCCAAGCTTTCCAAATCCAGCAACATCGATTTCCAAAGTAAATCCAGAAACAAACTTCTTAAAAGAAGACTCGAACTTACCAAGTATAGCGAACGAAAGATCAAAGGCTGTCTGTGTGGCATCAACATCATGCCATACAGTAACATAATCATATTGCTCAACACCACGATCTATCTTCAGTCTATCGGTAAGAGAATTATTCCCGACGGCAGTAAGATATATTTGTGTAAGCAAAGAAGATTTCCCTACCCCTCTATCACCAGTAACAATTGTATGTTTTGGATTTCCATTTTTTATCTGGAAAAGTGAGTCAATCATTTCATTCACAGGATCAACTCTGCCAAAGAAGCGATCAGGATCGTCAATCGGACGATTTGGCGTAAATGGATCAACAAAACGAGGCTTCATACTCATCACTCAATTTCATTTAACGTTGAGTAGTTCACTATTTAAATCTTTTCTAATTTTTCCTATAAACCATAGCCGTCAAAAAAAGGGAACAACATCAAATCTGACATCACCCCCTCACGTCGTCCACTGCCTGACCGCCTCCCTCGTCACCAACGCCTGCGCGCCGGAGTCCCGCAGCAGCGTCTCCACAACCGGCAGGAACGCTTCGATCTTTTCGGTGATGTCAACGATTTCGATCACCATCGGCAGCTCACCGGCAAGCTCGAAAATCTTGGAGGTATGCACCTTGTGGCGCAGGCCGAAGGAGAGGAGGCCGCGGAAGACCGTGGCTCCGGCCATGCCGCGTTCGAGGGCTTCGCTGACGAGCAGTTCGTAGAGCGGGCGGTGGTGCAGCTTTTCCTGCTCACCGACGAAAACCCGCAGAAGTTCAGATTCGATGAAGTTCATCATTGCCAGAGTTTTGCGAGAAGGGTTCCGGAAACAAGACAAACAAGGCCGCCAACGAGACTGCCCGCGACGTACAGGCTGGCGTAGAGCGCCTCGCCGTCGCGCATGAGGCCGCCGGTTTCGTACATGGCCGTCGAAAAAGTGGTGAAGCCGCCGCAGAAGCCGGTCGTGAGCAGCAGGCGGGTGTCGGGCGAAAGCAGCGTGGTCGAAAGGGCCAGCTCGCTGATGAAGCCGATCAGGAACGAGCCGAGCAGGTTGACCATCAGCGTGGCGTACGGAAATCCGGTGCCCGAAAAGGGCACGGCGAGCGCGACGAGGTAGCGGGCGACCGAGCCGGCAAAGCCGCCCGCGCCGACCAGCAGCACATTTTTCATCACCCCGGCTCCATCAGCGGCAACAGCTGTTGCCCTGGTCGTGGCCGGTCTGCCGCCCCTCGATGCGCTTGTGGGCGCAGCACATCTCGTCGTGGATGTTCATGAGAATGTTGAAAATGCCGAGGCAGATGATGGTCGGCGCCCAGAGGCCGATAAAGATCGCCATGAGCTGGCTGTTGGCCGCCGTGCCGAAAATGAACACGTAAATCGAGAGCATAATCGACAGCGCCGCGGCTATGAGGTAGTAGGTCGGCTTCATAAGATGATCAATAAGGAGGGTTTTCTGAATGTAACAATTTGGCACTTTTCCATAAACCCGCGAAACGGACGATCCGTTCAGCAGGCTGAATGCGGCGCGCCCCGCAGCCTCATGAGGGCGCTGAAAAGGAACACCACCGAAGCGACGAGAATGATGGTTGCGCCCGAAGCCAGGTCGAACACCCACGAAAGCCAGAGGCCTGCGATGCTGAACGCGACGGAGAGCAGAGATGCGAGCGCCATCATCGCCGGCAGGCTGCGGCTGTAGCTCCGCGCGACGGCGGCGGGAATGGTGAGCAGCGCAATCACCATCACGATGCCCACCACCCGCACCATGATGACCACGGTCAAGGCGATGAGGCAGAGCATGAAAAGGTCGAGCACGAACGTCTTCAGCCCGGAAATCCGCGCGTACTCTTCGTCGAACGAAATGGCGAGGAACTCCTTGTTCAGCGCGAAAACCATCAGGCCGATCAACAGGTCGAGCATCGTGATGAGCCAGAGGTCGGAGGTGGGCACGGTCAGAATGTTGCCGAACAGGTAGCTGAACAGGTTGGGCGCGTAGCCCGGCGTCAGGCCGATCAGGATGACGCCGATCGACATGCCCGCCGCCCAGAACGCGCCGATGGCCGTGTCTTCGGAAATTCTCGCCTTGCGCGTCAGCAGGCCGATGCCGATGGCCGCGGCGAGGCTGAAGGGGATGATGCCCACCAGCGGGTTCAGGCCAAGGTAGTAGCCGAGTCCGATGCCGCCGAAGGCCGTGTGGGCAATGCCGCCGCTGATGAAGCCGATCTTGCGCACCACCACGTAGGAGCCGATGATGCCGCAGGCGATGCTCGACAACATTGCCGCCAGCAGCGCGTTGCGCATGAATTCGTAGTGCAGCAGGTCAGGCATGGCGGTGTCCGGATGGCGTTGACGAGGCTGTAGGCGCGGAGGGGGCGCGATGCTCGACGATGTCAACCGGGTAGCCGTAGAGGCTTTCGAGCGAGGCGCGTCCGAGCGTGGAACCCTCTTCGTGCATGTCGAGCGTGCAGTTCAGGCAGGCGATGCGCGAAACGTGGTGCGCAATGGTGCCGGTGTCGTGCGTGACCAGCACGATGGTATGGTTCGCTTTGAGCCGTTCGAGCAGGTCGTAGATGGTGGTCTTCATCTCGGGATCGACGCTGGCCGTCGGCTCGTCGAGCAGCAACAGGTCGGGCTCTCCGGCCAGCGCCCGCGCGATGAGTACGCGCTGAAGCTCGCCGCCCGACAAAGTGCCGATCCGGCGATTGGCGAGCGCCGTCAGCCCGGCGGTCTCCATCGCGCTGGCGGCCTTGCGGTGATCCTCGCGCCCGTAGCGCCTGAACAGCCGCGATTTGGAAAGTCGCCCCATCAGCACCACTTCACGCACGCTGATCGGAAAGGCGCGGTCGAATTGCAGGCTCTGCGGCACATAGCCGATGCGGCCCGTGGTCGCGCCCGGCGGGCCGCCGAACACCGTCACCGTGCCGGAAGTGGGCCGGACGAGGCCGAGCATCACCTTGAGCAGCGTGGTCTTGCCGCCGCCGTTCGGCCCGAGCACGGCCAGAAAATCGCCCTTGTGCACCGAGAGCGAAAGCCCCTTCAGCACCGGCGCGCCATCGAGCTCGACGCACAATCTGTCGCAAACGATCACCGGCTCGCTCATTGCAGACTCCTTGCCAGCGCGGCGGTCACCTGCCGGAGGTTCCGTACATAATCAAACGCCAGCGGATCGACCGTAACCGTGCTGCCGCCGATGTCCCGCGCGATGGCCTCGGCCTGCGCCGCGCTGAACTGCGGCGAAACGAACACCACACGGATGCCCTCGCGCCGGGCCTCTTCGATCACCCGCTCCATCTGGCGCGGCGTCAGACTCTTGCCCTCCTGTTCGGCGGCAATCTGCGTCAGCCCGTACTCGTGCGCGAAGTAGCCCCAGGCGGGATGAAACACGAGGAACTGGCGGTGCTTCACCCCGGCCAGCGCCTCGCGGCTCTCCCGGTCGAGCGCTTCGAGCACCCGGTCGAGCGCGACGAGATTCGATGCGTAATACTCCTTGCCGTCCGGATCGATGGCCGCCAGCGAGCGCTCGACGTTCCTGGCAATCAGCCGGGCGTTTTTCGGAGAGAGCCAGAAGTGGGGATCGAGGCACCCGTGGTGGTGATGATCGCCCGCTTCGCGCCCGTGCTCGCGCTCCGTCTCGCCCATCGGCAGCAACAGCACCCCTTCCGAAGCGTTGCACACCGCCATGTTTTGGTTGAGATCGATGAGGCGCTGCATCCAGTCGAGCTCGAACTCGACGCCGGAACCGGCCTTGACGAACAGCGCCGCACGGCTGACCTGGGCCATCTGCTTCGGCGTCGGCTCGTAGGTGTGCGGATTGCCGCCGGAGGGCACCATCACCGACACCGAAACCCTCTCGCCGCCGATGCGCTCGGCGAACCACGCCAGCGGCTCGATGGAGGCGATCACCTGGATTTTGCCGGACGCCGGTTGCTTGGCGGTGCATCCCGGCAGAAAAACGGCGCAGAGTAAAAGCAGTGCGGCGAGGCATCGGGCGGGGAAAAAAGCGCGGGTTTTGCGGCTGAGGCTGATCGTCATGCCGGGTCTCCGGATTGGTTGAGAGTGGCGAAACGGTTGCTTCCGTTAAGATAGGGCAAGAGAGCCAATCCGGAAAGAGGGGTTTGGCGAGAGGCTCCGGATGGCCGCCTCCCGCCGGAAAATCGTCAGCTTCTCTTGTAACGGTTCAGCGCGCTGACGATGGCCTTGATGGAGGCAAGACTGATGTTGGAATCGATGCCCGAGCCGCACACCAGCGACACGTCATCGAAGGAGAGGCGGATGTAGGCAATCGCCAGCGAGTCGGAGCTGTGGCCAATCGCGTGTTCCGAGTACTCATCGACATGGAAATTGATGCCGGTATGGCTCACCATGCCGCGCACGAAAGCGTCGAGCGGGCCGTTGCCCTTGGCCTTGAAGCTGAACTCGCCATCGGGCCCCACCATCGAGGCGCTGATGATCGTGGCTACCTCGTCGTTGCGTTCCGGATCCTCGTCGCTCCAGCTGATCGTGCACTTTTTCATGAGATACGGGCTGATCGCGCCAATGTAATCCTTCTGGAACAGCTCGTGAATCTGCCCGGCGGTCAGCTCTTCGCCGGTGCGGTCGGTCACCTCCTGAACGACCGTGCCGAAATCGGGCTGCATCCATTTCGGCACCTGGATACCGTACTCCTTTTCAAGCAGATAGGCGATCCCCCCCTTGCCCGACTGGCTGTTGATGCGGACGATGGCTTCGTAGGTGCAACCCACATCCTGCGGGTCGATGGGCAGGTAGGGCACATCCCAGACCCCCTCCGCAGCGCGCTTGTGCGCCTTCATGCCCTTGCTGATCGCAGCCTGGTGCGAGCCCGAGAAGGCCGTATAGACCAGGTCGCCCGAGTAGGGATGACGCGGATGCACGGTCATTCGGGTGCAGCGGGAATAGACCTCGCGGATATGCGGCAGGTCGGAAAAATCGAGCTCGGGATCGATGCCCTGCGTCATCAGGTTCAGCGCCATGATGATGATGTCCATGTTGCCGCACCGCTCGCCATTGCCAAACAGCGCGCCCTCGATGCGATCCGCGCCGGCCATCACGGCCAGCTCGGAGGTGGCCACCGCCGTGCCGCGGTCGTTGTGGGCGTGCACGCTGAAGAGCACCGCGTCGCGATTCTTGATGTTCCGGCAGAACCACTCGATGCGGTCGGCGTAAACGTTGGGCGTCGAAAGCTCCACGGTCGAGGGCAGGTTCAAAATCACCTTGTTGCTTGCCGAAGCGCCCCACTCGTCCATCACCGCGTGGCACACGTCGAGCGCGTAGTCCAGCTCCGTGCCGGTGAAGCTCTCCGGGCTGTACTCGAAGCGGATGCCCGCGTTGCCGCTCGCCTCCTTCAGCTCGCGAACCAGCCGCGTTCCGGCCACGGCGATGGAGATGATCTCCTCGCGGCTCATGCGGAACACCACGTCGCGCTGCTGGCGCGAGGTCGAGTTGTAGAGGTGCACGATGGCGTTTTTGGCCCCCCTGATCGCCTCGAAAGTGCGGCGGATCAGGTGCTCGCGCGACTGCGTCAGCACCTGAATGGTCACGTCATCGGGAATCAGGTTACACTCGATCAACCGGCGCACAAAGGCGAATTCGGTAGCCGAAGCCGACGGAAAGCCCACCTCGATCTCCTTGAAACCGATGGAAACCAGCAGCCTGAAAAATTCCACCTTTTCATCGACGCTCATGGGAATCGGCAGCGCCTGGTTGCCGTCGCGAAGATCGACGCTGCACCAGATCGGCGCCTTGGTGATGGTCTTGTCGGGCCAGGTGCGGTCTTTCAGACCGACCGGTTTATAGGGTGCATATTTCCGGTAATTCATCGTACTCATGAGAGAGTCTCCATTTATTCACAATTGAAAGGAATGTCCCGTAACGAAAAAAAGCCGCTTACCCTGAGAGGATTGCGGCTTTGAAAATCGGATTCCGTGCAAGTCAACGAAACTACAATGCGCTCCCCCTCAGGCAGGTAAGGCCCGTTAGCGATAGAGCAAGAAGGAGAAGCATGTTGTTGACCGTGTTCATACAAGATAGTTGACCGTTCAGATCGGCATTACGGAAAGTCGGGTAATATACACAATTCTTCTGCCTCTGCAACACCCCGGAAAAGGCAGCAAGAGCAATGAATGAATGAGAGAACAATGCGCCGCCGCCAGCCGTTCCCCGCTACGGGCGCCTCACCGCGACTTCACCGCCATGAAGCGCAGCACCTCGCGACCGGCCCGATCGTAGAGCTTCAGACGTCGCCCGTCGATCACATAGCTCCGGGCCTTGCCAAGCGCCGCCACGAACGCCCGATCGCGGGCCATAACCTCGGGCCGGCACATCATCTTCGTCGAAGCGATCGGCCCGAACCGCAGAACGCCTGCCGAGTGCCGGAATGAACCGTTGATCTGGTTGCAACCCCCGGCGCCAACCATCGTCCGTGACGAATAGAGAATGATATGCATATCCCGCCGCTGCCCGCGGATGAACTCCGCCGGCCGTCCTTCGATGCGCTCGACCCGCCACCAGGTACGGAACAACGCCACCGCTTCCGGCTCCGGCTGCGCTGCATAACGAGGCGAACAAGCGCCGAGAAAAGCGAAGAGAAAGATGAAAAGGTATCTGACCATAACGAACGTGGGTTTGCGGGGGAACGGAAGACTGTCGTCCGGAGAGTAATATAACAAGCAGGTGAAGAAACGGGGCAACCGGGACGACGCCTTCGGCACTTTACACGGCCTCGGGGGTGACGGTGGGCGAAACGGCAGAAAACAAAAAAAGGAAGCGCCGCGTACTCAAGCACTTCCTTTTTCAAGCTCCGCGAGTAGGATTCGAACCTACAACCCTTCGGTTAACAGCCGAATGCTCTACCATTGAGCTATCGCGGAATCTGTAAGCCTCTTCGTGATCGAAGAGATGCAAATATACTCCTGCGACCCGAATTTCCAAACACGATTTATCATTTTTTGATAAATTTTCCACGCTACAGGGGGCCTGCGCTTTTCTTTTTCGATGATAATTTTCGTACATTGATGCTCTTTTATGGAAACGAGGTGGTTATGTCGAAGGAAAAAGCGCTGATCGGGATTCGACTCGCAGGTCTGCCGGAAGGCGTCCACGAGTTCGATTTCACCTGCATGGCGCAGGATTTCGGCGATCCGGCCCTGATTGAGGCGGGATTTTCAAAGCTGGTATCAGTCAAGGTTATCGTCGAGAAAATGGAGGACGAGCTGATCGTCACCATGAAAACATCGGCGACCGCCGAGCTGACCTGCGACCTTTGCCTTGCGCCGATCACGGCTGAACTGAACGGTTCGTACCGCATCTGTTACAGCTATGATCAGGCGGATGAGCGCGGCGCCGAGCGGAACGAGGAGTACCGGCAGATCGACAGGAACACGGTCTCGCTCGACCTGACCGAAGATATCCGCGAAACGCTGCTGCTCTCCGTGCCGATGAAAGTGACCTGCACGGACAATCCCGATTGCCGGGTGTTCCATCAGGAAGAACAGAGCGAACCGGGCGAAGACAGACTGCCCGACAGCGATTGGCTCGAATCGCTTGAAAAACTGAAAAACAAGTATCGTTAACCGTTGATTCTAAACTGAACAGATTATGGCCAACCCGAAAGCCAAGATGTCCAAGTCCAGAAGGGACAAGAGGAGAGCACAGTTCAACGCCCGCACCAAAGCGGCGGTCACCGTCGTTTGCCCGAACTGCGGCGAACCGACCCTTCCGCATCGCGCCTGCCGTCACTGCGGCCACTACAAGGGCCGTCAGGTCACCGGCAAGGTCGTTGTCGCTTAAGCAGTATCAAGTAAACCAGACAGCACCGCCATGTTGACCATTGTCGTGGATGCCATGGGTGGCGACAATGCGCCGGCCTGCGTCGTCGAGGGCGCCGTTGAGGCTCTCCGTGAAAGCGCGAACCGGTTCGAACTCCTGCTGATCGGTCAGGAGGACAAAGTCACCCCGCTTCTGCAGCAGCATGACCTCGGATCGCTGAACCTGCGCTTCGTGCATGCTCCCGAGGTCATCACCATGGAGGATGTTCCTGCCATCGCTGTCAAGTCCAAGCAGGAGTCGTCCCTTGTGAAAGGCCTGAAGCTCTGCAAAGCCAAAGAGGCCGACGCTTTCGTGAGCGCCGGAAACACCGGCGCGATGATGGCGGCTTCTCTGTTCGTGCTGGGCAGGCTGCCCGGCGTGCTGCGCCCCACCATCTACGCCTACTTCCCGAGGCTTGGTGAAGGCCTGACCAACATCGTCGATGTCGGCGCGAATGTTGACTGCAAGCCTGAAAACCTGGTGCAGTTCGCCGAGATGCTCACGATCTACCAGCGCTACGCGGCCTCGATCGACAATCCGACGGTCGGCCTGCTCAACATCGGCGAAGAGGAGGGCAAGGGCCCCGAGTACCTCAAGCAGACCTGGAACCTGCTCAAAGAGGCCGCCGGCGAAAACAAGATCAATTTCATCGGAAACGTCGAAGGCCACGACATTCTTGCCGGAAAAGCCACCATCGTCGTCTGCGACGGGCTTGTCGGCAACACCATTCTCAAGTTCGGCGAAAGCATTCCGCACTTCCTCGGCGCGCTCTACAAGCCGGCGCTCGAAAAGCTCGTCGTGTCCGGTCAGCTCGACCAGGCGGCTGCCGCGCTGGCAGGCAAGGCCTTCAAAGAGATTTTCGAGCCGTTCGATGTGGAGAAGTTCGGCGGCGTGCCGTTCCTCGGCGTCGATGGCATCTCGATTGTCGGCCACGGACGCTCGTCGTCACGCGCCATCAAGAACATGATCTACATGGCCGAGCACATGATCGAGCAGCGCGTCAACGAGCGCATCGCAGCAATGCTTTCCTGACCGCTCTGGCCGTGATGCTCCGGAACGCCAATCCCCTGCACCTTGCTTCTGGCCGAAGGAACCGGCACCGATTCAATTTCGCTTTTCCCGTTCGCTTATCAAGAGAAACCGCACTATGAAAGCAGCTATCACGACGACCGCCAAGTACCTGCCCGAAGAGGTAATGTCCAACAAGGATTTCGAGCGCATTCTCGACACCAACGACGAGTGGATCAGAACCCGCACCGGCATCAGCGAGCGCAGAATTCTCCGCGATCCGAAAAAGGCGACCTCGTACATGGCGACCGAAGTAGCCAAAAGCCTTCTTGAAAAACGGGGCATTTCAGCCGGCGAGATCGACCTCATCATCGTGGCCACCATGACGCCCGACATGATTTTCCCCGCAACAGCATGCCTGGTGCAGGGTAATATCGGGGCGAAAAATGCCTGGGGCTTCGACCTTTCCGGCGCCTGCTCCGGCTTCGTTTACGCGCTGAATACAGGCGCCCAGTTCATCGAATCGGGCAACTGCAAGAAGGTGATGGTCATCGGGGCGGACAAGATGTCCTCCATCCTCGATTACGAAGACCGGACGACGGCCATCCTCTTCGGTGACGGCGCTGGCGGCGTGCTCCTCGAAGCGGCGCGCGAAGAGGGCTACGGCGTGCTCGACGCGAGGCTCTATTCGGATGGCCTGAACGGCCCGAACCATCTCCTGATGCCCGGCGGCGGCAGCCTTCATCCGGCCTCGCACGAAACCGTCGATCAGCGCATGCACTTCATCCGGCAGGATGGCCGGCAGGTCTTCAAGGCCGCCGTCACGGCAATGGCCGACGTGGCCGAAGAGATCATGCAGCGCAACGGGCTCACCTCCGACACTATCGACTGGCTCGTACCGCACCAGGCCAACCAGCGCATCATTAACGCCACCGCCGAGCGCATGGGCCTGCCAGAAGAGAAGGTGATGATGAACATCCAGAACTACGGCAACACGACCGCCGGTACGGTGCCGATCTGCCTTGCGGAACTCGACGAGCAGGGCAAGCTTCACTCCGGCTCGAACCTCGTGCTGGTCAGCTTCGGAGCAGGCTACACCTGGGGCGGCATTTATGTCCGCTGGCAGTAAGCCCAACCACTCATTTTCGACACACAGGCTATGAAAGCATTTGTTTTCCCCGGACAGGGCTCCCAGTACTGCGGTATGGGGCGCGATCTATACGAACGCTTCCCTGAGGCGAAAGAGCTGATGGATCGGGCCGACTCGATTCTCGGCTTTTCGATCACCAACGTCATGTTCAACGGCAGCGAGGAGGAGCTGAAGCAGACCCGCTACACCCAGCTCGCCATCTTCCTGCACAGCTACGCGGCGGCCACGCTGCTCGGACGCGAAGGCGTCTCGATGGCCGCTGGACACAGCCTCGGCGAGTACACGGCGCTCTGTTTTGCCGGCGTGATCTCTTTCGAGGATGCTGTCAGGCTGGTGGCCAAACGCGGCGAACTGATGCAGAACGCCGGCCAGCAGAACCCCGGCACCATGGCCGCCATCATCGGCATGGCTGACGAAGCGCTCGACGCGCTCTTGCAGGAAGCAGGAGCTTGCGGCATCGTGCAGGCGGCGAACTTCAACTCACCCGGCCAGATCGTCATCTCCGGCGACGTGGATGCGGTGCGCAAAGCGGTGGAACTCGCTCCGTCGAAAGGCGCGCGCATGGCCAAGGAGCTGGTCGTCTCGGGCGCGTTCCACTCGCCGTTGATGAAGCCTGCTGAAAAGGAGCTTGCCGAAACGCTCGACACCATCGCGATCAGCGACGCGGAGATTCCGGTCTGCATGAACGTGGTGGCAAAGCCCCTCACCTCGGCATCGGAAATCCGCGCAAACCTCATCAGCCAGCTCACCAGCTCCGTGCTCTGGAGCCAGTCGGTGCAGGCGATGGTGGACGCGGGCGTCACCGAATTTGTCGAAGTCGGCCCGCAGAAAGTGCTTCAGGGCCTCATCAAGAGAATCAGCAAAGCAGCCGTCTGCGCAGGAGCCGACACCGCCGACCAGGTGGAAGCCATGCGCAACCCTGCCTAACAGCAAATCGAAAGGATAGCATCATGACCATGTTTCAAGGAAAAACCGCCATCGTCACCGGCGCGGCGCGCGGAATCGGCCAGGCAATCGCCCTCGATCTGGCCGCCAAAGGCGCTGATCTTGTCATCGGCGACGTCAGGGCGGAGTGGCTGTCGGAAACCGAAGAGGCGCTCAAGCAGCTTGGCGCGAAGGTCACCTGCAAGGAGCTTGACGTCACCAGCGGCGATGCCTGCCAGCAGGTCTTCAACGACATCGCCAGCGAGAACGGACGCATCGACATTCTGGTCAACAACGCCGGCATCACCCGCGACGGCTTGCTGATGCGCATGAGCGAAGAGGACTGGGACGCCGTCTTGACGGTGAACCTCAAAGGTGTCTTCAACTGCACCAAGGCCGCCACGCGCACCATGATGAAACAGCGTTCCGGCTCGATCATCAACATCGCCTCGATCATCGGCCTCACAGGCAACGCAGGACAGGCCAACTACGCGGCCTCGAAAGGCGGCGTCATCGCCTTCACCAAATCGGTCGCCAAAGAGCTGGCCTCGCGCAACGTCAGGGTCAACGCCATCGCCCCCGGCTTCATCTCTTCGAAGATGACCGACGCCCTCTCCGAAGAGGTGCAGCAGAAGATGCTCGATGCCATTCCGCTGGGCGTGTTCGGCACCCCGCAGCACGTGGCCGATGCGGTGAGCTTCCTTGCCAGCGACCAGTCCGCCTACATCACGGGCCAGGTGCTGAGCGTCAACGGCGGCATGTACATGTAACCGTAACCAGCAGTCAGAAGACAACTTGACGGCAAATCCAAAAAGCCTGTGAGTCGCCGCTGACACCGCCGGAGCACCAGTTTGCCCGGTTTCTTTTTCTTTTTATATTAACGAACGTCCTTTTTTGTAATCGATACCAACCAATAACCCGGAGAACAATGCCATGAGCGCAGCCGAAATCAAAGATAAAGTGTACGATATCATCGTCAGCAAAATGGGTGTCAACAAAGACCAGATCACCCCTGAATCCAAGTTTGCCGACGATCTCGGCGCAGATTCACTCGATACGGTCGAGCTGATCATGGAGCTCGAGAACGAGTTCGGCGTGCAGATCCCTGACGAAGATGCCGAGAAGATCGGTACCGTGCAGCAGGCGATTGACTACATCGTCAACAAGAAGTAAGAACAGCGGCATTCTTTTCAGGCAGGGCATATCCCTGCCTGAATAACGTAAAATCTGAACAGATGGGTCTGGAACTCAAACGAATCGTCGTCACCGGAATTGGAGTGTTGTCGCCTGTCGGCCATTCGGCAGCGGACTTCTGGAACGCCCTCATGGCGGGCAAAAGCGGCGCTGCACCGATCACCTATTTCGACGCGACCGATTTTGCAACTCAGTTCGCCTGTGAGCTGAAAGATTTCAATGTCGAAGATTTCATCGACAGGAAATCAGCCTCTCGCATGGACCCATATTGCCAGTACGGAATCATCTCGTCTGACCAGGCGATCAAGGATTCCGGACTTGACCTCTCCAGCATCGATCCAACCAGGATCGGCGTGGTGCACGGCTCGGGCATCGGCGGCATGACCATTTACGACCAGCAGTTCCGTCAGTATCTGGAGCGCGGTCCCCGCAGGGTCAGCCCGTTCTTCATCCCGATGCTGATCCCCGACATCGCCGCCGGGCAGATTTCGATGCGACACACCCTCATGGGCCCCAACTACGCCACGGCCTCGGCATGCGCAACCTCCCTGCACTCCATCATGGACGCGGTGATGATTCTGCAGATGGGCATGGCCGACTACATGGTTTGCGGCGGCTCCGAAGCTCCGATCACGCAGATGAGTGTGGCAGGCTTCAACTCGGCCAAGGCGCTCTCGACCCGAAACGACGATCCATCAAGGGCATCGCGTCCTTACGACGCCGATCGCGATGGTTTCGTGATGGGTGAAGGCGCCGGCTCGCTGGTGATTGAAACCTACGAATCCGCCGTCAGTCGCGGCGCGAAAATCTATGCGGAAATCGTCGGCATGGGCGCTTCCGCCGACGCGCATCACCTGACCGCGCCCCATCCGGAAGGACTTGGCGCACTCACCGCGATGAAGACCGCCCTGAACATGGCCGGCATCACGCCCGACAAGATCGACTACATCAACACGCACGGCACGGCTACCCCGCTGGGTGACCTGGCCGAAATCAAGGCCATCAAGAAGCTCTTCGGCGATCACGCCTACAAGCTCAGCATCAGCTCGACCAAATCGATGACCGGCCACCTGCTTGGCGCCGCTGGCGTTGTCGAATCGATCGCCTGCATCCTGGCCCTTCAGAACCAGACCGTGCCTCCGACCATCAACATCGAGAACCTCGATCCGGAGATTGATGTCGATGTCACCCCGAACACCCCGAAAGAGCGCCCGATCGAGTACGCGCTGAACAACGGCTTCGGCTTCGGCGGGCACAACGGCTGCCTGATCTTCAGGAAAGCCCCGGCGGCCTGACCGCAAATGGCTCGACGATGGCGAACCTGTGGCAAAAACTGATGTCACTGCCGCTCCTTCGTTCAGAGGCGTCCGATGAACCCTTTGGAGGCTCAACGGGCGCCACAAGCCCCGACCTCGATCCTGCGACACTCAGCCATCTTGAGCGTCTCACCGGCCGGGCCTGCCGCCGGCTGATCTACCGCACCGCCCTGACCCATCGCTCCGTTTTGCACGACCACCAGGCCGAAGACGACCGGCCCGAATCGAACCAGCGCCTTGAGTTCCTCGGCGACGCGGTGCTCGACCTCCTGATCTCCGAACACCTCTTCAAGCTTTATCCGGCAAGCGACGAGGGGCACCTCTCCAGCAACCGCGCCAAGATCGTCAACCGCAAATCGCTTGCAGCCTTTGCGCGCGAGCTTCAGCTCGGCGACCATCTCATCATCGGCGAATCGGCCAACAAGCAGAAAATCCGCACGAACGACTCGGCGCTCGCCGACGCCTTCGAGGCGCTCATCGGCGCGATCTACCTCGACCAGGGCCTTGCCGGAGCTGAACGCTTCATCATGAACCACGTCATCTCGAAAGTCGATCTGCACATGATCGTCGAAGCGGAGTTCAACCACAAAAGCCGCCTGATCGAGTACACCCAATCCCTCCAGCTCTCCCCGCCGCTCTACACGGTCATCGCCGAAGAGGGCGCAGAGCACGAAAAGAGCTTCACCGTCGAGGTCTCCTGCAACGGCATACCGCTCGGCAAAGGCACCGCGCCAAGGAAAAAGGATGCTGAACAGCTCGCCGCCAGAGAGGCTATGAAGCGGCTAGATGCTCAGGAACTGGCCCTTTAGAATACTCCAATCCCAACAGGTAATCCGAAAACAATGCAAATCGACCAGTACAAAGAAATTCACCGCAACCATCCCGGTTACGGCCAGGGTGGCAATGCTCACCATTTTTACCTCGCAACGATCATGTATATGCTGGGCCTTCACGACGCCATCGATTTCGGATGCGGCAAAGGAGGGCTAGCCAATCAGTTGAGCGAAAATCCGGGATTTACCTGCAGCCGTTACGATCCGGCCATTCCCGGCATCGACGTGCTGCCCAACAAAACCTTTGACATCGTGGTCAATACCGACGTGCTTGAGCATGTGCCTGAGGCGGAACTGGACGGTGTGATGCGCGATTTCAGGAAGCTCTCGACCAACGCCATTATCATCCCCCATCTGGCCAAAGCCACGCGGATTCTTCCGAACGGCGAGAATGCGCACTGCACGATCAAGACACCAGCCGAATGGGCAACCATGTTCAAGCGGTATTACGCCTACGTCTATGAGTTACCGCATCACTCAACCGTTCACGCCCTGTTCCTTTGCAGCGACCAGGAAAGAAACATTGCCTCACTGCAAGGAATTCTGGAACTGTATGCCGCATCGAAAAAAGAGGGCCTCCATCACCTGCTACCGCTTGGAAAACGCCTTGAAAAAGCGATCCGGCTTATCCAGGGCAAGAACATCAACCGCTAAAGCCACTATCTGGGGCCCCAGCGATCTTGCCCATGTCATTCTATTCAAAATTCTCGGCATACTACGAGCGGGTCTTTCCGTTCAGGGCGGAGGTGTATCGCTTTCTGAAGGGCTACGCCGACAACCCCGGCAATGCGCTGCTCGATGTAGGATGCGGGCCGGGGCACTACTGCGGACGCTTTGCGGCTGATGGTTTCAAGCCACTCGGCATCGACCTCGACGAGGCGATGATCACCGAAGCGCAACGCCGCTATCCCGAAGCTGAATTCCGCTGCCTCGACATGCGACGCGTCGATGAGCTTGGCGGACAATTCGACTGCATCTGGTCAATCGGCAACGTCATGGCCCACCTGCCCTCAGATGAACTTGCGACGTTCATCTCGAACATCCACAAGCTGCTCAAACCGGGCGGTTACTGGATCATGCAGGTCATGAACTGGGATTCCTTTTCGGGATTGACTGAATACGATTTCCCGGTGCGCACCATCGAAGCCAACAGCTCAAAAGCCACATTCCACCGCCGCTATTCGTTGATAACGCCTGAGTCGCTTCAGTTCACCTTCTCGCTTCAGGATGAATCGTCGCTGCTGTTCGACGAGTCGGTGACGCTCTATCCTGTTGGAGTGGATCGCTACCTCTCGCTACACGAGGCGGTTGGACTCCGGTGCGAAGGTATCTTTTCGGATTTCAGCGGAACAGCGTTGAAGAGTGTACCCGGCACGGGGTTGGTGCTGGTGTTTGGGCGGGGGTGAGGCTTACCAGAGAGACCATGACCAGTAACTATGCCATCTCCCCCCTCTTTACACGCGCCCCAAAATGCGTATATTGCGTATCTTCCGGACTGAGCGAATCGGCCGGGAACATCGTTAATCCATGCAGGTTGCGGCGCTTTGCGCTGGCAATGACCTGAACGCCTCTCAATCAAGGCCTTTCCATGAAAGAACAACTGATCTTTGACCTTTCCCGCAGCGGTCGCAAGGGCTACTGCCTCTCTCCGCTCGACATTGACGAACGCCCGGCGGATGAACTGCTGCCGTCGAAATTCCTGCGCAAAGCGCCCGCCGAGCTGCCGGAGATGCCGGAGAGCGAGGTGGTGCGCCACTTCATCCGGCTGTCGAACCTGAACTACCACGTTGACAAGAACATGTACCCGCTCGGGAGCTGTACCATGAAGTACAATCCCAAGATCAACGACTACACCTGCGACCTGCCGGGCTTCGCGTCGATGCATCCGTTGCAGCCGGAATCGACGTCGCAGGGCGCGTTGCAGCTCATGTACGAGCTGGCGGAGATGCTCAAGGAGATCGCGGGCATGGCGGCGGTGACGCTGCAACCGGCGGCGGGCGCGCATGGCGAATTGACCGGCATTCTGCTCATAAAAAAGTATCACGAAAAGCTCGGTAACTCGCGCCACAAGCTGCTCGTGGTCGATTCGGCCCACGGCACCAACCCGGCTTCGGCGGCGCTTGGTGGCTACGAGTGCGTGTCGGTCAAGTGCGACGAGTCGGGCTGCACCGACATGGATGACCTGTGCGCCAAGCTCGACGGCGAGGTGGCCGCGCTGATGCTCACCAATCCGAACACGGTCGGCATTTTCGAGAAGCAGATGCCGGAGATCGAAAAGCTGGTGCACGGCAACGGCAGCCTGCTCTACATGGACGGCGCGAACATGAACGCGCTGCTCGGCATCACCCGCCCCGGCGACATGGGCTTCGACGTGATGCACTACAACCTGCACAAAACCTTCTCCGCGCCCCACGGCGGCGGCGGTCCCGGCAGCGGCCCGGTCGGCGTCAGCGAGCGGCTCGTGGAGTTCCTGCCGGTTCCGGTGGTCGAGAAGTACGAGGAGGCGGGCGAGACGCGCTACCGCCTGAACTCCGGCAAACCCGACACCATCGGGCGCATGATGAACTTCTACGGCAACTTCTCGGTGCTGGTTCGCGCTTACACGTATATACGGATGCTCGGCGCGGACGGGCTTCGCCGCGTTTCGGAGAACGCCATCATCAACGCCAACTACCTGCTCCAGCGGCTCGCCGGGCACTACGCGCTGCCGTATCCGCGCCCGGTGATGCACGAGTTCTGCCTGTCGGGCGACCGCCAGAAAAAGGAGCACGGCGTGCGCACGCTCGACATCGCCAAGCGGCTGCTCGACTACGGCTACCACGCACCGACGGTCTATTTCCCGCTCATCGTCAGCGAGGCGCTCATGATCGAGCCGACCGAAACCGAGGCCAAGGAGACACTCGACGCCTTCGCCGACGCGATGATCGCCATCGCCGAAGAGGCTAAAAACACGCCGGAGGTGATCCTCGCCGCGCCGCAGACCACGCCGGTCAAGCGGCTCGACGAAGCGCAGGCCTCGCGCCAGCTCAACATCTGCTGCCCGCTCTGAAGCGGCGGTTTGCAGCAAGTTTCAAGGCTGCTCCGGTTTTTCGCCGGAGCAGCCTTTTTTATTTTCCTCTGGGAGCGCCATCCCGACTTGTCAGGATCGGTTTGATCAGTCAGATCCGACCGATCCGTCCGATTCATTTCGGCCTCAGCGTTATGTTTCATAGATTACCCCGTCAAACACCGAAATTTTCAGCCGGCCGCAAGGCGCGGCTCACAAGCCCTTACCTGCCATGCGACCTTGCCACAAACCGTTCATAGCACTGCTCCTCCTCTCGCTCTTTGCCGCCTGGCCTCACCCGGCAATAGCCAAGGGAGCCGCTTCGCCGGAAACCGGGTATCGGAAAAACTATTCCGTCCAGTCCGTTTTTTCGAACAGAGACCCGTGGATCGAGCGTACGCTGCGCAACATGACCGTCCGCGAAAAGGTGGGGCAGATGATCGTGGCCAAGGTCGAGGGCCGTTACGGCAGCACCGACCATCCCGAATACCGGCTCGTCTCCCGCCTTGCGACAGAAGGCAAGATCGGCGGCATCATGTTCCTCAAGGGCGATGTTGAAAGCGCAGCCATGCTGACCAACCACTTCCAGTCCCTTGCCGCCGTGCCGTTGCTGGTGAGCGCCGACATGGAGCGCGGACTTGCCATGAGGCTCGATGGCGCGACGAAGTTCTCCGCGGCCATGGCCGTATCGGCTGCCGGAGACCCCGAACTTGCCCGCCGTATGGGCGAAATCATCGCCAGGGAGGCGCGGGCCGTCGGCATCATGCACAACTATGCGCCCACGGTCGATCTGAATATCAACCCGGCAAACCCCATCATCAACACCCGCTCCTTCGGCGACCGCATTCCGCTGGTCAACACGATGTCGGCGGCCTTCATCGACGGCATGCAATCCGGCGGGCTGGTGGCCACAGCCAAGCATTTTCCGGGCCACGGCGACGTCACCGTGGACAGCCACAAGGCGCTGCCGGTGCTCGAAGGCGACCGCAAAAGGCTGGAGCGCTACGAGCTGCAACCCTTCCGGGCGGCCATTTCGCAGGGCGTGCTGAGCGTCATGGTGGGCCATCTGGCCGTGCCGAAACTGACCGGATCGCTCGAACCGGCCTCGCTTTCAAGAACAATCGTGACCGGCCTGTTGCGCGACGAGCTGAACTTCAAGGGACTCATCGTCACCGACGCGCTGAACATGAAAGCGCTTGAAAATGGCCTCACTCCGGGACAGGTCGCCGTAAAAGCTGTCGAGGCAGGCAACGACATCCTGCTCTTTCCCGAAGATCCGGAGCAGGTTTTCGACGCGGTGTGCGCCGCCGTCGAGAGCGGACGGATTTCAGAACGCCGCATCGAAACATCGGCGCGGCGCATTCTGCAACTGAAGCACTGGCTCGGCCTCGACCGCCAGAAGCTCGTCGATACCTCCCGGCTGCACGAGCTGGTCGGAAGCCCGGAAGGCGAGCGCATCGCCAAGCGGCTGGCCGAGGAGTCGCTGACGCTGGTCAGAAATCGCGAAAACGCCCTGCCGCTCCGACTGCCGGAAAAGGCCGAGGTGCTCAACATCATCCTCAACGACCAGCCTGGCGAGTCGATCGGGCGAAGCTTCGCCGAAAAGCTCGGCAAGGAGTACAAGGTCACCAGCGTTCGCCTCACCCCGGCGAGCACGGCGGAAACCTTCCGGAAAGCCTCGATGCTGCTTTCGAAAGCTGACGCGGTTGTCCTGACCACCGGCATCCAGGCGTGGTCATCCTCAATGCCCTCGAAGCTCACCGATCTGCAACGCGACTTCGTGCGCAGCCTCCCGGCCATGCTCCCCAAGGGCGCGCCGGTCATCTTCGTCTCGTTCGGCACGCCCTACATTTTCGACGCCTTCCCCGGCATCGGCACCGCGCTCTGCGCCTACAGCTCGAACGACTATTCGGAAGCGGCCATCATCAGGGCGCTCAAGGGCGAATTCATACCGAAAGGCAAGCTGCCGGTATCACTTGAAAAGCCCGAGCCTTGATTGTTAGGTCAACAATTACCTACATTTAAACTTTGCCTTTCTCATAGTTCCGCCACCCGTTCATATCGGGTGGCTCCTGTAATCCGTTTACCGATCATGGCAAAAACCGTCAGGGACGAATCCACCGCAAGCGCTTTCTGGGCGGCGGTCAATACCTTCTGCGCGCTCGAAGACGTGCATGTCATCGCCGACGCGCCCGTGGGGTGCTACAATCTGACCGGCGTGGCCGTCATGGACTACACCGACGCACTGCCCTACCTCGAAAACCTCACACCCACCAGCCTGACCGAGCGCGAAATCTCTTCGTCGGGCAGCTCCGAAATCGTGCAGGAGACCATCGAAAAGCTGAAGGGTTCCGGCAAGCAGCTCATCCTCGTCTCCAGCGCGGAGAGCGAAATGATCGGCAGCGACCATCAGGCGATGCTCACCATGAAGTACCCGTCGGTGCGCTTTTTCCCCTCGAACTCGCTCGGCGAAAACGAGTGGCAGGGGCGCGACCGGGCGCTCTCGTGGCTTTTCGACCAGTTCGACGACGGCCAAGCCGCCGAAAACGAAGCGGGCACGGTGAGCATTATCGGCCCGACCTACGGCTGCTTCAACAGCCCCGCCGACCTTGCGGAACTCAAACGGCTCGTCGCGGGCGCAGGCGGCAAGGTGCGGTACGTCTATCCGTTCGAGTCCAAAGCGGCGGATATTGCAAAGCTGAAAAACTCGGCGGCAGTTGTGGTGATGTACCGCGAATTCGGCGCGGCACTCGCCGAAAAGCTTGGACGGCCCGTGCTCTACGCGCCATTCGGCATCGCGGAAACCGACCGCTTCATCGAGGAGATCGGACGCCTTTGCGGGACTGAGGAAGAGGCCGCGCAGTTCATCGAGGAGGAGAAGCGCACGACGCTCAGCCCGCTGTGGGACTTGTGGCGCGGCCCGCAGTCGGAGTGGTTCCCGACCATCCGCTTCGGCGTCGTCGCCAGCAAAAGCTATGCCGACGGCATCAGGCGCGTGCTGGCGGACGAACTCGGAATGCAGTGCCTCTTCAGCCACGACTCGGCCACGGCCAGCAACAACGCCGTGCGCGAAGAGATCAAAGAGACGCAGCCCCAATTCCTGTACGGACGGATGCCTGACAAGATTTACCTCGCCGAACTCGACGCCAAAACCCGTTTCATCCCGGCAGGTTTTCCCGGCCCCATCGTGCGCCGAGCGCTCGGCACCCCCTTCATGGGCCACAGCGGCGTGGTCTGGCTGGTGCAGGAGATCGTCAACGCGCTCTACGACACGCTTTTCAACTTCCTGCCCATCACCCGGCAGCAGCAGGCCGCAGCCCCGGCAAAGCCGCTCAAATGGACACCCGAAGCCAACGCGATTCTGGACGGCATCGTCAAAAAAGCTCCCTTCATCAGCCAGATATCCTTTGGCCGCGAACTCAAACGCAAAGCCGAAAATCTGGCGGCATCTCGCGGCGCAGACACCGTAACTCCGGATATTCTGCAACAGTTGGGGTAAAGCGCAAATCCTCGTAGGGGTAGGCCTCGCGCCTACCCTCTTGTCCACCTCGTCCACCTCGTCCACTTCATCCACCAAGTCCACGGCATTACCAGCAGGGTAACCGCAAGGGTTACCCCTACACACGCCCCCCAACCCCCACGCACTTTCCAAAATTTTTGCGAAATTACGACGTGTGCATTCCACGCCAACCAACCCACTGCCATGCGAACGATCAGAATATTCCTCGCCTCGTCAAACGAGCTGACGGCCGACAGGCTTGCGTTTGAAATTGAAATCAATCGCAAGAACAAACTCCTGAAAGACAAAGAGGTTTTTCTGGAACTCGTCAACTGGGAAGACCTTTCCGCAAAGATGTCGCTGACGCGCTCGCAGGATGAGTACAACAAGCAGATTGGAGCGGTGGATCTGTTCGTGCTGCTTGCCTGGAACAAAGTGGGCAAATTTACCGAGGAGGAGTTCGATGTCGCTTACCGCTTGTTTAAATCCAGCGGAAAGCCGTTGATCTTCACCTGGTTCAAAGAGCCGCCACAAGCCGCCGAACCAAGCCTCGACCGGTTCAAAAAGAAGCTGGATGGGCTGGGGCACTTTTTCAGCCGATACAACGACGCCGCCGACTTGTGGGTTCAGTTCAACAAGGAGCTTGACCGGCTCGATCTTGCAAGCATGGGAAAAATAGGTGATGCCGCCGGGATTTATGTTGACAACCGGGGCGCGAACATCAAGAACCAGTTTAACGGCCCTATCATCAACAATCCGACATTTCAGTGAGGGACACGATGACTGACGTTCACAATCAATCGGACATCAAAAATCAGTTCAATAACCCGACGCTGAACAACCCGGTTTTCCTCTCCGGCGAAAATAAGAGCAAGGATATACCTAAATGCATCGGGATTACCCCGGTCATTCCGGAGGTGTTTATCGGTCGTGACGAGGAACTCCAGTCGGTGCATGATGCGCTGTTCGATGGCGACAATCTTTTGTTGCTGGTCAATGGCGAGGGGGGCATCGGCAAGACGACGCTGGCGGCGAAGTATTACCAGCGCTACTTTGACGACTACGCGCATCTTGGCTGGGTGTTTGCCGAACGGAGCCTCGGCGACGCCTTGCTGACGCTTGCCGATCCGCTGAAGGTGGAGTTCGCGCCGACCGACTCCGCTGACGTGCGCCGCGAAAAGCTGCTCTGCGAAATGGCCGGGCTGAACAAGCCCTGCCTGCTCGTTATCGACAACGCCAATGAACTCGACGATCTCTCGGCGCACTACCACGAACTGCGCAAGTGCCCGAATTTCCACATCTTGCTGACCACGCGCATCGAGTCGTTCGCTCACGCCAGAACCTGCCGGGTCGGCCATCTCGACGAACCGATGGCGATCCGGCTCTTCACGACGCACTATCCGGCGCACGACCCCGCCGAGGACGAGCTGCTGAAAGAGGTGTTCCAGGCCGTCGGCTACAACACCCTCGTCATCGAGCTGCTGGCCAAAAGCCTCGACACGCTCAACCAGTTCCGAACCGGTTACTCGCTTGCGCAGATGCTCGGCGACCTGCAAGGCTCCGGGCTGTTCGGCCTGAGCAAAAGCGCAAAGGTGCAGACGGAGTACAACCCCGGCAGCTTCGGATTGAGGGAGGAAGAGCCGGAAAAGGTGATCGCCGCCATGTACGACCTTGCCAAGCTCGAACCGGGCGAGGAGCAGCTTTTGTGCGTCTTTTCGGTACTGCCCGCCGAAGCGATTGCATTTGACACGCTCGAAGCGCTGCAACCCGGTAATGACGAACTCGACAGCGCTCTCCGCGCCCTCGTCCGCAAAGGATGGATCGAGTACAACACCAGCGCGAAACAGTTCAAATGCAGCCCGGTCGTTCAGGCGGTGACACGGTTTCAGGTCGGGGCGCGTCTGGATGAGCAATGTGAAACGCTGGTTGATGCGCTGATCGAAAAGCTTTTGTATGATCCCAGTACAGGCCATCTGCTCAATACGGATTACCTCTCAGGCGCTCTGTACGCACGATATGCCGAGAGTGTCGTTGAGTATTTTGAAAGCCCCCGACACGAAATAGCTGGGCTGAATGAGCGCATCGGAATGTTTTATCGTACGACCGGTCAACTGGATAAAGCGCTGACCTTTTTTGAGGAGTGCAATCAATTGAGTGAAAAGCTGAGCAAGGCGAACCCGGATAATGTGAGCTTCAAACATGAGTTGGCGATTTCGTACTCAAAACTCGGAGAGACCTTCACTACGTTGGGCCAACTGGAAAAAGCGTTGACCTTTTTTGAGAAGTTCAACCTATTGATTAAAGAGCTGTACGAGGCGAACCCAGCTAATGTATCCTTCAAAAACGGACTGGCAATTTCGTACTCAAAACTCGGAGAGACCTACACAACGCTGGGTCAACTGGAAAAAGCGTTGACCTTTTTTGAGAAGGCAACCAAATTGAGTGAAGAGCTGTATGAGGCGAACCCAGCTAATGTCAGCTTCAAATACGGATTGGCTGCATCTTACGACAGACTCGGAGGTACTTACGGAAAGTTGGGCCAACTGGATAAAGCCTTGACCTTTTTTGAGAAGGAAACTGATTTGTTTGAAGAACTGTACGAGACGAACCCGGCTAATGTAACCTTCAAAAACGGGCTGGCGATTTCGTACGAAAAACTCGGAGAGACCTACACAACGCTGGGTCAACTGGATAAAGCGTTGACCTTTTTTGAGAAGTACAACCATTTGCGTGAAGAGCTGTACGAGGCGAATCCGGCAAATGTATCATTCAAAAACGGGCTGGCGATTTCGTACGAAAAACTCGGAGAGACCTACACAACGTTGGGCCAACTGGATAAAGCGTTGAGCTTTTTTGAGAAGTGCAATCAATTGAGTGAAGAGCTGTACAAGGCCCATCCGGAGAATGTGAGCTTCAAGAACGGGCTGGCGGTATCGTGTATTAAACTGGGAGGGTTCAACCTCTTTCAACAAAAAGATAAAGCGCAAGCCCGCCGCTGGTTCGAGAAGGCAGAGGTGCTCTGGGCGGAATTGGTCAATGACTGTCCAGCGTATGCCGAGTTTCAGAACAATTGGGCGGCTGTCAAGAATATCCTGGCAGCATTGTAATCGCGCATCGCCCGTCCACGCCGTCCATTTCCGTCCACAAAGTCCACGGCATTCCCAGCAGGGCGGGTGCAAGACCCGCCCCTACAACCCAAAACACCACCGTCCACGGCATTTCCAGCAAGGGCGAACACGCAGGTTCGCCCCTACAAGTCATGGAAACTCCCACCACATCCCCATCCCAACATTCCTCTTGGAATTCTCCAAAATATTTTGCATACTTCCGATCTTCTTATCGGTACGGGGAACAGTCACGCCGCTGGTTTTCAGTTCGGCGTCAATAGCAGCCCTCCCGTCCGGCGAATACTGACAAAAAGCGGCTGTCTGGATTTTCCTCCCAAAAGGGAGCGGGTGACGCTCAAACGCTCACCCTGATAACACGATTTATGGACAACTCAATGTCTGATAGCAGCGAGAGCCGCCAGCAGGTGACCATCACCCTGCCCGACGGTTCTGAACGAACCTTTCCGGCTGGCGTCACCGGCCTGGAGATCGCCTCATCCATCGGCAACAAGCTCGCCAAGGCGGCCCTCGGTTTCACCATCGACGGCAGGCCCTGCGACCTCGACACGCCCGTCACTCGCGACGCGGCGGTCTCGATTGTCACCTTCGACTCTCCGGAGGGCAAGGAGATTTTCTGGCACAGTTCGAGCCACCTGATGGCCCACGCCATCGAGGAACTCTTCCCCGGCGCGAAGTTCGGCGCTGGCCCGGCCATCGAGCAGGGTTTCTACTACGACATCGCCTGCGAGCACCGCTTCAACGAAGACGACCTCCGCGCCATCGAGGCGAAGATGCTCGAAATCAGCGTGCGCGACCTCGCCATCAGCCGCGAGGAGATGCCGCGCGAGCAGGCCATTGAATACTTCGCCAACGAGCGCAAAGACCCGTACAAGGTCGAGATTCTCGAAGACACGCTGAAGGAGGTTCCGACGGTTTCGGTCTATCACCAGGACGGATTCGCCGACCTGTGCAGCGGCCCGCACCTGCCCTCGACCGGCAAGGTCAAGGCGGTGCTGCTGACCAACATCTCCTCATCCTACTGGCGCGGCGATTCGTCGCGCGAGACGATGCAGCGCATCTACGGCATCACCTTCCCAAGCGACAAGCTGCTCAAGGAGCACGTCGCCCGGCTGGAGGAGGCCCGCAAGCGCGACCATCGCAAGCTCGGCGCAGAACTCGGCCTTTTCATGCTGACCCCGGAGGTCGGCAGCGGCCTGCCAATCTGGCTGCCGAACGGCGCGATCATCCGCAACGAACTCGAAACCTTCCTGAAGGGCGAGCAGCGCAAGCGCGGCTACGTGCCGGTTTACACGCCGCACATTGGCAACATCGAGCTGTACAAGCGTTCGGGCCACTACCCGTACTACAGCGATTCGCAGTTCCCGCCGCTCACCTACAAGGACGAGACTGGCCGCGAGGAGCAGTACCTGCTCAAGCCGATGAACTGCCCGCATCACCACCTGATCTACAGCCAGACGCTGCGCAGCTACCGCGATCTGCCGATCCGGCTGACCGAGTTCGGCACCGTCTATCGCCACGAGCAGTCCGGCGAGCTGAACGGCCTGGTGCGCGCCCGCGGCTTCACACAGGACGACTCGCACATCTACTGCCGTCCCGACCAGCTCGTTGACGAAATCTGCAACGCCATCGACCTGACCCGCTTCGTCTTCAACACGCTCGGCTTCGACGACGTCGAAACGCGCCTGTCGCTGCACGATCCGGAGAACCAGTCCAAGTACGGCGGCACCGCCGAGGTGTGGGAGCAGGCCGAGAAGGATGTGAAGGAGGCCGCCGACCGCATGGGCATCAAGTACTTCATCGGCATCGGCGAAGCGAGCTTCTACGGCCCGAAGATCGACTTCATCGTGCGCGACGCGATTGGCCGCAAGTGGCAGCTCGGCACCGTGCAGGTCGATTACGTCATGCCGGAGCGCTTCGATTTGAGCTACATCGGCAGCGACGGGCAGAAGCACCGCCCGGTGGTGATTCACCGCGCGCCGTTCGGTTCGATGGAGCGCTTCATCGGCGTGCTGATCGAGCACACGGCGGGCAACTTCCCGCTCTGGCTCGCGCCGACGCAGGCCATCGTGCTGCCCATCGCCGAGGACGTGCACGACTACGCCCGTGAGGTGTACGCAAAACTCCAGCAGGCAGGCATTCGCGTCGAACTCGACCTGCGCAGTGAAAAGATCGGCAAGAAAATCCGCGAGGCGGAAGTCTCGAAAATTCCCGCCATGCTCATCATCGGCAGAAACGAAGAGGAGAAGGGCGAAGTGTCGCTCCGCCGCCACCGCAAAGGCGACGTAGGCAGCTTCGCGGTCGATGAGCTTATCGCGAAACTCCGCGAGGAAATAGATCAACGATCCTGAGCTGACTATCAACCAAAAAAGATCGAATGAAAAAACAGAAAACATCCGGCAACCAGAAAGCCAAACTTTCCTACAGGATCAACGAACAGATCCGCGTGCCAGAAGTTCGGGTCGTCTTTCCCGAAGGCGGCATGCAGGTGATGCGAACCCAGGATGCCCGAAGGATGGCTGAAGAGCGCAATCTCGATCTTATCGAGGTGCAGCCGAATGCCGCGCCTCCCGTCTGCAAGCTCGAAAACTACGGGAAGCTGATCTACAAAATGGCCCAGAAGGAGAAGGACCAGAAGAAAAAGCAGAAGACCACCACGCTCAAGGAGCTGCGGTTCCATCCCAATACCGACAAGCACGACTTCGACTTCAAGACGGCGCACCTCGAAGAGTTTCTGCGCAAGGGCAACCGCGTCAGGGCGACCATCGTGTTCCTCGGCCGTTCGATCATCTATAAAGACAAAGGGTTCGAGCTGGCCGACCGCCTGACCGAAAGGCTGAGCACGGTGGCCAACCGCGACGGAGATCCCAAATTCGAGGGCAAAAAGCTCTTCGTCTATTTCGAGCCCGACAAGAAGAAAATCGAGCAGTTCGAAAAGCAGCGGGCGAAGTCTGAAAAGCTTGCCGCGTTACCACCGCTACCGCCGGATGAAACCGGAGAGCCGGAAGACGACGAATAAAACCACACTGAAAGAAGCGACTTTTATCATTTAAACCGACGATCATGCCTAAAATGAAATCACATCGCGGTGCCTGCAAGCGATTCAAGGCCACCGCATCCGGAAAAGTCAAACGCGAGCGTATGAACGGCTCCCATAACCTTGAGCACAAGAACCGCAAACGCACCCGCCGCCTCCACCAGTCCACGCTGGTCGATGCAACCATGGAGAAGCAGATCAAGAGGATGATCCTCGCCTGAAAAAGTCTATAACATTAATTCGACACCACGATGCCTAAATCAACCAATTCTGTAGCTTCAAAAGCAAGAAGGAAGAGGATTCTCAATAAAGCCAAAGGATACTGGGGTTCGCGCGGAAACGTGCTGACCGTCGTCAAGCACGCCGTTGACAAGGCAGAGCAGTACGCCTACCGCGACCGCCGCGTCAAGAAGAGAACCTTCCGTTCGCTCTGGATCATGCGCATCAACGCCGCTGCCCGCCAGAACGGCGTTTCGTACTCGCGCCTGATGGACGCCATCCACAAGAAGAACATCGAGATCGACCGCAAGGCCCTGGCAGAAATCGCCGTGAAGGATCCGGCGGCATTCTCGCTGATCGTCAAGACGGCTCTCGACTAATTACCGGTAACGATGAAACGCGCCCTATGGAGACACGCATTCAACAGCTACAGCAGGAGATAGACGGATACCAGATCCGGAACGCTAAGGAACTCGAGGCCTTCAAGCTCGAGTTCACCGTGCGCAAGGGAAAAATCGCCGGCCTGTTCGGCCAGCTCAAAACCGTCGATTCTGCTGACAGGCCTCGCATAGGGCAGTTGCTCAACGCGCTCAAGCTCTCGGCAGAAGCGAAAGTTGCCGATGCTGAAAGCCTTTTCGCGCAAAACGCGGAGGCTGAGGCACCAGCACTCGACCTCTCCCTGCCGGGACGCCGCAGCTTCTGCGGTTCGGAACATCCCGTGCAGAAGGTGCTTGGCGACATGAAGCGCATCTTTACGGCGATGGGCTTCAGCATCGCCACCGGCCCGGAGCTGGAACTCGACGAGTACAACTTCGACCTCCTGAACTTTCCGCCGAACCATCCGGCGCGCGACATGCAGGACACCTTTTTCATCACGAGAGGTCAGGAGGAGGGAGATGTGCTGCTCCGCACGCACACCTCGCCGGTGCAGGTGCGGGTGATGCTTGACGAGAAGCCGCCGATCAGGGTGATCTGCCCCGGCAAGGTCTATCGCAACGAAGCGATCAGCGCCCGAAGCTACTGCGTTTTTCACCAGCTTGAAGGTCTGTACATCGACAGGAACGTCTCGTTCGCCGACCTGAAGGCCACCATCTACTCGTTTGCCCGCCAGATGTTCGGCAGCGACGTGAAGCTGCGGTTCCGCCCCAGCTTCTTCCCCTTCACCGAACCGTCGGCGGAGGTTGACGTCACCTGCTACCTCTGCGGCGGCAAGGGATGCCGCGTCTGCAAGAAGTCCGGCTGGCTTGAAATCATGGGCTGCGGCATGGTGCACCCCAACGTGATGAAGAGCTGCGGTATCGATCCCGAAGAGTGGACCGGCTATGCTTTCGGCATGGGCGTCGATCGCACCGCGCTGTTACGCTACAAGATCGACGACATCCGGCTTCTGTTCGAGAACGACGTCCGGATGCTCAGCCAGTTCAACGCCTGAGCCCCGCCGGCGGAAACGAAGAGAAGACCAAACAAAAACGCCTCATGAGCACAGGGTTCATGAGGCGTTTTCCATTTCCGTTCAGCGTGGTGCTGTTACTGGTTTTTCAGCGCCAGCGCCCAGCTCTCCATCGCATCGTTAGCCACCGGATTGGGTGCTTCGAGAAAACTGATGACGAAATGCCCTCCCATTTCAGCCACACCGATCGAACGGGGACGGACAGCCAGCATTTTGGGACTCATCAGCTCTTTTCCAAAACAGAACACGATATTCTTGGCTGCGGTGATGCCCTCGCCAATCTGCCCCCCCTCAAGCGATGAGGTATGGGCATAGTGGTCGAATTCACCAATCATTACCGCTACCGGATGGGCTTCGATTTTCTGACGGAAGTAGGCTATGATCTCATCGACACTACGGTAACTCGTCTCTTCCTTGTCAAGCTCGAGGATGTAGATAGGATATTTTTCCTGAAAAAGAGTTTGTTTCATGGTGCTCACCCCTATTTGAATGACTGGATACTGCGCGATGCACGGCTTGAGCTGAAGAGTTGGCCGTCTCAATAGAATGGTACGCCAGACCCGATGATTTTACAACAACGGAACATAAAAAAGCCTCATGACCCGGGGGATCATGAGGCGTATTTTTTACCGTCGTTCAGGAGCGTTCCGAGCGGAACTCCTGACGGGCGACGATCATTCTCCGGCGTTTTCGGAGAGCTCGGCAGCTTCGGGAGCTTCCGGAGCCACAGCGCCTTCGGCCTGAACCTCGATGCTGAGCTTGGCGGTGACATCCATATAGAGCTTCGCGACGGCCTCGTATTTGCCGAGAGCCTTGATGGGAGCTTCAAGCTGGATTTTGCGGCGGTCGATCTCAACGCCCTGCGCCTTGAGCGCTTCGGCGATATCGCCAGCCGTTACCGTTCCGAACAGCTTGCCGGACTCGCCCGATTTGGCGGAAATCCTGAGCGTCATCTGCTCCAGCTTTGCCGAAAGCTCGCGAGCGCTCTTGCGCTGCAGCTCGATCTTGCGGGCCTGCTGCTGTCTTTCGGTTTCAAGCGCCTTCAGCGTGCCTTCGGTAGCGCGGATGGCATAGCCCTGCGGAATGAGGTAGTTATTGGCATACCCGTTCTTGACGGTGACCACTTCACCGGCATCGCCAAGGGTTGCCACATCTTTTCTTAAAATTATTTTCACGGTCAGTTTCCTCGTTCTGAATAATTAAACTTGTGTGGACAACCACTTACTTGTATTCGTCGGCGACGTAGGGAATGATGGCAAGGAACCTTGCCCACTTGATGGAGTGGGTCAGGAGGCTCTGCTCTTTTGCCGACAGGCCGGTAATGCGGCGGGGAATGATTTTGCCCTGGTCGTTGATGAAACGCTTGAGCTTCCGTTCGTCGCGATAGTCAAAAAACACCACCTGGTTTTTCGACACTTTCTTTTTCGATGCCAGAGCATTGCCCAATGATTTGCTGCCCTGTGGCTTGGTTGGTTTCTGTCTCATTGATCTTGTTCAGAATTTAAGCTTGCATGATCCTGCGCCTGCCGGTTGCCGTTTTTTACGGCCTGGCAGCACGCTGCTTGTCAGTCGGAAGAGAGGTACTTGTACTCGTACATGTGTCCATCGTCGTCGATTTGACCATGATGGTTCTCATGCGAATCATCCTCGATAAAGCCTTCCTCGTCTTCCTCTCCGTTTTTCTTCCTTTTGTTGAGGAACTGAATCCTCCTGGCCTTGATTTCGACCACGGTTCTTGATGTGCCATCCTGCGCTTTCCAGGTGCGGCTCTGCAACTCGCCATCGACCAGCACCGCCGAGCTTTTCCTCAGATTGTCACGGCAGCTTTCGGCAAGCTTGTTCCAGGCGACAACACCGACGTAGCAGACATCTTCCTGCCACTGGTGATTGCTGTCCCTGAAGCGGCGATTGCACGCAATGGAAAAATTGACAACTGGCGTCCCGCCTGAATTGGTCTGTCTGAAGACCGGATCTTTGGTAAGGTTGCCGGCAATGATGACGCTGTTGATTTCAGGCATTTTCAGTTCCGCCATAGCATCTTCTCCTTTTTGTTCTCAAATGGGATCGTTTCGTCATTCATACAATAAACCGGGCGATATCGACCATCAGTTCTTGGCCGAAGCATCGGCTGCGGGCTCTGCCTGATCTTCCGGGCTGCCGAGCATGACGCTGTACTTCTCGACGCGCTTGCGCATTTCGAGCAGCGGGGAGCTGAGCTGGATGATGAGGAACCGCAGAAGAGCGTCTTCGTAACGGAACACACGCTCGACTTCGGCGATGACCGACGGAGCGGCATCGAACTCGATGTGCGCGTAGTAGCCGATGGAGGACTTGCGGATGAGGTAGGCCATTTTTCTTCTTCCGACTTCCAGGACATTGTTGATCACGCCGCCTTTGCCGGTGATCGTCGATTTCACCAGCTCCATTGCGGAGGCGATGGCATCATCCTGAAGGCCGCCGTCAATGATGACGGTGCATTCGTACTGTTTGATTTTGTTCATGGCGCAATGGTTTCTTGAGTGATGTCAAACTGCGCAAATGGCGGAAAACAGGTATTGCGCATCCCTGCCTCCGCGGCTTCATGCGGACGCACGAACACCATTTGCGTTTTAGGACATGTAAGGTACGAAGATAAATTCAGTTTTCCAACGCGCAACTGGCGCACGGCACCACCCGCATGACGAGGCAAGCCGCCTCAGAGCGCCAGCGCCACCGATACCGGTGCATGGTCGGAGCTCTTCTCGTCGAGATCGACCGAAACGCCGGAAACCTTGCCGACCAGCGCGGGGGTGAGATAGACGCAGTCGATGCGCCAGCCGAGGTTGCGCTCGCGGGCGAACTTCCAGTTGGGCCACCAGGTGAAGAGGTCTTTTTTATCGGGATTCAGCTCTCGGACAATGTCGTGCAGGCCGAGATCGAGATGCTCCTGGATGGCCGCCCGCTCCTCGGGGCGCAGGCCGGTCGCGCCGGGCTTGTTCTGCGAGCGGTGCACGTCGATGTCACGAAGCGCCACGTTGATGTCGCCGAGGAGGATGACTTCGCGTCCTTCAGCGATGAGTCCGGCGATAAAGGCTTTCAGATCGGCAAGATAGCGCAGCTTCACGGCGTAGTGCTCCGCGCCGTCGCCGCGCGGCACGTAGGTGCCGATGAGCGTGAATTGCGGCGCATGCAGTACGAGCGTCCGGTTCTCCACGTCGAATGGCGGCGCTTCGCAGGTGAACTCGCCGAGGCTCCCCTCGTGGACAAGCAGGCCGACGCCGCTGTACCCTTTCTTGAAGGTCGAGCCGTTCCAGAATTTGCGGTAACCGGCGATCCCGGCGATGCTTTCGGGAATCTCCTCCTCCCGCGCCTTGACCTCTTCGAGCACCACGATGTCGGGCGTGCGGCTTTCGAGCCATGCGGCGAGCGCATCCTTTCGGGCGCGGATGCCGTTGATGTTCCAGGTAGCGATCTTCATGGCGACGACTGGTTGAGGGTTTCGATGATGCGCGAGGCGATGCGCTCGGGCGCGATCTCCATCATGCAGCGGAAGTGCCCTTTCGGGCAGGTGGCGCGACCGATGTGCGAGCAGGGGCGGCATTTGAGACCCGGCGTCTCGAACAGCTCGTACTCCGCGCCCCACGGCATGAAGCCGAACTCTTTGACCGACGAGCCGAAGATGACGAAGAGCTTCTTGCCGAACGCCGAGGCGATGTGCATGAGGCCGGTGTCGTTGGTAAGCACCACATCGACGCTGGCAAGCAGCGCGGCGGACTGCATCAGGCTTGCCTTTCCGGCGAGCGACAGCACGCGGCTTCGCGCCATGTCGGGAAGCATCGCCTTCAATTTCGCCGCCTCCGGCTCGTCCTCCTTGCCGCCGAGCAGCAGCACGCGGGCGGGAGTTTCAGCCGTGACGATTTCGATGACACGGGCGAAGCGTTCGAGCGGATAGCGCTTGGTGAAGTGGTTCGCCCCGAAGCAGACCGCCAGCACGGGCCCGTCCTTGCCGATCGATGACGCTGCAAAGGCGCGATCTTCCGGCGACGGATGGAGGGCGCAGGGCGCGGTGACTTTCGGCGCGAGTCCGTCGAGCGCCTCGCCATACCGTTCGACAACCGACTGGTAGCCATCCGAAACGTTGATCTTGAACTGCACCAGCAGCAGCTTTTTCCAGTTTTTCTTGTGGTAGCGCGTGACCTCGCCAGCACGAAGTTTCCGGATCAAAGCCCGCGAACGGCGATTGTTTTGCAGATCGACCACTAGGTCGTACGCCGCTCCGGGCGTAATCGACTCGGGCGTCACGACCGACGAGACGGCGGGATTCGACGCGACGAGCGGCGCGAAGGGGGCTTTGGTGCAGAAGTCGATCCGCGCCTGCGGGAGCGCACGATGCAGCTCCGCGAGCAGGGGCGTCGTCAGCACAATGTCGCCGATAGCGCTGAGCCGCACGACGAGCACGCGCCGGATCGCACCGGGCTGGATCACGACCAGAACTCCCACCAGGCCTTGTAGCCCGGTTTTTTGTGCTGATTCGACGCGCCGATTTTTGTGATGCGTGCAGCCGCAACCTCCTTCATCCGCTCCTTGCCGGGCGTCTCGCCCTTGCGCTCGTCGATCATTTCGATGGTTTTGCGGAACTCCGGCGCGGCCTCTTCGGCGCGCCCGAGGCCGTCGAGCGCCAGAGCGCGGCTGTAAACGGCTGAAATCCAGAGCTTCCCCTCGTCCTGGTTCAGCTCACCCCGGCGGTTGAAGTGATGCAACGCCTTGTCGGCGGAGCGAAGCGCCTCGTCGAACGAGCCAAGCCCGGCCAGCGCCTCGGCCAGCCCGGCATGGCAGAAAGCATCGAACCCGGCGTGATCGAACGCCTCCTCGGGCGGCATGGTGCGGGAAATCTCCATCGCCTTGCGGCAGTTCGCCGCCGCGTCGTCATAGTTTGATTCGAGCAACTGACGCTGCGCGTCGGAAAGCGCCAGATACGCCCCGGCAACCTCTTTGAGTGGTTTCATAAGCAGATAACAGAAGTGAAAAAAAGATTCACGCTTTCTTCAATGATTCTTGCAGAAATCTTTAACAAATCTTGTAAAAAACTTTAACAAAAATGAACGGCACGATACCTCTAATAGTTTATACTACATAGTGTTGAGTGTAACAAAATCACTAACATTTTCGATCACATGAAAGAGGTCATGACCTTCAAGTCGGGCAAGTTCGTCTTTTGCGACCAGTACGACAAGCCCCGGATCGAGAAGCTGCTCGTTGAGGCATCAATCCTGAACGCCACGATCAACGATTTGCCGATTTTGCCAAAGTGGTCATCGCAGATCGATCCGGAACTTCTGTACAGTTCGGTCGCCGGAACCGCCGCCATCGAAGGCAACTCCCTCGATGCGAATGAAGTCAGAGAACTCGACGAGGGGAAAATACCCGATGCAGGCCACACGGCAAAGGACAGGCTTGAGATTACCAACCTGATCGGCGCGTACCGGTTGCTCGATCAAGCAACGTCTTCGATGAAGAATGTTTTTTATGCTCTATCCTTCACGTCGAACATGCTTGCTGAAAATCATATCCGCGATCTGCACAAGCAGATCACCAAAGGCCTTCCGTATGAAGACAACATCCCCGGCGCGTACCGAAACGGCATGGTCAAGGTTGGCGACAAAGCGCATAGCGGTATCTACACGCCGCCGAAAATCATCGAGGATGTCGAGTTGCTCATGCGGGAGTTTATCGACTGGATCAACAGCGACGAGATCATTAACGAAAACATCTTTGTCCGGGCGGCGCTGGCCCACTACCACTTCTCACTGATCCACCCTTTCTGGGACGGCAACGGGCGCGTGGCGCGGCTGATCGAGGCATCGCTGCTCCAGTCTGCGGGGATTCGCTACGTGCCGAAAATGCTCTCGAACTACTATTTCCGGCATGTGGACGACTATTACCGCGCCTTCTCCGACACCATCAGGGTGGAGAAGGAGGTCACGCCGTTTCTCGAATTCAACCTGCGCGGCGTGATCGAATCGTTGCAAACGATGAAAACCCGCATCGCGAATCTCATCAGAATGCTGGTCATGAGAGAGCACCTTCACCTGCTCGGCAGCAACAAAGCTATCTCGAAGCGGCAAAACGATTTGATTACGCTGCTTCTCGATGATACATCGGGCAAGCCGTTCACGCTGCACGAGCTTCAGAAAAGCTTGCCCTACTCGATGCTCTATCGCAAAGTCTCGGAGATGACCGCGCGGCGTGATCTGAAAAATCTGCTCGGTCTGAAGCTTCTGTCCGTCGATGCTGACAATCGTTACTCGCTGAATCTTCGCGGCTTCGATTCGTGACGGCTCACGCCCGCGCCTGCATCAGCGCTTCGAGTTCCGCCGGAATCTCCGGGCGGCCACGGCCGTTGAGCGCGGTGCCGGTGATTTTGGCTTTGATGGCGGGCTTCATCTCCGGCAGGCGCAGGATGTCCTGATAAAAGGCGAACCTCAACGGCGACTCGCGAACCATGTTCAGGCCGACAGCGAAACGGTCGCCGCTTTGCAGCGGGGACTTGTAATCGAGTTCGGCGCGGACGACCACGAGGTTGATGCCGCGTTCAGTGAACTCCCTGAAATCGATCCCGACCGTTTTGAGCCAGACGTGCCGCGCGTGTTCGAGGTAGTTCTGGTAAACGCTGTTGTTGACGATGCCCTGCATGTCGCACTCGTAGTCGCGCACCTCCATTTCCATCGTGAAAGCGTAAGCTTGCTGATTCATCCGCGTTTTCGTTGTCGTTGAAAAAATTGCCGCGCCACGTTCACGTCCGCGCCTGAATCGCCGCCGTCAGCGCGGGCAGGAACTCCGCCACGTCGGCGACGACGAGCACATCGGCCACGCTGGCGATGGGCGCGTCGCGGTCGGTGTTGACGGCGATCACGAAGCCGGAGCCTTTCATCCCCGCAAGATGCTGGATCGCGCCCGAAATGCCGCACGCCACGTAGAGCGCGGGCGAAACGTTCTGCCCGCTCGACCCGACCTGCCGCGCCCGTTCGAGCCATCCGGCATCAACCACCGGACGGCTCGCTCCGACCTCGCCGCCAAGCGCATCGGCGAGCGCCCGCGCCAGCTCGACCCGGTCGGCGCTGCCAACGCCGCGCCCGGCGCTGACGATCACGCTGGTGCGGGAAAGATCGACGCCACGCTCCGGCTGGATGCAGCCGAGAAACTCGACGGCGGCGTCCGGCTCTGCGTCGATGGCGACTACTTCCGGCGTGCCCGCCATCGGCGAGGCGGCGAACGCGCCAGGCTGGATCGTCAGCACGGCGCGGCCGGTCAGCGGCCTGACGGTTCGGCGCATTTTGCCGTTGCAGCTCTCGACGACGTAGCCGCCATCGTCCAGCCCGACAACGCCGGAGAGCTGCGCCGACTGCATCGCAAACGCCACGCGCGGCGCGAGTTCCCAACCGAACGATGAGTGAAGAAACACCACGGCATCGGGCTGCTCCCGCTCGACGGCAGCCAGCACGATGTGTTTGTTATAGGTCATGTCGAATTCATGTCCGGCGTCCCCACGATAAAGACGACCGTCGAACACAGGAAGATCGCCCGCGTCGCCGACCAGCACCATCGACGCCTCCACGCCGAGGCGGGCGGCAAAGCCGAACAGCTCGGCACTTTCAGCGGTGACGCGACCGTCGCGAATTTCACCAACAAGCAGCAGCTTCATCGCGCGCCTCCCTTGCCGAGCACGGCGGTTCTGTTTTTGAGAATCTCCAGCACCTGCGCGGCAAGCGTTTCGACATTGCCTTCAAGAATCACGCCCGCCGCGTTGGGTTCGTGCGGACGGAAATTTCCGGACGACACTTTCGGCGATTCGAGACCGACCGATTCCGGCGAGAGGACGGCGAGTGCGGCGCGTTTCGATTTCATGATGTTCGGCAAAGTGGGATAGCGCGGCGTGTTGAGGCCCTGCTGGCAGGTCAGAAGCGCCGGAGCTTTCAGCCGGAGCCTGCACCTTCGCCCGCCTTCGAGTTCGCGCTCGACGATCATCGCCTCATCCCGCCACTCGAAGGCCGTGATGCCGGTCGCGCAGACGAGGCCGAGCCGTTCGGCCACCAGCACGCCCACCTGCGCGGAGCCGCGATCTTCGGACTGCATCCCGGCAAACACCAGCTCGAAGCCGCGCCCGGCGGCAAATCCGGCGATCATCGAGGCGATCTGCCACGGATCGCGCTCCGGCGCTTCGTCGTCGTCGATGTGCACGCCCTCGTCACAACCCATCGCGAGCGCCTTGCGGATCGATTCGACCACCCGCGCCGGGCCGATGGAGAGCGCCGTCACCCGCGCCGCGCCGCCGAGTCGCTCCTTCAGCCGAACGGCCTCTTCGACCGCGAAGGCGTCGTACTCGTTCATCCGCCACGCCAGCCCGGCCTCGTCGAACCAGCTTCCAGCCGCGTTGGGCACGAAATGCCCCTCCATGTCGGGCACCTGTTTGATACAGACAAGTATGTTCATAATCACCTCATACCAATTTCCTGAACTTACAGCTCGACAATCTCGTCGGATAACCTGGTCAGCCGTTCGCCACCCGCTTCGGTGACCGCGAAGGTGTTCTCGATGCCGATCGCGCCTTTGCCGGGAATGACGAATTTCGGCTCGACGGCCACCACCTGCTCCGCCTGCAGCGGCATGGCGAAGCCTTGTGCGAGAACTGGCAGCTCGTCGAGTTCGAGGCCAACGCCGTGGCCGACGAAGCGCGACTGTTCGCCCGGCATTCCCATGAAGTTGCCGCCAAGCCCGGCATCTTCGGCCATCGCCGCCGCATGGCGGTAAATCTCCTCGCAGATGGCTCCCGGAACCATCGCCTTGCGCACCGCCTCCTGGATTTCGAGCGAAACCCCGAATGCCCGGCGCAACTCCGCGTCGAGCGAGCCGATCACGAACATGCGGGTCATATCGACCAGATAGCCGTCGAACACGCCGACAAAGTCGAGCAGCACCGGCTCGTTCTCCCGGATCACCTCAAGCGACGCCCCCTGCGGCGCGGCGCTTGAGAGCCCTTTGCCCGTGACGGCGCCGTCGAAAAATCCGTAGCTCGCCGCTCCGCCCGACACCGCCATGCCGCCGAACAGCTCCTGATTGAAGGCCCGCATCCACACGAAACCTTCGTGCCCGATGCGGCGCAACCGGTACTCCATTTCGGCGGCCAGGTCAAGCTCGCGCATCCCCGCTTTCAGAAAAGCCGGAACCTCCCGGAAGACCGAAATGAGCTTCTCCGCGCTCCGGCGAATCAGCCCGATCTCGGCGGGCGACTTGACCGAGCGCAACTCGCGCACGATCATGGAGCAATCGGCCAAGCGGCGGCCAGGCAGCACCTTCGAGTACCACGCGTGCTGCTGCACCGGCACGGCGTCGAAGGTCATGCCGACCGCGTCCCCTTCGCTGCCGAGAAGCGCGGAAAGCTCCCTGCTCGACGGAAAGGGGCGGATGTCGCCGATCAGCCCTTCGGCCCGGGCGCGTTCAAGGCTTTTGCGCACCAGCAGCACAGGCTCACCGTTCGCGGGAATCCAGAGCGCCGAGTTCTGGCGGGTGCCGGTAAAATAGAAAATGTCCGACGGCATCAGGAGCAGCGCGGCCTGCATGGCGCTTTCGGCAAGGCGCGCTTGCAGCCGCCTGATGCGCTCGTCGATTTCGGTGCGAGTAATCATCCGGTCATCATTGAAGGTTGAAAAAAATGCCTTGCGCCTCACTTTTTCGGATCGATCCGGGAAGCGACGATCTCCGCCAGGTCACAAACCTCGATGGAGTTGCGCAGGTTCGAGCGCTTCAGGCCATCTTCGAACATGCTCAGGCAGAACGGGCAGGCCGAGACCAGCGTTGCCGCGCCACTCTTCCTGGCCTGCCGCAGCCGTTCATCGGCTATCGGCGTACCCAGCCGCTCCTCGGCGAGGATGCGTCCGCCGCCCGCGCCGCAGCAGAACCCGTTCTTGCCGCTGGCCTCCATCTCCGTCAGCGCACCCCCGGCAGCCCGCAAAACCGCCCTCGGCTCGTCGGTCAAATCCCGGTAACGGGCAAGAGAGCACGAGTCGTGCAAGGTTGCCGAAAAGCGTTCCGGCTTCAGTTTGAGCCGCCCTTTTTCGATCAGAGCCGCGATGAAGGTCGAATGGTGTTCGACGGGCAGATCGAGGCCAAGCTCACGATAATCACGCGCGAGCGTGTTGAAGCAGTGCGGGCAGGCCGTCACGATGCGCCGCGCTCCCGAAGCGCGGATGGCATCGATGTTGCTTTCAGCCACCATCCGGTAGAGATACTCGTTGCCGAGCTTCCGCACCGGCTCGCCGCAGCAGCGCTCCGCGCCGCCGAGAATGCCCACGCTCACCCCCGCCGCCTCGCAGATGCGCACGAAGCTCTCGGCGACCTTGCGGTTGCGCGGATCGTACGACGCGTAGCAGCCGGTGAAGTAGAGAATATCCGCCTCGCACTTCCCTTTGATGATGCTGACCGGCAGCCCTTTGGCCCAGTCGCCGCGTGAAACGCCGGAGAGTCCGAACGGATTGCCGTTGACCTCGATCGCCTCGCAGGCCCGCCTCGTCTCGTCGCCGGGAAACTCGCCCTGCATAAGTGCAAGGCTGCGGCGCATTTCAATCATCTTGCCGATGTGCTCGATGCTGGCCGGGCAAATCTCTTCGCAAGCGCGGCAGGTGGTGCACGACCAGATCGCGTCGCGCGATACTTTTTCAATCAGCCCGTTGCAATGCTCCGTCGCGGCCAGCTCGCCGATGTCCGCGATCAGCTTCATTGGCGACAGCGGCTTGCCGGTCAGGTAGGCCGGGCAGCGCTGCTGGCAGCGTCCGCAGTGCACGCAGGCGTCAGTGTCGAACAGGTCTTTCCAGGTAAAATCACCGACCGCCGATGCACCGAACCGTTCGATGCTCTCGTCTTCCAGATCGACCGGCATGAGCGTACCTTTCGGCTCACGCGGCTCGAACAGGCTGTTCCCGCTCGTGGTGGCCAGATGACGAAGCTTCGTACGGGGAATGACGGCGAGAAAAATGAGGCTCATGAGCAGGTGAAGCAGCCACAAACCCTTGTGCACGCCACGAGCCGTCGCGTCATCCATGCAGGTGAACAGGCGGGCGAACAGCGCGCCGACCGGCGACCATGCGGCCAGCGCCGGATTGTCGCGCAGCTCGGTGACGGCCATCCGGCACCCTTCAATCAGAAAACCGGTGAAAAGAATCGCGAACAGCAGCAAGTGAATGAGCGTATCGGCAGTGGCAGTCTCAAGCCCCGGAGGCCGGATGATGAAACGCCGCACGGCCAGCGCCGCAAGCCCCAGCATGGCGGCAAGTCCGGCAAGGTCGAGCGCGAGTGCATAGAGACGGTAGAAATCACCGGAGAGCAGGCTGAAGTTGAACAGCGGAGTGAGCAGGTCGGCCTGTAGCATCACCAGCACAGTGCCGATGAAGAGCAGCAGGAATCCCCAGAACAGGATGGCGTGAGGCAGACCGCCCTGCCTCTCCTTCAGCACCTTGCGCTGGCTGAAGGTATCTGCGGCAAAGCGCATCAGTCGTTGAGACGGGCGATCGAAGCGATCCAGCGGCCTGCCTTTCAGCCAGAGCGAACGCCGCTCCCCGAACCCGCGCACCATCACGGCAACAGCCGCCAGCGCAAGCAGATACATGAGAGCAACCGTCCCGTGACCGATATTCCAGTATATTTCTCTGGTTGCTTCCATTCAGCGGAAAAAACGCACGATCAGGTTATGAATCCCGGATGCGCAACACGCATCGTTTATCCGCCAATATAAAGGTTAAGGGCGGAAACCGGAATGTTCCGCCCCTGCATCCCCGGACATTCAGCAATCTGTGGCTGGAAGAAGATCACGCATGCCTGAAAATGGCCGCGGCTCCTGATTCGCTTGGCATCCGCTCCGGAAGCAGCACAACAACCTCGCCGCCCCTGGCAAGTGCTGCAAGTCCCATATCTTCAAGCACATCCCGCCCCGAAGCCAGGGCCGCCTCGTCGAGCAAAAGTTCGCCGGAAACCGGATCGATCTGGCCGGGCCAGAATTTTCTGCCATCGAGCAGCAGAAGCGATACGTTCCCCGCAACAGCCGCTTTGGCAATCTCGTACGGATTATCCGATCCCAGACCCCCGGCCTCTCTGAACCGGGCGATCATCTGATCGATCTTCCGTTCCCGGTAAGGCTCCATCACGCTCCAGGCCTTCTTGCGCATCGCATCGGAATCAAGTGGCCCCGGATCGGTCTCGATACCGGCTTCGAGCAGATGCGGATTGCGGCTGACAGATCGGAACAGGCTCTGATGCTCGGCAAGAGCAGCAAGAACAAGTGGCAAGCCCGAAGGCTTGGAGTGGAATTCAGCAATGCCCTGATCGACTGCGCGGAAAAAGCGCTCGTTATCCAGCTCCTCTTCGTCCTTTCTTGACGAGTGCCCGTGGCGCATGGCCGCACCGGTACCGCCATACGAAGCAACGGTCACATGCGGAGGCGTCATCTCGGCACCAAGCGCCTCGGTCATCGTTTTCGGAACCTCCACAGCCAGATCGACTTCATCAAGTCGATCACGGGTTCCTTCATAGAGCTTCACTTCTGTTCTCGTCAGGGCAAGCACCTGGAAACGCTCAACGTTCTGATAAATCCTGATCAGCGGTCTGACATAAAAAGCATCGGCAACGCGGGCCAACTCGATCACCGGCTCCTGAAGGCGGAATATCCTGAAATAATCGGGCGAGACGAATACCGCCAGCCCGTCAAGTGTATGCCTCCAGAACGAGGCGTCATCCTGCACAAGGCGCAATCGATCGATCAGGGGAGCAATCTCCCGCTTGCCGGCAAAAGCGATGCCATCAGCTTCGGCCCTCGTAACAAGATTTTTGAATCGTACCGGATCCTGCGCATTGTCAGGAAAGGTTCGGTTGGTCGGCATGAAGATCGAAAGGCAGGGAGAGGCATGAGGTTTGAGAAGCTCTCCCGGAATACCTGTAAACGAATTCGTCATGGTTCACCTCCATCTTTGCGGGTTAGTCACAGGCATTCTTACAGACATGCGTGAACTAAAATGAACAACAGAAATGAAGCCGAAGTTCACCGTAAGATCAAGGGGGTTGGGGGCACGTCCGCGGCGCCAATGTGCCAGTCGAGTTGTGAGGTGGTGCGAGGGAGATGGGGGCAGATACGAAGGCGAGTAAACGCAGAAAGCCCGTCTGAAGAGACGGGCTTTCTTTGTTAAAAACTCGGCGACGACCTACTCTCCCGCAATAAAGCAGTAC
>JAFGER010000071.1 GCA_016931495.1 Chlorobiaceae bacterium | reverse complement strand
GAGTGCAAGGCGGCTGGAGCGCAGAAACCGGAGCGTACACGGAGTACGTGAGGATTTCGAGCACCACCCAACGCAGCAATCGTGACGGGCAATAAGTTTTTAGAGGTGCCCTCCATACCATACTTGAACCGGGCTTGTCATTCTGAATGAAGCAACGCGGACTGACATCTGGACAAGCTCATGGTCAAGACACCGTTAATCGCCGGATAAAAAAATGCGTCATTGACGAGAAGCCCGATGCCGCGATCGGGATTGCAAAGCTCTCGGAGCAAAAGGCGATTTGAGAGATGCCTGATATCCGGATGGCAGGTGAAATGACGCAACAACCAGCCGGATTATCTGACGGTGATTCCCGGACAAATCATCGATTCACTCACGTTCTTTTGACTCTTCACTTACAACCTCCCTCGTAAACACCAGAACTTTATTTCTCCCGGAGGACTTTGCTCTGTAAAGAGCTTTATCGGCATTGGAAATAAGCGAAGTGCCGTCCGTGGCGTCGTCGAGCCATGAGGCGACGCCGATACTCACGGTCAGCTGCTCGCCGGGCTGGTTGCGCTCGTACTCAAACGGTTCGTCGCAGATGATGCTGCGCAGCCGCTCGGAAATCTCCAGCGCCGTCGCCCTGTCAGTCTTCGGAAACAGCACGGCGAACTCGTCTCCGCCAAACCTTGACGGAATGTCGGTCATGCGGCACTCCCGCCTGATGATTTCGGCGATTCTCGCCAGCACCCTGTCTCCGGCAACGTGTCCGTATCGGTCGTTATAGCGCTTGAAGTGATCGATGTCAATCATGGCCAGCGCGATGTCACCGTTGAAGCGGCGCGCCCGCTCGACATCGATGATGAGGTGCTCCTTGAAGTGGCGATAGTTGTACAAACTGGTCTTTTCATCGCGGATGTGCAACTCGTCGAGCTTGCGGTTCTTCTCTTCGATTTCGTGGCACATGCTCGCGACCGATTCGCTGACGGAGCGCATTTCAGCGGATGGATCCTCCCCGCGCAACAGGGTTTTGGCGACTTCGGCGGTGTCGTGCAGGCTTTCGGGCAGGTTGCAGTTCAACTGGTGAAGCCGCTCTGAAAGTTTATGGAGCGGTATGATCGAACGGCGGTAGCTGGAAATGATAAATCTGCCACCTGCCAGCACAACAACGATCAGCAGAAGCGCAATGAACACGAGATAGTAATTCAGGCTCGCCGTGAGCATCTCTTTGTCGTCGGCGATCGTCCCGTTCATACTGGCAATCATGCCGTCAAGATCGACAACCATGAGCTGAATCGATTCGCGGCTGACCGGTGAAGCCAGCGGCTTGCGGCGCTTCAGCCACTCGCCGAGCACGCTTTCCGGCTGCATCTCCGCGCTGCGTCCGAGTTCCGAAAACCGGGCGCACTCGATCCGGAGCTTCGACTGGAGCTCCGACTGTCTGTCAACCGAAAGAGTTCCTTCCCCGAACTGCTGCTCGATCGAGGATATTCTGGCGCGGCACTCGACCAGCTTCATGCGAAGTTCCTGCTTGAGCGCAATGGCGCGGATGTGCGCCGACTGAAAAGCCCCGAACCATGACGTGCCGCCAATGGCAAGCACCAGGGCTGCGATACCGGTAACGATGACAAGCCGGAGCAGGCCTTTGGCGGAGGTCTCGTTTTCGTGCTTCATCCTTTTATTTGATAATGATGGTGCGCACCAGCTGCTCATAAGGAGCCATGTCGCCGCGCTCGAAGAGCTTCTGCCCCTCTTTGGCCAGCCATGCGCCGAATCCGGTCGCCAGCGAATCGTACGGATCGTAGAGATAGTAGATGACCGTGGAAAGTGGATACTCTCCCGTGTAGAGGGTTTCGGCAGATGCGGACACCGGCGTTCCTTCGGCACCGCTCACCGGTATGGCTTTGATGCGCCCCGCGAAGCCGCCGGAGCGCAACGCCGCCGCGTAGGCTGGCAGCGTCATGATGGCCGCGGCGTTGCGGTCGTCGCGAACGCGTTCGAGCAGGCGCGAAAGATCGGGTTCGGCGGAGGCGACCAGCGCGTCTGTTTTGCCGAAAAGGATCTCCGAAAGCAGCCAGCGCGAGCGCAGATTGCTGCCGTCGAGGCAGGCGACAATCGCGCCCGGCGAGCCGCCAAGCGATTGCCAGTCGGCAACCTGGCCGGAAAAAAGCGCTTTCAGATTATCCATCGAAACTGAGCGGACGGGATTGGCGCGATTGACGACCAGCACGAGCGCGTTGCGGGCGACCGGCTGACGCCTGACGGGACGTTTCATCGCGGAGAGCAGCGAATCCTCGCGAGCCGAGAGCGCGCCCTCGATGAGCGCCCCGGCGACTTGGCGTTCGAGAAGCCTCAGAACTGGTCGGGATGATTCAGGGGAGAGTTTGATGGAAGCTTTGGGATACTGTTCCGAAAAAGCGTTCGCCTGGATTTCAGCGACGGATACGAGCGATCGGTCAACCGCCACGAAAAGCGTTCCGCTGATGGGCGTCGGGCCGGAAATGGCCGATGCGAGAGGGTTTTCCGGCGAAGGCGCGCGCATCCAAAGCCAGACGGGCATGGCAATGCCCGCAGCCAGTAGAAGTGCAATCACGACGTCACGGAACCGGTGATTCATTGTATTTTCTTGAATGTTAGGCTAAAGATAGGCAAAACGGCCAAACATCGGAATTGTAAACATTTCGGAAATGCCCTGTTTCTTCATGGAAATAAGGCGTGAATTCACTAATATCCGCCTTTCTGAATATTTATTCACTCCACTGAATCTGCCTCCAAACCCTGATGAATCTTACCTCGATGCAGCAGAACAAGGTGACGGTTTCGGTTATCGGCGCTTCAGGATATTCAGGAGCCGAGCTGGTGAAGCTGCTCATGAAGCATCCGAACGTCGCCATTGACGAACTGTACGCGCATACCCAGGCGGGAAAACATTTTACGGATTTGTACCCGTCGATCCCCTGCGACAGGGTGTTCCAGACCTATGCGGGACAAACGGATAGCGACCTTTACTTCCTCGCCCTTCCGCACGGCGAAGCGTTGCAGCTCGTGCCGGGCCTCGTGAAAGCCGGGAAAAAGGTGATCGACCTGTCGGGCGACTTCAGGCTGAAAAGCACCGCCGAGCACAAGCACTTTTACGGCGGCGACAAGTCGGCGGAGGATGTGCTCCAGTACGGCATGCCGGAGCTGTTCCGCGACGAAATCGCCAGCTCGACGGCGATCAGCAATCCCGGATGTTACGCCACGAGCATCATCCTCGGACTCGCTCCCTTGTTCCGTGGCGGCATGGCGGAACTCGACGTCGAGTCGGTGAACGTCACGGCTGTTTCGGGTATTTCGGGCGCGGGCAGAAGCGCGAAGCTCGAACTCTCGTTCTCCGAGATGAGCGGCAACATGCGCGCCTACAAGGTGGGCAAGCACCAGCACACGCCGGAGATCATGCAGACCCTCGGCACCTCGGCGACCGATCCGTCGTTCCGCTTCGTCTTTACGCCGATGATCGCGCCTTACGTGCGCGGCATCTACTCGGTGCTGAACGTACGCCTCGCCTCACCGGTGGCGATGGAGTCGATCCGCGAGCTTTACGCTGATTTTTACGCCAACGCACCGTTCGTCAGGTTGCGCGACGGCGTGACCGAGGTGAGCCATGTGGCCTGCACCAACTTCTGCGATGTCAGCCTCGCCTTCGAAAGCGACGGCTCGCTGGTGATCATCACGGCCATCGACAACCTCGTCAAAGGCGCGGCTGGTCAGGCGATACAGAACATGAACCTGATGCTGGGCTTCGGCGAGACAACCGCGTTGCTGTAAGACGCCTACGATCCGGCCAGTTCACAACTGCTGTGACAAGAAGAAATTGGGCTAAAGCCCTTTATTATTTTGTTTGAACCCGACACCCCGCGCTAAAGCACGGGGCAATGGAAATGCAAGAGAGTGAATATCCGGAGGGCTGAACTCCTCCGGAATACAAAAATCGAGGCCTTGTGAGCTGTCAGCGCTTCCCGAAGAATCGGAATCATGCCAGCTTTTCAAGCTCTCTTTCAACCTGAAATTTCAGTTCAAATCGTGGAACCATTTGAAAAATCGATTGACGCCGTCAAGCGCCTTTCCGCCAGAACCGTCTGGCCGGAAGGGGTGACGCCGGTTGTTGCCGATCCCGCTTCGGGCGGCCTTTTCTGGCCCGAGGGCTTCACGCTCGCGGGTATCAACTGCGGCATCAAGCCGTCGCGTAAGGATCTGATGCTGATGCTTTGCGACCAGCCCGCCAGCACCGCCTCCGTCTTTACGACGAACCTTTGCTGCGCGGCTCCGGTCGAGCTGTCGAAGGCCGCATTGTCGGCATCCAGCGGCAGGATGCGCGCCGTCATCTGCAACAGCGGCAACGCCAACGCGGCCACCGGCGCTTCGGGCATGGAGAACGCGCGGCTGATGGCTGAGACCACGGCTGCCGAGTTCGGCCTCGACGCAGGCGAAGTGCTGGTCGCCTCGACCGGCGTGATCGGCCAGCAGTTGCCGGTCGGAAAAATCGCCGCCGCCATGCCGTCGCTGAAAGCAGCCTCCGGCGCGACGCGCTGGAGTGACGCCGCCGAGGCGATCATGACCACCGACACCTTTCCGAAAGCTTTCGCGGTTGACGTGAAGCTCTCGGGCGGCACGGCGCGCATCGCGGGCATCGCCAAAGGTTCGGGGATGATCTGCCCGAATATGGCGACGATGCTCGCATTCCTCGGCACCGATGTGTCGATTGAACCGGCGCTGTTGCAGGAGCTGCTCTCGGCGGCCAACTTGGTGAGCTTCAACGCCATCACGGTTGACGGCGACACGAGCACCAACGACATGGCGGCGATCATGGCGAGCGGCAAAGGGCCGCAAGTGCTTCGAGGCTCGGACGACGCACGGCTTTTCGGCGAGGCGTTGCGCTCGGTGATGACCATGCTCGCCCAGCTCATCATCGTCGATGGCGAGGGGGCGACCAAGTTCGTCGAACTGCGCGTCACCGGCGCCAGGAGCGACGACGAGGCTCGCATGGCGGCGATGACCGTTGCCAACTCCCCGCTCGTCAAGACGGCCATCCACGGCGAGGACGCCAACTGGGGCCGCATCATTGCAGCGGCTGGACGCTCGGGTGCCTCATTCATTCAGGAGGAGCTGTCGGTGCGCTTCGACGACGAACCGATCCTGAAACCGGGACTCGACGCCAACTTCTCCGAAGAGCGGGCCAAGGAGGTAATGCAGCAGAAAGAGTTCACCATCACCCTCTCGCTCGGCAACGGGCCGGGCATGGCCACCGTGTGGACCTGCGACCTGAGCCACGGCTATATCGAAATCAACGGCAGTTATCGCAGTTGATAATTGATAATGGATAGTTGACAGTTTGGGTCTGGTGGCGGGGTACTTTCTTTTCCATCCAGATTATCCACCTCGTCCACTCCGTCCACTTTTCCGGCAGGAGTTGCGTTGCTTTGCGCTTGTGAGAGCTTTCTTTTTTTGAATTTCAGAGATTTGTCATGGATAAAATTTGCAGTGAATTTCGCCCCGAAAGCAAACGCCCGCAGCCGGTCATCGGCCACGTGCTCATCGAGGCGCTGCCCTATATCAGGAAATTCGAGGGAAAAACCTTCGTCATCAAGTATGGCGGCGCGGCCATGAAGGACGAGGTGCTCAAGAACATCTTCGCCGAAAACGTCACGCTGTTGCGCAAGGTGGGCATCAAGGTGGTCATCGTGCACGGCGGCGGCGACGCCATCACCAAAACCTCCGCGCGGCTCGGCCTTGAGACCACCTTCGTGCACGGCAAGCGCGTCACCGACAAGGAGACCATCGACGTCATCCAGATGACGCTGGCCGGCAAGGTCAACCAGGACATCGTGCAGCTCATCAACGAAGACGGCGGCAACGCGGTCGGCATCAGCGGCCTCGATGCGGACATGATCCGCGCCGTGCCCGCCCCGAATGCCGAAACCCTCGGTCTGGTGGGCCAGGTTGCCGAAATCAACACCCGCTACATCGACCTGATTTGCGATGCCGGCCTGATTCCGGTGATCGCCCCCATCGGCTACGACATGGAGAGCAACGTCTATAACATCAACGCCGACGACGCGGCGGCAGCCATTGCCGTGGCGCTCAAGGCCGAAAAGCTGATCTACATCAGCGACGTCGAAGGCGTCCGGGTCGGCAACCGCATTCTCAAGACGATCTGCAAGGCCGATGCGGCGGAGTTCATCGAACGGGGCATCATTACGGGCGGCATGATCCCCAAGGTGGTTTCGGCCTACCAGACCCTCGACGGCGGCGTCGGCAAGGTGCACCTCGTCGATGGCCAGATCACCCACGCGCTGCTGCTCGAAGTCTTCACCAACGAAGGCGTTGGCACGCAGTTTATCATTGAAAACGAACCAACCGCTGAAGGAGCAGCCTCATGAGTCAACATCAGGAAAAAGGAACGAAGAAACGCGACTTTCTCGGCTTTACCGGACTCGACGCCGGCAAGATCATCGAGCTTTTCGACTACTCGCTCCACATCAAGCAGCAGCGCCACGCCAACCGCAAGAGCGATGAGTTCCGCCCGATCCGCCACAAGACCGTGGCCATGATCTTCAACAAGCCATCGCTGCGCACGCGGGTTTCGTTCGAGCTTGGCGTCTATGAACTCGGCGGCCACGCCATCAGCCTCGAAGGCAAGTCCATCGGCGTTGGCGAACGAGAGTCGGTCGAGGATATCGCCCGGCTCCTGTCGCGCTACAACGACGCGATTGTGGCCCGCCTGCACGAGCACGAGATCATCGAAACGCTCGCCGCACACGCCACCGTGCCGGTCATCAACGCCCTGACCGACCTGTCGCACCCGTGCCAGATTCTGGCCGACGCTTTCACGCTCTACGAAAAGGGGCTGTGGCATGACGGCATCAAGGTGCTCTTCGTCGGCGACGGCAACAACGTGGCGAACTCGTGGATCGAGCTGGCGGGAATCCTTCCCTTCCACTTCGTACTCGCTTGCCCGGAGGGTTATCTGCCGGACGAGAAGCTGCTGAAACAGGCTCGCGCAAACGCCAAGGGCACGATCGAAATTCTGCACGACCCGATGGAGGCCGCCAGAAACGCCGACGTGCTCTACACCGACGTCTGGACCAGCATGGGCCAGGAGGAGGAGATGGCCGAGCGCCTGAAGGTGTTCGCGCCGTTCCAGATCAATTCGAAGATGATGGCCGAGGCGAAACCGTCAGCGGTGGTGATGCACTGCATGCCCGCCCATCGCGGCCAGGAGATCAGCGCCGAGGTGATGGACGGCCCGCAGTCGATCATCATCGACGAGGCCGAAAACCGCCTGCACGTGCAGAAGGCGCTGATGGTGAAGCTGATGAACCACGACGTGTATCGCAAGTTCCACCTGACGCACCGCCTGAAGCGGGCCGCCAGCCAGCTCACCACCTGACGCGACAACGATGAACAAGGCAGGCAGGCAGAAAAAGATCAGGGAGCTGATCGAGAACAACGAAATTTCGGGCCAGCAGGAGCTGCTCGGCATGCTCGAAAAGGCAGGCTTTCCCGTAGCCCAGGCAACCCTGTCGCGCGACTTCGCCGAGATGGGGGTCGTCCGGCACCGCACGGCGGATGGCGGCTACCGGCTCACCGTGCCCGAAGAGCCGCAGGTGGACATCATCAAGGGGCTGGTCGGCATGGAGGTGCTCTCGGTGGCCTCGAACGAAACCTCGATCATCATTCGCACCCTGCCGGGCCGGGCGCACGGCGTCGGCTCGTTCCTCGACCGGCTCACCAACGACGACATCCTCGGCACCATCGCCGGAGACGACACGGTGCTGGTCATTCCGGCGACGGTCAGGAAAATTTCGTCCATCAAATCATATATTCAGAAAATTCTCTCACAACCATAACAGGTACCTACGCATGAGCAAGGAAAAAATTGCAGTCGCCTACTCCGGCGGTCTCGACACGTCAGTCATGATCAAATGGCTGAAGGACAAATATGAGGGGGCGGAAATCGTAGCCGTCACGGGCAACCTCGGCCAGAAGATGGAGATCGACAACCTCGAACCCAAAGCCATCGCCACCGGCGCGAAGTCGTTCCACTTCGTCGATCTGCGCAAAACTTTCGTCGAGGATTATATCTGGAAAGCGCTGAAAGCCGGCGCGCTCTATGAGGATGTGTATCCGCTCGCCACGGCGCTCGGTCGCCCGCTGCTCGCCAAGGCGCTCGTCGATGTGGCGCTCGCCGAAGGCTGCACCATGCTCACCCACGGCTGCACCGGCAAGGGCAACGACCAGGTTCGTTTCGAAGTGACCTTCGCCGCGCTCGCCCCGCAGATGAGCGTCATCGCCCCGCTGCGCATCTGGGAGTTCACCTCGCGCGAGCAGGAGATCGCCTACGCGATGGAGCACAACATCCCGGTTTCGGCCACCAAGAAGAATCCCTACTCGATCGACGAGAACATCTGGGGCATCAGCATCGAGTGCGGCGTGCTCGAAGACCCGATGGTCGCGCCCCCGGCGGACGCCTACCAGATCACCACGGCACCCGAAAAGGCTCCAGACGAGCCGACCGTGGTTGACATCGACTTCGTCGAAGGCGTGCCCGTGGCGCTCGACGGCCAGATGATGGAGGGTCTCGACCTCATCGTGAAGCTCAACGAGCTTGGCGCGAAAAACGGCGTCGGCAGGCTCGACATGATCGAGAACCGCGTGGTTGGCATCAAATCACGCGAAATCTACGAAGCCCCGGCAGCCACGATTCTGCACTTCGCCCACCGCGAACTCGAAAGGCTCACGCTCGAAAAATCGGTCTTCCAGTACAAGAAGAACATCAGCCAGGACTACGCCAACATCATTTACAACGGCACCTGGTTCTCGCCGATGCGCGAGGCGCTCGACGCCTTCGTGAACGAGACGCAGAAGCCGGTCACCGGCATGGTCAGAATCAAGCTCTACAAAGGCTCGATGACCCTGCTCGGCCGCACCTCGCCCAACTCGCTCTACAACGAAGCGCTGGCCACCTACACCGAAGCCGACACCTTCGACCACAAATCCGCCGAAGGCTTCATCAAAATCTACGGATTGGGCCTGAAGACCTTCCACGAGGTGAACAAGGGCGAGTGAGCAATGGATAATGGATAATTATCCGTCGAATGTTGTCTTACGGGCGGTCCCGACACGTCGGGACTGCCCTTTCCCCGAAGAAACAACACGCAAAAAAAGCAGGCACGGATTTCCGTAGCCTGCTTTTTTTATGGCCACAATGTGACGCACAGGTCACATTGGACGAATGGGTCGCACAAACAATGCACGGCCCTCTTCGTACGGGCGGGTTCGCGAACCGCCTCTGCAAGAGCCCTCCACGCCGTACGGGCGCATGGCGTGCGCCCTCTTACACAACCCGCTCGCTCGTCTCAAGAACTTCCGGCAGCACATACACCGTCACGGTTTTCGGCCCGTCGCTTTCGGGAGCCCGCAGGACCTGGGTTACGGTTTGGGGATATTTACGGAGATCAATGATCAGTGGTGCATCACAATAAAGACATCGCACTAAAATGACCGGCTCACCTTCCGTGTCGATGAGCAGCGAAAAGACTTTCCCGCATTTACAGCATCGGATTTTCTTTCGAAGTTGCGTTTCGGTTGCCATGTTCGTTTGAATGATGAGAATTTGAACTCTGGATTTGTCCCGTCCACCTCGTCCATTTCGTCCACGCCGTCCACCCGGTTCAAAACACGCTCCACGCCGCCAGTGAGATTCCGGCAAAGCAGAAGAGTGCGGCAGCAATGAGGAGGCGACGTTTGTGCCTGGCGCTTTTGGTGAAGAACTCTTCGATGCTGAGGGGCTGGCCTTTGGCGGCGGGTTGGGCGCGGCGGATGACTTGCCGGTCAACGGTGCGCGTGACCGGCACGAGGCTGGCGAGGCTGAGAATGAGCGCCACGAGCCAGCAGGCGAAGGCCGAGAGCACGAAGCCGCTTGCGGGCAGCACGGCATCGTCGCCACCGGTGAGTTTCAGCACGGTGGCGAACAGGCCCGGAATGGCCAGACACAGCGTCACCATCTGCTTGCCCAGCTCATCGAGCAATGCCGGCTGGCCAGAAATAGCTGTACTGAATGCTTTTTCAAGCTCTATATCTGTTGTTGAGGGTGGAACCGAGTCGATGATGTGGTTTGTTTCTTTGCTCATATCCGTTCATTCTTGATCTTGCTCATCCGTTTTTCGTTTCTCCTCTTCATCCATTTGCCGTTTCGCCAGCATTTCCCACCCCTCAAACCCCTCTGGTAATCCGAGAGAGGGTGCCACCTTTGCAAGCACCCTTAATATCTCTTCATGGTTGATGCTTCGGGCTAACCTGTAACAAAGCACCCATGACCAAACGGCATTTTGAGAATCATTCTTTTGCCCATAAATATTTCCCATGGTGAGCATGCAATAACTGTACTGTTTAATGTCGCCGATCTCCTTGAGTATTGCTGCTTCTTGTCCAATTAGGTAGAGCGCCTTATCATAATCACCACATTCTTGATAAAGGGTTGCCATATTATTTAGTGTGATCCTTTCGCCATTTCGATCGCCGATTTCCTGACGAATGGTAAGCGACTGGCGATAATACTTTAGCGCTTCGTCGTACTTACCAAGGGTATCGTAAATCAAAGCAATATTGTTGAGTGTAGTGCCTTCGCCCATGCGGTCACCGATTTTCTGGAGAATTGCAAGAGATTGTTGGTAATACTCTAATGCTTCATCATACTTTCCCCGCTTCTCGAAAATTTGCCCGATATTACTCAGCAAAATGCCTTTGGCCCTACGATTATCGATTTTCTGGAGAATTACAAGGGATTGTTGGTAATACTCTAGCGCTTTCTCATACTGACCACGGCCTTTGAGAATCATAGCAATATTGTTGAATGTAGTGCTTTCAAGCAGCTTGTCACCTATTTCCTGCGATATAACGAGTGTCTGTTGGTGCATTTCAAGCGCCTTATCATTTTGGCCGCGAGAAATGTAGATTTCCGCCATGTTGTTAAGAATAGAGCCTTCCATACTACGGTTGCCAACTTCCTTTGATACAGCATGTGAATGCTGAAGCATTTCAAGTGCCTGATCATACTTACCAAGGACTTTGTAGATCAAGGATATATTAGCAAGCGTGGCGCCTTCGACTTGCTTGTCGCTGATTTCCTGCATTATCTTCAACGAACGCTCATAGTACTCCAGCGAAAGGTTATAGTCAGCCAGATGGTGATACTGTTGGCCAGTCTGGTTGAGCGCTTCAGCTAAAATCATCGGATCAGAAGAGTTGCACGCCGGAAGCAGCCAGTCATCGAGCAACGGGCGGTACAATCCAGCCATGTTCATCGGCGTTACAATCCAGTCAAGCGCGATCCGGTGGGCTTCGTCATCCTCACCGGCAGCCATCAGCGCCGCGTGGGTGGTCATCGCCTGACCGACGGTGCCGCGTTCGTGTTCCAGCAACCACTGGTGATACCCCGCGGCCCGCAGCAAAAGCTCCCGCGAGGGCTGTTCGATGCCTTTGCGCTCCAGCCAGTTTCGCACCAGCGGAGCGACGAGATACTCCTCCACTTCCCATCGCTGGTTCTCGTACCGCTCGCAGAGTGAGACGGAGAGCAACTCGTGCAGGGCCTGTTCGTACTCCGGCAGTTCCGGTTCGGCGATCTTGCCGATGCCGTCGATCGAGACCGGCACCCGGTAGGCGCTCATCCGCCGGAGCAGTTCGCGCTCCGCAGCGCTGCGGAAACTCCAGATTTTGTCGAGCGCCATGTCGATCTGGCTCTTTTCCTGAGCGCCCGTGAGCGCCTGAAGGAACGCCTGCTCCTCCTCGATCTTCATCGTTTTGATCGCCCCGGCAAAGAACTCGACCGCGCGGAAGTTGCCGCCAAGCACCTCATAGACCTGCCGCAGACGGCCGTAGTCGCCGAGCAGCTTTGGGGGCAGCTTCAACTGCTGCGCCACGGCGAGGAAGTCGCGATAGACCGGCTTGCCGAGCGAGCGTTCAGCAAAGGCCCAGTCGGGCAAGGCCCAGCGGGAGGTGAGCACCAGGCGCAAGCCATCCCCCTGCAACCCGGCGGCGGCATCGATCCACGCCATCAGTTCGGAATCGGTAAGCTCGCGGCTGGTCGGCTCCTGCACCGATTCGAGGTTGTCGAACAGCAGCGCCACCTTGCCCTTGTATTGCATGAGCAGAAGCTTCAGGAGCAGCGCGGCCTTTTTTGCCGGATCGAGGTTTTGGCTGCCGGAGGAGTATTTGCCGGAGAACGGTTCGTCGAGGGCGAGTTCCATCTGGAGAGTGCTCTGCTTCCACTCTTTGCCCTCACGCGCTGAAATGCCAAACACCTCGTAGCCGTCCGCTTCGAGGCTCCGGGTCAGCTTGCCCGCAAGTGCGGTCTTGCCCATGCCTCCGGCTCCGGTAATCATGAGCGCTCTGGTCAAGCCGTCGCGCAGGCCGCGCTGCAAACCGCGCAACTCGCGCCGGCGTCCGATGAAGCGGGCCGGAAAGCTGATGTCGTTCAGGGTTTCGTTCAGGAGGTTCTTTTCGCGCATCGGCTGCGGCGTGAAGCGCCAGTCGATCAGCTCACGGTCGTGCTCGTGACTCAGCAGCGCGGGCAGACACCACTGGCCGAAGGAGAGCGCCGCAAGCGGGCTGCCCGCCAGGCGCTCGTCCTGCTCGAACGGTTTGCCAATCGCATCACGCGCCTGTTGCAGGGCAAAGCCGATCCCCATTTCGTGCAGCAGGGCCGCAAAGAAAGCGCGCGCGAACTGTACGCCCGCACGGTCGAAGATCGACTCGCGCATGGCGATGACGTGCGGCACTCTGGCGGCAAGGCGGAACATCAAGCCGTTGTTGAGGTTGGTCGAAGCCGCCTTGCCCGACTGGCAGGCCGAGAGCACGAGCGCCTGCACGGCGGTGCCGGAAAAGGCTTCGGCCAGCGCCGATTCATCGACAAGCTCGCCGTCGCCATCCGCCCCCTCGAAGAGGAAGAAGCCCTTGCCCTCGCCATCAAAGAGACTCTTCTCGAACACGCCGTGCCCGCTCAGCCACACCAGATGCGGCTTGAACTCTCTGAGCATGGTTTTGAACGTGCCGAACCGCCCGTCGTCCGGCATTTCGAGCACCACGTGTCCGCTCTGCCGCTTCTGGCCAAGCGCCTCCAGCACCGCCGCCTGCTCCTCCTCAATCTGAAGCTGATCCTCTTCGCCGAGATCGTCCGGCAGCGAGGTAAAAAGCAGAACCCGCAACGGCCCCGCCTCCACCGGCGGCAGCCATGCGCCGTTCGACGGAATCGAGCGGGTGAGCGTGAACCCGTCGCGCCGACCGAGAAAGCCGAGCTCCGGATGGCAGAGCGCTTCCCACGGCAACTGCTGCACCGCCGGATCGCCGCTCTCGATGATGATTGGCAGAATCCCCTGCCCTGCCTGACGCTTCGCCTCCCGCAACTTTTCATCAGCATCGAGCGACTGCCAGAGCATCGCGCCGATGAGTTGCAAAGCCTCGTCGGTGACGAGCTTCTCCTTGCTGGCGTAAATCTCCGAAAGCTCCGCCGACAGGCGCAGCAGCTCCGTGTTGGCAAGCAGTTTCGCCGCGTCGGGCGTCAGGCAAAGCGGGGGTACCGGGCTCATGGGCGTACTGGGGAGAGGGTGGAATTTCCGTTATGGGGAAATATAGCCAATACGCTGTTTTTCTCGCTCGACATAGCAACCACTTTACTGAAAAATGGCTTTTGCTTTTCTTTGTAAAGTTTTTTAAGCACTCCATTCAAAAGGGGACAATGTGGACGAAATGGACAGTGTGGACGGCTACGAATGCCAATGATGGCCAAGCTGGAGCTTGGCGTTCCCTGCAAGAGCCTTCCGGTCTCTCCCGCATTCTCAAATGTCAATTATCCATTATCAATTATGTTCCTTATCTTCCCACCAAACCAGTTTTACGGGGCATTCTCCCCCGCAACTTTCATAGCGTTACCTCACCATGTCCGACCAATCCAACCAGAAAGAGCTTCTTTGGCAGAGCCGTTTTTCGGAACCGTTTGACCGGGAGGCGCTGAAGTTCTCCTCGTCGGTGCATGTCGATGGGCTGCTCTATCGCGAGGATATACAAGGCTCTGTCGCCCATGCGACCATGCTTGGCGAGCAGGGAATCATTTCGCCGGCGGAGTCGGAGCAGATCATCAACGGCCTGAAAGCAGTCGAGCAGGAGATCGAGTCGGGCGCTTTGGTGCCGGTCTGGGAGGACGAGGATATTCACACGGTGATCGAGAACCGGCTGAAGGAGCTGATCGGTACGGCGGCGGGCAAGCTGCACTCCGGGCGCAGCCGCAACGACCAGGTGGCGACCGACACGCGGCTCTACCTGCGCCGCAACATCGACCGCATCGGCGAGTTGCTCAAGGCGATGCAGTTGACGCTGCTCGACAAGGCGGAGCAGTACAAGCACACCATCATGTTCGGCTACACCCACCTGCAACGCGCGCAGCCGATCTCCGCCGGGCACTACTACATGGCGTGGCACTCGATGTTCGGGCGCGACCGAGAGCGCCTCGCCGACCTGCGCAAGCGGGCGAACGTCTCCCCTCTCGGTGCGGCGGCCTTCGCTGGCAGCACCCTGCCGCTCGATCCGGTGCGCTCTGCGGAGCTGCTGGAGTTCGACGGCCTCTTCACCAACAGCATCGACGCGGTGAGCGACCGCGACCTGGTGATCGAGTTCGTCTCGGCCTGCTCGATGATCATGATGCACCTGTCGCGCTTTTCGGAGGATGTGATTCTCTGGAGTTCGGCGGAGTTCAACTACCTCTCGATCAGCGACGCCTTCGCGACCGGTTCGTCAATCATGCCGCAGAAGAAGAACGCCGACATCGCCGAGCTGGTGCGCGGCAAGACCGGTCGCGTCTATGGCAATCTGATGAACCTGTTGACGATCATGAAGGGGTTGCCGCTCTCCTACAACCGCGACATGCAGGAGGACAAGCCGCCGCTCTTCGACACCGCCGAAACCACTGCGTCGAGCCTGTCGGTCTTCCGCCGGATGCTCGAAAAGACCTGGCTGAACGAGGAGCGTCTCGCCAAACTGACCGCCGAAGACCTGAGCCTGGCCACCGAAATTGCCGAGTATCTGGTCAAGAAGCAGATTCCCTTCCGCGACGCCCACCGCATCACCGGCAAGATCGTGGCCTACGCCATCGAAAAGGGCAAGACGTTACCGACCATCTCGCTCGACGAGTACCGCACCTTCTCCGAAGCGTTCGACGAGGGCATCTACGCCGACCTCAAACCCGACGCCAGCGTGAACTCGAAAAAGACAGCCGGAAGCTGCTCCTTCAAATCGGTCGAGGAGCAGATCGCTCGGGCGAAGGGTTTGTAAGGGCAAGGCAACATCCCGCGGTTCTTTTGTCCATAACGTCCACCCGGGGACTGACACAGACTTTCATGGACAACCGCGGGAACACCGCACACCACCACCGGCGCAACGCACAACAAAAAAAGGGCGGCCCCGACAAATCGGAACCGCCCTTTCTGAATGCACTGCATCCCACCATTCTCTACGATGCCTTTTTGAGCGCCGGAGCTGCCGCCTCCCGGGCTTTGAGACCAATCAGGTCATCCATGATCGTGGCGGCTTCCTGCAGGATGAAATCAGTCTTCTTTTTCTTCCCGGTTTCGAGATTCTCGTTGCCCCAGCGCTCCTGAATCTGCTTGAGCGTCCGGTTTTCGGCCTGGAAACTCTTTTCCTGAAGCGACACGCTCTTTCTTTTCCTGATGTTGTTCAGGGTTCCGAGGTCGGCAAGGTAGGCTTTGTATTGCCTGTCCTGAGCGGCCTGCAGCTTGAATTCACGCCTCAGGAGCGAGATGTCTGCACGGCTGACCGGGCCAACCGGAGCGTATTCAGTCCTTGAAATGGTCGTCCAGGGCAGACTGCTCGTGTAGGTATCCTCGCCAACCACATCGGGATCGATCATCGAGGGCAGCACGATGTCGGGCAGCACTCCGATGTGCTGGGTGCTTCCACCGGAGATGCGGTAGAACTTGGCCACGGTCAGCTTGAGCTGGCCAAGATCGGGCTGGCTCGTGAACATGCTGAAGGGGCGCTTGATCGACACGATGCTCTGCACGGTGCCCTTGCCGAAGGTGCGGTCACCAACAACCACACCACGTCCGTAATCCTGGATCGCGGCGGCAAAAATCTCGGAAGCCGAGGCGCTGTAGCGGTTGACCAGCACGACGAGCGGCCCATTGTACATCATCGGGTACTCTTCGTCCCTGAGCACCACCTTGCCGCCGAGGGCGTTGCTGACCTGCACCACCGGCCCCTGACCCACGAACAGTCCGGTCACGTTGACCGCCTCTTCGAGCGAACCGCCGCCGTTATCGCGCAGGTCGATGATGATGCCGTCCACCTTCGCAGCGTTCAGCTCGTTGAGAATCCTGATCACGTCGCGCGTGGTGCTGGCGTAGTTCTGCCTGTTCTGCCGCTCACCTTCGAAATCGAGATAGAATGACGGCAGCACGATGACGCCGATCTTTTTGCCGTTCTCGATGATGATCTTCTTCTGGGCTGCCTGCTCCTGCAGATCCACCTTGTCCCTGACGATCCGGATGATTCGGGCCGGCCCCTTGTTTGCCTGGCTGGCAGGGAACACCTTGAGCCTCACCACGGTACCTTTCGGGCCCCTGATCTTTTTCACCACGTCATTGATACGCCATCCGGTAACATCGACAATCTCGCCCCTGTCGCCCTGGCCAACGCCGACAATCTGGTCGCCCTTCTTGAGGAGATTTCCCTTGAAGGCCGGGCCTCCAGGGATGATCTCGTTGACCACCGTGTATTCGTTCTCCATCTGCAGCTTGGCGCCGATGCCTTCGAGCGAGCGGCTCATGTCGATCTGGAAATTCTCGTACATATCGGGCGAAAAGTAGTCCGTGTGGGGATCGAACGAAGTGGTCACGGCATTCATGTACGCCACGAAAGCGTCCTCAGGCTTCTGCTGCCTGAAGAGGTTCAAGCGGTTCTGAAAACTTTTTTGCAGGGTGCTCCTGATGTTCTTGCCCTGTTCGCCTGAAAACTTCATGTTCAGGTACTGATATTTCAGCTCTTTACGCCACAGTTCCTGAAGCGCCGCAACGTTGGCGGGCCACGGAGCGGTTTTGCTGCGTTCGATGTCGAGCGTGTCGGGCACGGTGAAATCGAAGCTGGCCGTTCCGAGCGTCTTCATCATGAACTCCATCTTCTGGCGCGCACGCTTCAGGAACTGGTTGTAGATAGCGAACCCTCCAGCCGGATTGCCGGTGATGAAGTCGTCATCGATACGGTTCCCAACCTGCTTCCTGAGCATCTCCACATCAGCGGCGGTGAAGTAACTGCGGTTGTTGTCGATGTTGTCAAGAAACCGGTTGAAAATCTGTTGCGAAAGCGAGTCATTGATCGGCACCTTCCGGTAATGGTTCTGGATGAGGTACTGGGCAAGATGGCGCGATGCCTCCACCTGTTCGGGAGTCGGTCGGAGCAGGGCCGGTTCGGCAGCCCTGGCGGCAAGAGCCTCGGAATGATCCCACGACAGCGAAAGGATCGAAAGGAACAACAGAACAGGAAACAATGAGATGCGTAGCGATTTCATACGAATTAATGTGACGTATTGGTAAATTCACTGAAAATCGAGTGAGGCGTCATTGCACTCCCGAGCGCCTCAAATCTTGCTTCAATATATTATATTCAATAAACATAGTATCACTCTAACAGGTTTCATGATGATGCCCTCAATCGCATCATTCATCTGCCACATCGACCCCTCAAACAAACAATCTCAAACGGAGAGCATTTTATGTCGAAATTCACCAGTTACAAGGAGCTTGGGCTCGTAAACAGTCGTGATCTTTTTGCCAAAGCGGTCAGCGGCGGTTATGCCATTCCCGCCTATAACTTCAATAACCTTGAGCAGTTGCAGGCAATCATCATGGCCTGCGTCGAGACCGCTTCGCCGGTCATTCTTCAGGTGTCGAAAGGCGCCCGTAGCTACGCAAACCAGACCCTTTTGCGACATCTGGCCGCTGGGGCGGTCGAGTATGCCGCCGAGCTTGGCTGCCAGATTCCGATCGTGCTGCACCTCGACCATGGCGACAGCTTCGAGCTTTGCAAGGATTGCATCGAAACCGGCTTCTCGTCGGTCATGATCGATGGCTCGCACCTGAGCTACGAGGAAAATGTGGCGCTGACCCGCAAGGTTGTGGAGTATGCTCACCAGCATGACGTCACGGTCGAGGGCGAACTTGGCGTGCTGGCCGGCATCGAAGACGAG
>JAFGER010000070.1 GCA_016931495.1 Chlorobiaceae bacterium | reverse complement strand
TCCTCACGTACTCCGTGTACGCTCCGGTTTCTGCGCTCCAGCCGCCTTGCACTCGGGCCGCTCATGACACTTTTTAGAGGTGCCCTACTATGACCAAAACAGTCTTGATTACCGGGGCTTCCGGGTTTATCGGTTCGCATCTGGTGAAGCGGTGCCTGCGGGACAGGGCCTGCGTGAAGGCGCTGGTGCGAAAGGGGAATGCGTGCATTCCTGCGTTGCGTGCTTCCGGCGTCGAGGTGCTCGAAGGTGACGTGCGCGACGCAGGCGCGGTCGATGCGGCGGTGCGCGGGTGCGATCTCGTGCTGCATGCCGCCGCGCTGACCTCCGACTGGGGGGCGGTGCAGGAGTTCATCGACATCAACGTCGGCGGCACCCGCAACGTGTGCGAATCGTCGCTCCGTCACGGCGTCGGGCGGCTGGTGCACATCAGCTCCTTCGAGTGCTTCGATCACCACGCGCTTGAGCGGGTTGATGAAGAGACGCCCTATGCAACCGGCAGGAGATCGTATGGCGAGACGAAAATCGCCGGAACGCTGGAGGTTCGGGCGGCCATGGAGCGCGGGCTTTCGGCGAGCATCATCTATCCGGTGTGGGTCTATGGCCCCGGTGACCGGACGCTGTTTCCGATTCTGGCCGATGCTCTCCGCAAGCGGCAGATGTTCTACTGGTCTCGCAACGCGCCGATGAGCATGGTCTATATCGATAACCTCGTTGATCTGGTGATGCTCGCCGCCACGCGCCCGGAAGCGCTGGGCGAGGCGTTCATGGCTTGCGACGGAGAGCCGATCACTCTCGAAGAGCTGTACCGCCGTATAGCGGTTGCCATCGGCGCACCGGTGCCTTCGCTGCATTTGCCCTATGGGCTGGTGATGGGTATGGCTGGGCTGATGGAAGTTGCCTGGCGTCTTGCCGGAAGCAAAACGCGCCCGCTGCTGACCCGGCAGGCGGTCGAGGTGCTGGCAAGTCGTGCATCGGTCAATGTTTCCAAAGCCCGGCAGGTGCTCGGCTGGCGTAGCCTCGTGCCGCAGGACGAGGGCATCAGACGCACGCTCGACTGGCTTGTGACGGTCGATCCGTCGCAGTGGAAGGTGAAATAGGCGCGGCTATTTTCACTGAAAAAAAATTCCATTCCGCCCTTCCCCCGCAAAGTGTTTCGGGATCGGCATCGCGCGGGTTTACCCTCGTTAACCTGCTCGTCCGGTGGGCTGAAAATCGTGCCCGGGCGTTGTCTGCCTTCCAAAAAATCGTTACCATTGGTGAGTTCTTTTGACGTTCCGGTGCCGGATGGTTTCATCCGGGTAAAAGGGAAGTGCGTGAGAATCGTACACTGTACCCGCAACTGTAAGATGGCTTGCCGCGCGACGATCCGGACGCTCTGTCCGTTTGGCCGCTGCGGTGTGCGTCCGTCCACTGCGCCAACTCCTGATTGCCACGGGGAAGGCCTGGGAAGGATGTGGCGCTACAAAGCGTTGCGAGAGCGACGCGACCGTCCAAGTCAGGAAACCTGCCGGGATGAAAGGCGCCGAGCGGCTTCGGGAAGAGAGCCTGGCGATCCTGTCAATGATCGAGTCCTTTGTGCCCCGTGATCTTTTTGTATCGGATTGCCCGAGCTGTTTCCTCTGTTCGGCAAGGTGTTTATATTGCAAGTTATCTGCTTGTCATCAGGCACCCCGATGCCCCGCGCTTGTGCCGGAGTCTGGTAAATCACTGAAAATGAAAGATTTACCTAACATCAACCCATTATCGATTCTGGAGACCCTACATGAAAATCGCCCGCCTGTTCACCTCCCCCGGTGAAAACGTTTACGACCGTTTCGACTACACTTTACGGACCTCCGTGCTTCGCAATACAGACGGCTCGAAGGTGTTCGAGATGAACGATGTCGAGGTGCCGGTGTCGTGGTCGCAGGTCGCCGCCGACATTCTCGCCCAGAAATATTTCCGTAAAACCGGCGTGCCGCAGCGCGACGCCGAGGGCAACCTCATGATCGGCGCGGACGGCCAACCGGTGACCGGCAGCGAGCACTCCATCAAACAGGTGGCGCACCGCATGGTGGGCTGCTGGCAGGATTGGGGCAAGAGGCACAACTACTTCGACAGCGACGAGGATGCGCAGGCGTTCTACGACGAGGTTGTCTATATGCTGCTCGCGCAGATGGCCGCGCCGAACTCGCCGCAGTGGTTCAACACCGGCCTCCAGTTCGCCTATAACATCAACGGCCCGGCGCAGGGTCATTACTATGTCGATCCGGTGACCGGCGAGACCAAAGAGTCAGAGGACGCCTACACCCGCCCGCAGGCGCACGCCTGTTTCATCCAGTCGGTCAAGGACGATCTGGTCAACGAGGGCGGCATTTTTGACCTCGCCGTGCGCGAGGCGCGTGTCTTCAAGTTCGGCAGCGGTTCGGGCACCAACTACTCAAACCTGCGCGGTTCGGGCGAAAAGCTCAGCGGCGGCGGCAGCTCGTCGGGTCTGATGAGCTTCCTGAAAATCTTCGATTCGGCGGCTGGCGCGATCAAATCGGGCGGCACCACGCGTCGGGCAGCCAAGATGGTCATCATCGACATCGACCATCCCGACATCGAAAAGTTCATCGAATGGAAAGCCAAGGAGGAGGACAAGGTCGCCGCGATGGTTGCCGGTTCCAAAATCTGCTCGCGCTTCCTGAAGGCGATTGTCGATGAGGCGCTCAGGGGCGGAGTCGATCGGCAGGAGAACGAGATGCTCGACCGGCTGATTCGCAACGCGCTGCATCGTGGCGTGCCGATGAGCTACATTTTGCGCGTGCTGGCGCTCGTCGAGCAGGGCTACACGACGCTCGACTTCGACGAGTACGACACGCACTACGAGTCCGAAGCCTACGCAACCGTTGGCGGCCAGAACTCCAACAACAGCGTCCGCGTGACCAACGAGTTCATGAAAGCCGTGCAGAACGACGAGATGTGGGTGCTCCGCGAGCGCACCACCGGCAAGGACGCCCGCGCCGTGCGCGCCAAAGACCTCTGGGAAAAGATCGTGATGAGCGCCTGGAAGTGCGCCGACCCCGGCCTCCAGTTCGACTCCACCATCAACGAGTGGCACACCTGCCCGAAAAGCGGACGCATCAACGCGAGTAATCCGTGCTCCGAGTACATGTTCCTCGACGACACCGCCTGCAACCTCGCCAGCCTCAACCTCGCCCACTTCCTCGACGAGGAGTCGGGCAAGATCAAAATCACCGAAATTCAGCACGCCTCGGCGCTCTGGACGGTGGTGCTTGAAATTTCGGTGCTGATGGCGCACTTCCCGTCGGCGGAGATCGCTCGCCTGAGCTACGAGTTCCGCACGCTTGGCCTCGGCTTCGCCAACCTCGGGCGCGTGCTGATGGTGCTTGGCATTCCGTACGACTCGCCGCGCGCGCTGTCCATCGCGGGCGGCATTGCGGCGCTCATGACCGGCCAGGCCTACGTCACCTCCGCCGACCTGGCGAAAGATCACGGCGCGTTCGCCCGTTACCGCGAGAACAGCGAGGAGATGCTGTGCGTCATTCGCAACCACCGCCGCGCGGCGCATAACGAGTCCGAAGAGGAGTATGAAGGGCTGGTGGTCAAGCCGCGCGGCATCGACTCGGAATATTGCCCGAAGGAGCTGTTCGAAGCCGCCGGAAAGGTGTGGGACGAGGCGCTCAGGAAGGGCAAAAAGCACGGCTTCCGCAACGCGCAGGTGAGCGTCATCGCGCCGACCGGCACCATTGGCCTTGTCATGGATTGCGACACCACCGGCATCGAGCCGGAGTTCGCCATCGTCAAGTTCAAGAAGCTCGCGGGCGGCGGCTACTTCAAGATCGTCAACCAGTCGGTGCACAAGGCGCTTGGCCGCCTCGGCTATTCCGACAAGCAGATCGATGCGATCGAGAAGTACTGCAAAGGCCACGGCACCCTGCGCGGCTGCCCCGGCATCAGCCAGCAGTGGCTCAAGAGCCGCGGCTTTACCGACGAAAAGATCGAGGCGGTTGAAAAGCAGCTCGAAAGCGTCTTCGACATCCGCTTCGCCTTCAACAAGTGGATCATCGGCGAAGAGTTCTGCCACTCCCTCGGCTTCACCGACGAACAGCTCAACGACAGCGGCTTCGACATGCTCAGCGCCCTCGGCGCGACCGATGAGGACATCGAGGCGGCCAACGACTACGTCTGCGGCACCATGATGATCGAGGGTGCGCCGCACCTGAAGGCGGAGCACCTGCCGGTCTTCGACTGCGCCAGCACCTGCGGACGCAAGGGCGAGCGCTACATCAACCACATGGCGCACGTGCACATGATGAGTGCCGTGCAGCCTTTCATTTCGGGCGCGATCTCCAAGACGGTCAACATGCCGGCAACCGCCACAACCGCCGAAATTGGCGAGGTTTACGAGGCCGCGTGGCAGTCGATGGTCAAGGCGATCACGATCTACCGCGACGGCTCCAAGCTCTCGCAGCCGCTCAACATCTCCAGCATTTCGCCGCTCGACGAGGTGATCATGCTCGGCACCGAGGAGGATCTCGACGAAACCAAGGGGCCGAAGGAGGTGCAGGAGCGCATCGTCGAGCGCGTCTATCACCGCTCCGAGCGCCGGATGCTGCCCAAGCGCCGCAAGGGTTTCATCCGCGAAGCCTACGTCGGCGGCCACAAGGTGTTCCTCAGAACCGGCGAGTACGAAGACGGTTCGCTCGGCGAAGTGTTCATCGACATGTACAAGGAGGGCGCGTCGTTCAAGGGGCTGCTCAACTGCTTCGCCGTGCTCGCTTCCAAGGCGCTCCAGTACGGAATGCCGCTCGAAGAGCTGGTGGACAGCTTCACCTTCACCCGCTTCGAGCCTGCGGGCGCGGTGCAGGGCCACAACGCCATCAAGAACTCGACCTCGATTCTCGATTACGTCTTCCGCTCCATCGGCTACGACTATCTGGGCCGCAAGGATTTCGTCCACGTCAAGGCGGTTGACGAAGTGCCGGAAGTTCCGGCCAACGGAAACGGCAATGGCCACGCGGCGAAGGCAAAAGCCTCGGAGCCGGAACTCGCCGTCCACGCCGCCAAACCCCACCACGACGAAAAAAGCGTCCTGAAAAGCCAGGCCGCCCAGGCCAGAGTACAAGGCTACACTGGCGAGCAATGCGAGAATTGCGGATCGGTAAGAGTAAAGCAGAACGGCACCTGCAAAGTGTGCGAAGATTGCGGAATGACGACCGGTTGTTCGTGAGGTTGGATTGATTGACTCTGTAAGCGCCGGGTGCCAGCCCGGCGCTTTTTTGGGGGGGATGGATTTGAGTGATAGACGGTTCGAGTGCAAGGTTGACCCCTATAATCTAAGTTACTTCGCCTGCTCTTAATGCAGATATCAAGAAAGCATCTGAAAAAACTTAGATGCTGCAGGCTCGCTCTATTGTGCATTCGTTGCTTTTGAAGTATTATTGGGTGAGCAAAGATTTATAATGAAATAATATCTCAATAAACCTTAAGCCTTGTATTATGCTGGATAACTTAGATGGAGAAGAACAAAGGGGTTGTTTTATGCAATTCTATATGTTTCCTGGAAAGGTTATTTTATGGTATAAATATATGTTTCCTGTATACGGTAAGCTATGGAGGTCTAAAAGACAAGCCAATAGCTCGACAATGACCTTTATAGTGTCATCAATTTTTTGGGTAAGCTGCATATTAATAACCTTTTCATCAATACCATTTATTCCAGGCTTTATTAAGGCAGCTAGTCAATTTGATAAGATTAAAACTGCGGAAAATAATAGCGCCATTGCGGTTGATAAATCTAAAGATTATTCGGTATATCAAGAAGATGGTAAACAGCCAGAAAGTGCTCTGTTAATATTGATGAATAATGACCTTAATGTTACCTGTTATCGAAATGGCGATCATTTGATATATGCGTCATCAAAAACAGAATGGCAAAGTGCTAATAAAAATCAAATTGGTGTTTGGTGTTATTATGATAATAACCCTGAAAATGGAATGCTTTATAATATTTATGCGATAAATGACCAAAGAGGTTTAGCGCCAGCAGGTTTCCATATTCCAAGTGAATATGAGTGGAAGCAAATCATAAAAGAAGATAATTACACGCAATTACTTAATTCTCCCGGTGGTTCGAGAAAGTCAAATGGAGGTTTCCATAAATACGGAAAAATCGCCTATTACTGGATCGGTAACGATCAAGGGAATAATAAAAATATCGCTTTTGATTTGAGAAAAAAAGACTTTACTCACGAGGGTGATTTGATTGAGAATACAGGAGAAGGGTTTTCAGTCAGATGTATAAGGGATTGAGTTTCTTGATGTGTTGTTTTTTTTGTTATAAGGTTGTTGTGTTTTCTTAGGTATTATTAATATCAAATGCTATTGATTATGAAAGAGCATACTTTAATATTTTTATTATCTAAATTGGGAGAAATGTCTTCCGATGAGATTATTTCTTTTGATGGGGTGCTTTTGAGGGCGAGTAATTCATTGATTGCTAAGATTGATGAATTTAAGGGTGAGTTAAAACATAATAATTGGTCAACGAGTAGTGTAGGAAATATTTTTTCAAATATTTTTAAAAATGATGATTCTGTCATGATGGAAGATTTGGTGGGAATTCCGCATGTTAAAACTAATGATATTTTATATATATCAGATAAAGATATAT
>JAFGER010000069.1 GCA_016931495.1 Chlorobiaceae bacterium | reverse complement strand
GACCAGTTGACCGGCGCCGCTCCACGATATGCCGGAAGCAGCGAGCCGTGCAGGTTGAAGGTTCCGAGCGGCGGCAACTCGAACACGGCGGGAGGCAGGATGCGGAAGGCGGCCACCACGATCACGTCGGGCCGTGATTCGGCAACCTTCGCGGCAAACTCCGGAGTCGTCACGTCATCGGCCTCAAGCACCGGAAGACCCAACTCCAGCGCCGCCTGCTTGACCGGCGTCGGCTCGGGCGGCGAATTCTTGCTTCGGCGGGGTTTGTCGCATCCGGTCACCACGAGGACGGTCTCGAACTCCGGCGTCATGGAGGCAATGCGGCGCAACGAAGGCACGGCGAACTGCGGCGTGCCCATAAAAACAACGCGCATCGGCACCGCTCAGGCCTCCACCGCAATTTTCGGAGCATGGGGAGCGACCGGGTAGCTTGTCTTCACGCGCCCCTGCTTGATCGCGTCCAGCGTTTTCTGAATCTTCCGGCGATCACGCTTTTCCATGCGATCGATGAACAGCGTGCCGTCGAGATGGTCAATTTCGTGCTGAAGCACACGAGCCATCATGTCACTGAACTCTTCGGTATGCTCCTCGAACTTCTCGTCGCGGTAGTGCAAGGTGATTCTCGACGGACGGATGACGTCGCCAGCAACGCCAGGCACGCTCAGGCACCCCTCCTCCATCGAATTGCGCCCGCTGACCGACACGATGCGCGGATTGATGACCACCATTGGTTTGTAGTCGGCATACTCGCTGATCGTGGAAATATCGACCACCAGCAGGCGCAGCGAATGGCCCACCTGCGGAGCCGCCAGCCCGATACCGGGCGCTTTGTACATGGTTTGAAACATCTCGGCGATCAGCTCCTCGATGGACGAATCAACTCCCTTGAGGGGCTTGGCGGTCGCCGTAAGAACCGGATCGCTGTACGTATTGATCGGTAAAATCATTGAATGATGCGCTTTGAGATGAATACGGAAAGGCCGTTAACCCGTGTGAACGTGCATCGGGCGTGCATTTCCTCAGAATAACCCTGTTAATTCCAAAATAGTTGCCTGCTCATCGGGCCCCCTGAAATCACAAATCGGGAATTTACAGTTTTCAACGGGTTTTTCCGTACCGGAAGCGCCGCAAGGCCTGAGAGGGAATTCGGAGAAAAACAATACATTGAAAAAAAACCCCGAACGACTGACTGACAAAGACATCGTGAAAAAAACAAGCGCGGAAACAATCGCAAAGGTCGAGTGTCTTTTCAAATCCTATATGAAGGAGGAGAAGCTCCGCTGCACCCAGAAGCGGCTGAGCGTGCTGCGGGAAATCTACCGTTCCAACACCCATCTCGACGCCGACGAGCTGTTCGTCCGGCTGCGCGAGCAGGGCGTCGGCATTTCACGCGCCACGGTCTATCACACCCTCGACCTGCTCTTCAGGTACAACCTCGTCACCAAGATCGACCTCGGCCACAAGCATACCCACTACGAAAAATCGTGGGGCGTGGCCGACCACCTGCACATCATCTGCCTGAAGTGCGGCAAGGTCTCGGAAGCCACGAGTGAGGATCTGGCGGGCATGATGGAGAAGCTCTGCACCGGGCACGGTTACTCGCTCGGCAGCTTCAGCCTGCAACTCTTCGGCGAGTGCCTCGACAAGGAGGCCTGCGCACAAAGGGTCAAGGAAGCGCACAAAGAAAAAGCCTGAAACCCTGCACACCATGCAATGGCTCTACCTCATCCTGGCCATCATCGCCGAAATCTCGGGCACGACCAGCATGAAGCTCTCGGCGGGCTTCAGTAAACCGCTGCCATCGGCAATGATTTTCGTTTTTTACGGTCTGAGTCTTACTTTCCTCACGCTGGCGCTCCGGACGATGCCCATCGGCTTCGCCTACGCCATCTGGTCGGCGGTCGGCACGGCGCTCATCACCACCATCGGCGTGCTCTGGTTCGGCGAAGGGATCAACACGCTCAAGGTGGTTTCGCTGGTTCTGGTGATCGCCGGCATCGCAGGTTTGCATTTCAGTCAGGAATCCATGAAGTAAGGCGCAAGGCATGAGTCACAACCACCCGGTGTACCGGAGAATCGTCGTCAAGGTAGGAACCAACGTCATCACAGGCCGCGACGGCAGGCTCGATCCGGCCATGCTCGACAGCCTGACCTCGCAGATCGCCTCGCTCTGGGCCGACGGCGTGGAGGTGATTCTCGTCTCGTCGGGCGCGGTGGGGGCGGGGCGCGGCATCGTGTCGCTCAGCGGCGGACTCACGCCCGTCGAGACGCGCCAGGTGCTCGCCGCCACCGGGCAGATCCGGCTCATCAACGCCTACAACGACCGCTTCGAAAAGCACGGAATGCTCGGCGCGCAACTGCTCGTCACCAAAGGCGACTTCCGCGACCGCCAGCACTACCTCAACATGCGCACCTGCTTCGAGGCGCTGCTCGCGCAGAAGATCGTGCCGATCGTCAACGAGAACGACGCCGTCGCCGTCACCGAGCTGATGTTCACCGACAACGACGAGCTTTCCGGCCTCATCGCCTCGATGTTGCAGGTGGACGGGCACATCATCCTCTCCAACGTTGACGGACTGTTCGACACGCAGACGGAGGGCAGCCCGGTGATCGAAGAGATCGACCCCGGCTCGAAGAACTTCAGCCAGTACATCCGCCCCGGCAAGTCGGAGTTCGGGCGCGGCGGAATGCTCACCAAGTGCACCATAGCGCACAAGCTCTCGCGCCTCGGCATCACCGTGCACATCGCCAACGGCACCACCCCCGGCATTCTGCAGACCATCGTGCACGGCGGAAAAACCGGCACGAAATTCCTTGCCCAGAAACCCAAGCACAGCCGCAAACGCTGGATCGCGCACAGCGAAGGGCTGGAAAAAGGCGCCGTCGTCATCAACCAGGGCGCCATCGACGCCCTCACCTCCGGCCAGCGCGCCACCAGCCTTCTGCCCGTCGGCATCACCAAAGTTGACGGCACGTTCCAGCGCGGCGACGTCATCCGCATCTGCTCCGAACAGGGCAACGTCATCGGCTACGGCATGGCCTCCTTCAGCGCCGAAAAAGCACGATCAGCCATGGGCCAGAAGGGCCACAAACCGGTGATTCATTACGACCATTTGTACCTGGTGCCGTAACCCCTACGGCAGATTCAGGAGTTTTTGCCGATGATGCCCGCCGGCTTGCCCTCCCGGGCGGTTGCCTCCGGACGTGACGATCAGGATCCTGGCGGCCTCGGCGCTCTCTTTCGGCAATGGTTTTCAGGCACCTCATACCAGCCTGCTGCTCCAGCCCCTTTTTCAACATCCGCCCAATCGCTCACCTTGAGATCGAAGCATAGAACACCGCAAGTCACCATGCTTTCGCGCTCTTCTCCGCCGAGCCACGAAGCGAATTCGCTGATCGAAGGATTATGCCCGAAAAGCAGCACGCTGCCGGTGCTTTCGGGCAAAGCGCGGACAACCGACGCAATGTCTTCGACAGCGCCCTCTTTGGACAGCTCGCCCCTCTGGACAATACCGCTTTCAGGATAACCGAAGACGTTCCCGAAAATTCTGGCCGTCGAAAGCGCCCGAACGGCGGGGCTGGAAACCATGAGATCAGGCCGCACCCCTTTATCGAGAAGGCATTCCGCCATCTCTCCAGCCTCTTTGACGCCCTGCCTGTTCAATGGTCTCCTGAAATCCGCCATCCGGCTTTTTTTCCAGCCGGACATGGCATGACGGACAAGGTAAAGCCTCTTCATTGATGCCTGATGATTATGGATCACTCCGTTTTCAGCCCTGCCGGTTGCAATCCGGAACCGGAAACCCGGACCTTGCGGGCCAGATGCAGCTCACGCAACATTGCGCATTTTTTCGACTGGTGCTGCTCCATTCTGCGTAGAATGTCATCGAGCGCCCTGACCGCCTCGACGACATAAGGCCCCTTGTTGAGCATGACGCACTCCGCACGGTCACCCATGGCGGCATCGGTAATCTCGGCGCGTGACGGCATCCCCTCCTTGGCCATCGTTTCGAGCACCTGCGTGGCCCAGATGACCGGTACGTGTGCCGCTTCGCAAATCCACAAAATCTCCTCCTGAATCTCGGCCATGCGCTCGAAACCGCACTCCACGGCCAGGTCGCCCCTGGCGATCATCACCCCGCAGGCCGGCCACTGCATGGCTGCAAGCAGCATCTCCGGCAGGTTCCTGAACCCTTGCTGAGTTTCGACCTTCAGCACAATTGCCGGCCGGCGGTCGCCGAGCTGCAGAAGCTGTTGCTGCAACCGGAAAACATCGTCTGCCGTATTGGCGAACGAAAGCTCCACGATATCGGCGTGTCTGGCAACAAATTCCAGATCTTCAAGATCTTTTGGAGTCAATGCGCCGAGCTTCAGATCGCTGCCCGGAAAGTTCAACCCTTTGTCCGCAGCGAGTTTGCCGCCCTCGATACCGGTGTGGGTAATCCTGACCTGGAGGCTGCGCTCATCGGTCTTTTCCACGACACCGCCAATTTTTCCATCGTCGAACCAGACCGGTTCGCCAGCCTGCACCTGCTCAAGCGCCTCCGGAATAGTGCAACCGATCACCGGCGGCTCAATCACACTGCCGTCATCGGCATAAACCGCAGGCTTGCCTGGCGAACAGTCCCGTTTCAGCACAAGGAGATCGCCCTGCTTCAACGGTATTTTTGTAACGATTGCCGGTATATCCCCGACAGCCGCAACAAGCTCCTCCTCAGCGCCGGACTTCGCATACAACGTCATTCCGGGCACCACATAGGAGGTATTGGCAGACTCTGCAAGACATCCGGCATCACCCGCCTTCACGATTTCAAGCTCCCGCCGGGCTCCACGCGCATCCACGAAGCGCACCTGATCGCCGGGATGAAGTTGCGACAGCCAGAGCTTCGAGACCGGAAGACGAAAATCGTAAGGGAACTCTGGCCGCTCGGCCATCTCGCTGTCACTCAGCCAGATTCGCGCCGGAACAGTGACCCTGCCCAGCTCATCGCGCTCCGGCTGGATTTTGATCACCTTTGGACCCGGCTCAAGAGGCCCGGTACGCAGTTTCGGCCCCGCCAGGTCCATGGCGATCCGGCATGAACGGCCTGTCGCCTGTTCAGTTTTCCTGAGATGCTCAACCATCTTCTTCCACTGCAACGCACTGTCGTGAGCACAATTGATCCTCATGCAATCCATTCCGGCCGTAACGAGGTCGCCAACCAGCGAAGCGTCCCGAGCCGCTTCGGTGGGCATGGTGACCATGATTCTTACCTTGCGGCCATCAGGAACCGATCCCAGAACAGCCTCGGTATGTTCACGCAACAGTCTCTGGCCCTGATTGAAATCGGGGAATCCGGAAGCACTGCCGCCAATTGATGGATTCTGCCCCAACTGCTGGAGCACCTGCAAAACCGAGTCAAGCGTCGCCAGCACATGCGACTCCAGCCTGCCAAGAGAGGAAAGCCCCAGCGATGCCAAGCGCATCTGAAGCGGTCGCCGGTCATGACGGCGAAGTCCCAGATAGTGAAGAAAATTCCGGGCGCTATCCCTGTAGTTTCCATGAATAGCCTCAAGCCCCGCACCCGTGGAATCGTCTGCAATTTCATTTCTTATGGCAGACAACTCCTGAGCAAGATATGCAATCTCCGACTGGTAAAAACCGGATGCCGATGTTGCTGATTCTGATTCAGACATAATAACCTCCTTTTAACCAAATCAACCAAAGGAATGGTTCGTCAGCCCGGAATGAATGAAAACGATGAAAACAACCGACAGACAGCAAAAGCGCTGATTCTGCTGTCTGTCAGAAAAAAATGAAACAACCGGCAAGCCGTCACCCGTTGTTCTCCGACTCTTCCACTTCGATAGCAGCCTCGGCATTCAACCAGTCCTGGAGATCGGTTCCTTGCGGCTCACCGTTCTTTTGCCAGAGCAAATAAGCTGCAAGCCTTACTCTTTCTTCCCGCGGCACCAGCGTTTCAATCCCGGTTTCACTCATTTCACTTGTCATGGCAGTAGTAATTTTAAAGTTTTTCCCTTCTACAAGACGAATCAGACCTACCGATAAAACATATCAACGCACACCATATGATATTATTGATTTGGCACTGCCGGAACAAAGTGAACTATGTTACGCTTATGCAAACTCCTGAAACATCTACAAATTCATCCGGAAGAGAGATCGTTTTCCATCCGGATAATTATATGATTTCACAGTAACTATTCTGCGAAAAGAAAGAGTATATCAATCGCAAAAAATAAATACACAAAAACATGCATAAACAGTAAAACAGGCCGTCAACAAACAACCTGAAAACCCAAAAAGAGTTTCAGGGGCACAAAGCAGCAATACTGACGATGATATCTCTCTTTGTCTGACAACGCAACGATGTTTGCTGAAAAAAGTGACGAGCGGCGCGGAGGCGCGGCGGATGGAGCGGAAAAACCGGAAAGTACGGGCAGTGCATGAGGATTCCGAACGCCACCCGACGAGGCAACCGGGTGGCGCACGCTGTTGCCGGAGATGATTTTGTGTCCGCTCAACCAGTCTGTCCGGCATGCAGCCTCACCCACCCGGCGAACCGGTCCATCCAGCCTTGCAGGAAGTCGCGGCTTTTCGGGCCGATGTTTCCCTCTTCGTCGAACAGCCCGTCGTAATTGCAGATGAACGCTTCGGGCTGGGCCATCGCGGGCACGTCGAGCACGGCGAGGATGTTGCGCAGATGCTGCTGGGCGAGCGCCGTGCCGCAGGCGCTTGGCGACAGGCCGATGATGCCCGCCGGCTTGCCCTCCCAGGCGTTCTGCCCGCGGGGACGCGAACCGTGATCAATGGCGTTTTTGAGCACGCCCGGAATCGAGCGGTTATATTCGGGCGTCACGAACATAAGGCCATCGGCCCCGGCAATCTCGCGGCGCAAGCGCTGCATCGATTCCGACGGATGCGCTTCGTCATCCTCGTTGTACAGCGGCAGGTCGTCGATGCGGAGGTGATGAAACGAAAAATCGGCGGGAGCGAGCCTGAAGAGCGCGTCGGCAAGCTTGCGGTTCAGCGATTCGCGCCTGATGCTGCCGACAACCACGGCGATATGATAGGTGTTCATGGCGTGACGAGAAAAGGGTTATCGATACTTTCCCCGAGCGAACACCCGCCCGACTCATTTGGTTTCCGGACGGAAGCGCACAGGCAGGCAAACTCTTGCCGGGTAGGATTGTAGAACGGCACTTCTGGCCGTATATTTCCTGTGGAGAAAAAACTCATTTCCTGAAGTCACATCACGGAGAACGTCATGAACGAAACCATCTCCACGATTCTCAGGCGGCGAAGCGTGAGGGCTTACCGGCCCGATCCGGTCGGGCAGGCCGAGCTCGAACTCATGCTCGAAGCCGGACGACACGCCCCCACCGCCATGAACCAGCAACCGTGGCACTTCACGGTCATCCGCAACCCCGAACTGCTTGGCAAGCTCGAAGAGCACTGCATCAGCGCGTTCCTCGAATCGAAGGTCGAAGCGCTCCGGGAAGTTGCGAAAATGGAAGGATTCAGCGTTTTCTATCACGCCCCGCTGCTGGTCATCATCTCCGGCGATCCCGCCGCGCTTGCCCCGCAGAACGACTGCACGCTGGCGATGGAAAACATGATGATCGCCGCAACCTCACTGGGCATCGGCAGTTGCTGGACGAACGCCGTCATGATGCACTACGCCACCGACAAGGGAAAAGCGGCCTTCGCGGAGCTTGGCGTCACCTTCCCGAAAGGCTACCAGCCTTACGCCGCAGCAGCCTTCGGCTATCCGGCGGAACCGTATCCCGAAACCCCACCCAAAAAAGCGGACTGCATCACCATCATGGATTGACCAAACACAAAAAACAGGAGTTCCCATGAAAAAACCTCTCCTTTCCGCCGCGCTGGCGATCGTGTTTCTGCTCTCTTATTCGATCGGCTTTGCGGCCCTGAACCAGTTCACCGGAAACTGGAAAAACACCGACCCGAACACGCGGGGTCTCACTACCCTGGTCATTAGCGGCAGCGCCAATGCCCTGAAAATGCACGCCTGGGGCAAGTGCCATCCGCAGGATTGCGACTGGGGCGAAGTCGATGCGTACGCCTACGCGCCGAACGTATCCGCACCGATCGACCCGTCGGCGCAGGCCGTCTCCGCCGTGTACACCACAGGTTTCAGCCAGACCCTGGTCATCGTTACTCCAGCCGGCAAGAACGCCATCCGCGCCCAGGTGTACACCCGCTTCACCGACAACAGCAACCGCAGCAACTACAAAGCGACCTACGCTTTCAGGCGTCAGGCCAGCCTGGCTCCCATGAAGCCGCTGCCCGGCCCGATCCCCATGCCTTTGCCGGCAATAAAGGAGGACTGCCTGTCGTTCAACCCGGCCACCACAACCGTCAGGAATATCGACGGACGCTGGACGATTGCTGACGGCAACCACCTGATGTTCAACTTCGGCGACAATAAAATGGAAGCTCTCCAGGCGCTGAAAGTCATCAAATACTACCGGATGAACAGCTCGTGCTTTGTCGGCCGTCCCGATCCCAGCTTCGAGTACCTGCTGGTCAACGGCAAGGCTCCCCAGGGAAGCATGCCAGGCGAGGACTGCGTGAGCTTCAACCCGAACACCATCGAGGTCAAAAACATCGACGGACGCTGGAAAATCGTTGACGGCAGCCACTGGGTCTTCGACTTCGGCAACAAGGAGGAGGAGGCCAGAACCGCCTTTGCCATCATCAAGAAATATGGCTTCACCCGCTCCTGCTACGTCGGCCGTCCCGACCCGAGCTTCCAGTACCTGAGAAAGTAACCGCTTGGGAATTGACCGATCAAAACCCCCGGCTTCAGCCAATTGAACCGGGGGTTTGCCATGCACCGCAATCGCGCCCGCCAGCAACATCAGGGCACCTCTAAAAAGTGTCATGAGCGGCCCGAGTGCAAGGCGGCTGGAGCGCAGAAACCGGAGCGTACACGGAGTACGTGAGG
>JAFGER010000068.1 GCA_016931495.1 Chlorobiaceae bacterium | reverse complement strand
TAGTCCGGGGTTTATGGATAAGAAAAAAGAAATAAGGGCTTTAGCCCAATCTCTTCTTTTAGAGAAGATTGCGATTTTTTGTTGCCGAATTAATAAACCCTCCCCGCGAAACGTTTCAAGGCCGTTACCTGTTGCCCGGTGATAGCACTCTTCTTATTTTCATGCTATCGTCAACCGCAAAACGCCTTCGCCATGCAGAAAAAATCCGCGCTCCTCGCCTCAGCGCTCATGCTTTGCTCGACGCCGCTCTTCGCCGCCATGCCGCTCCAGAGCGACGATACCGGCACACAGGGTAAGGGTCACAGCCAGATCGAAATCGGATTTGAATCCGCCAGCGACAAGGAGACAGTCGCAGGCGTCGAAACCAAAACGACCGGCGGTGCCGTCTCGACAACTATCAGCTACGGCCTGACGGACAACATCGATCTCGTCGCAGGAATGCCCTGGGAGTGGTACACAGAAAAAGAGGATGGCGTGAAAATGGCCGATGAAAACGGCCAAGGCGACCTCGCCCTGCAAATCAAGTGGCGCTTTTACAACAACGAAGATTCCGGATTCAGCCTCGCCCTGAAACCGGGCATCACGATTCCGACCGGCGACGAGCGCAAGGGCTTCGGCCCCGGCAAGGTCACTGGCAGCATGACGCTCATCGCCACACGCGAGGCCGAGCTTGCCAGCTATCATGTCAACCTCGGCTACAGCCGCAACGAATACAAGCTCGACGAAATCAGCGAGTCGTCGAGAAAGAACATCTGGCACGCCTCGCTGGCCGCTGAGCTGAACGTGACCGGCAAGCTCAGGGCCGTCGGGGACATTGGCATCGAGACCAATCCGGACAAGGAGTCTGACACCAATCCGGCCTACATTCTCGGTGGCCTGATCTACGCGGTCAACGACAATACCGACCTCGACATCGGCATCAAGGGCGGCCTGAATGACGCCGAAACCGACACCACGCTGCTCGCAGGCGTGACGATGCGATTCTAACCAGACCACGGAGAGCGTTATGATGGCAACATTACCATTCTGTCATTCCGAGTCCGATGAAGTCGGGCGAAGAATCCGGAATTGCCTCGTAATGCCTTTTGATATAATCACTTATCAAACGATCTAAAGACAGCTGGATTCTTCACTGCGTTCAGAATGACAAGCAAAGGCAACGCCGCTGACTGTTCTGAATCTCTTATGAATCACCAGTAAACCACAGGAGTACGAACCATGCACATGTCAGACGCTTTGCTTTCGCCGGTTGTCGGCGGCGCGTTCTGGGCGGTCAGCGCCGGGATGATCGGCCTGTCGGCGAAAAAAACCGCCGCCGGTTCCGACGGCTCCAAGACCGTGCTGATGGGGGTGATGGGCGCGTTCGTCTTCGCCGCGCAGATGATCAACTTCACCATTCCCGGCACCGGCTCCAGCGGGCACATCGGCGGCGGCCTCCTGCTCACCGTGCTGCTCGGCCCGTGGCGGGCCTTCATCACGCTCGCCTCGGTGCTGGTGATCCAGGCGCTCTTCTTCGCCGACGGCGGCCTGCTCGCGCTCGGCTGCAACATCTTCAACATGGCCTTCATCCCGGCCTTCATCGCCTGGCCCATCGTTTATCGACCCATCGCGGGCGAAGGCAGCTCTCCGGTGCGCCTCGCCACGGCGAGCATCGCCGCCTCCACGCTCGGCCTGCTGGCGGGAGCCTTTTCGGTGGTGATCCAGACCTCGCTCTCCGGCATCTCCGATCTGCCTTTCGGAACCTTCGTGCTCTTCATGCTGCCGATCCATGCGGCCATCGGCATCGTCGAGGGAGTGCTGACTTGGGGCGTGCTGTCGTTCATCGCCTCGACCGAGCCGGGACTTCTGCGGACAGCGAGCGAGACCCGCGCGCCGAAAAGCGGCTTCGTGACGGCAACGCTCTTCGTCGCCGCGCTCGCCATCGGCGGGGCGCTCTCGTGGTTCGCCTCGTCGAACCCGGACGGACTGGAGTGGTCGATAGGCAAAGTGACAGGCGCGGAAGAGTTGGCCTCACCCGCCGAAAAAGCTCATGAGCTTCTCGCCGCGATGCAGGACAAACTGGCCTTTCTGCCCGATTACGACTTCCGGGATGCAGGCGAAACCGCGACAACCGCCGCCGCATCGCCCGTCAACGCAGGAACCTCGCTCTCCGGCATCGCGGGCAGCCTGATGGTGCTCGTACTTGCCGGAGCGGCGGGACTCGCGCTTCGCAATCGTCGCGACCATTCAACGACGACGGCGGACTCGTGACGGATCGCTTCGACATCGAAGCCCTGCACTCGCCCGCGCAGCCGCGCCCGCTTCCGGTCGGAGACGGCGCGGCCATCGTCATCCTCGCACTCTTCATCCTTTTCGTGATCTCCGTGCCGAAGTTCGACCTCGCCGGAGTGATCGCCTTCGCCGCATTTCCGCTGCTCTTGGCGACCGCCACCGCCATCCCGCTGCTGCCGCTCGTCAAGCGCCTCGTGATCGCGTCGCCCTTCATCCTCTTCATGGCGGCGGGCAACCTCGCGCTCGACCGCTCGACCGCCGTGACGATCGGCGGGCTGGCCATCACCGGCGGCACGGTTTCAGCCTCGGTGATCGTGCTGAAAACGGTGGTGACGCTCGCCGCCCTGCTCTCGCTCATGGCGGTGATGCCGTTCCACCGCTTCGGCATGGCGCTCCGGAGCCTGCGCGTGCCGGAGGTTTTCGTCACCCAGTTGCTGCTGGTTTACCGCTACAGCTTCCTGCTCGCCGAAGAGGCTGGAATGATGCAGAAAGCGCGCGACCTGCGGAGCTTCGGCAAGCGCGGCAAGGGGCCGCTCGTCACGGCAAAGCTCATCGGCTCGCTGCTCATCCGCACGACCGCCCGGGCGGAGCGCATCTACATGGCGATGAGCGCGCGCGGCTTCCGAGCGGCGCTGGATTCGCGCCCGGCCATCGCGATAAAGCCCGGCGACCTCGCCGCAATCGCGGGCGCGACGGCGCTTTTCAGCCTGATCCGCTCCTTTTTCTGAACGCATTTTCTTCGCAGGAGTACCCGATTTGATCACCATCGAACAGCTCGCCTTCACCTACCCCGACGGCACCCGGGCACTCGATGGCCTCAGCCTCCGCGTCGCGAAGGGCGAGTCGGTCGGCATCGCCGGATCGAACGGCGCGGGCAAATCGACCCTCGTCAGCCACCTCAACGCCTGGCACCTGCCGCAGGCGGGATCGGCCAGAATCGGCGGCGTCGGGGTGGACAAAAAATCGGTCGAAACAGTCAGAAAAAAGGTGGGGCTGGTGTTCCAGAAACCGGACGACCAGCTCTTCATGGCGAGGGTGTATGACGACGTGATGTTCGGCCCGTCGAACCTCGGCATGAATGAGGCGGAGAGCCACACCGAAGCTGAGCGGCTGCTGCGGATGTTCGGCCTCTGGGAGCTGCGCGACAAGCCCCCCGCCCACCTCTCGCAAGGCCAGAAACGCTTCGCCGCTCTGGCTGCGGTGCTCGTCATGCAACCGGAGCTGCTCGTCATGGACGAACCCACCTCCGACCTCGACCCCCGCAACCGCCGGATGCTCATCGGCCTGGTCAACAGCTTGCCGACAACCAGACTCACCGTCTCCCACGACCTCGACTTCATCTGGGAAACCTGCAAGCGGGTCTGCATTATGAGTGAAGGAAAGATCGTCGCCGACGGCCCGACAAAAGATATTCTCGCGGATGCTGAATTGCTGGAAGCCAACGGTTTGGAGCTGCCGCTGAGATTGCAGGGGGGATAAAACATTCTCCTCTTCCCAAAAGTCCCAAAAGTCTCATCGGTCTCACAAGTCCCAAAACCCGCACTCGCACCCCCCCCCTCAAACACTGCGCAACACCACCGTCCACAAAGCAAGAGTCACGAATGAAACCAGCAAGCCCAGCGACACCATGAGATTGGCGAGAGGCGGATCGAGCCTGTGCTCGGCGGCGATGATGCCGCCGGTGATCATGGTCGGCATGGCTGCCTCGAAAATGGTGATCCGCGCGGGCAGCCCGTGCATACCTGCAAAAACCACATAGAGCAGAAACATCACCGCAGGCGCCAGAACGAGCTTGAAAGCAAGGCCCAGCGCAAGCGTGTTCCGGCTTTTGCCGATGTGACCCGGATTGAACTGGAAGCCGACCGAAAAAAGCGCCATCGGCGCGAGCATCTCGCTCAGTCGTTTGACGAGATTCACAAACCAGCCAGAATAGGTCACATCGTTCAGCAACACGGCCACGAAAAGAGCGATGAACGAGGGAAACAGCACCACCCGTTTGACGATGCTTCGTGCATCAGCCTTTCCGTGCGAATAGATTCCGGCCACGGCAACGCCGAGCGTCGAAACCACCATGAAGCTTCCGAGCTGGTCGATGATGATGCCGTGCACGATCGCCTGCTTGCCGTAAAACGCCTCGATCATCGGGAAGCCGAAAAACGAGGTATTGCCAAGCCCGCCGCAGAGAATCAGCGCACCGACAGTCGCGCGTGGAAGCTTCAGCAGCTTGCCCGCGACAACGAAGAACAGCGCCGACAGCGCGAAGGCCAGCCACGGCATCGAAGCGGGCAGGAACATCGCCGGGCTGAAATCGAGGCCGTGGAGATAGAACAGCACCATCGCCGGCAGTGAAACGTAAATGATGAAAGCATTCAGCACCACCGGAGCCTCTGCCGGCATCCGGCTGAAACGCCGCATGAGAAGCCCTGCCGTAAAGGAGACTGCAATGAGAATAAGATTGTCCATGAATTACACGCCGGTTTGGCAGAAACTGCAAAGGCGGTCCGAAAACCGCCTCTACGATAAAAAAATCATCGTCACCTCTTCCGTCCCACAAGTCCCATAGACCACAATCGTCCCACTCGGAACTCTTGGCAAACTACCCTTCCGGCTCAGCGGGGGCCATTCCGCTCTCCGGCTCGCTCTTTTTGCGGGTCGTGCGGCGGCGGGCGGGGCGGCGGGTTTTCTTTTCGGCCCCGGAGGTTTCCGCCGGAGCCGGCAGCGTTTCGGATGCCGCAGCTGCCGCTTCCGCCGGCTCTTCGGCAAGTGCCGACGATTCGCTCTCTTTCGGAGCAGTGGCCTTTGCCTTGCCGGATGAAGTCGAGCGGGGCTTTGCCGTTCTGGCTCTGGTCGCCTTTTTCGGCTTGGCTTCGGTCGAAGATGGCTGCTCCGGAGCAGGATCCGCCACGGCGGCTTCCGATGCGGCAGCTTTCGTCTCGACGGGCTTTGCAGGCTCCGGCTCCGGAGCTTCGGACTTGCCAACGACCAGTTCGGAATGTATCGCCTTCGGCTCGGGAGCGCTCTTCGGAGCAGCTTCCGGCGTCTCCTTTTTCGCTTCGGCAGGCTTCGCGGCATCGGGCGCGTCGGACTTCTGAACTGCTATCTCTGGCGCTGATGAGTGGGACGGTTCCGGTTTCGACGCGGCTTGTACCGACGGCGAAGCGGAAGTGGACGGCGCGGCAGGCCTTTCAGCAAAAGGCTCTGCAACCGTCCCCGCAGCCACCATGTCGGACGATATCGGAGCTGCCGCGCCCTCGATCGGGCTGCCGTCCGGCTTGCGCGCCTTGCGCTTGTCGCGGATGTACAGCTCGGAGTTGTTGTTGCGGAACTCGATCTCGAACAGATCGATGGCGCGGATCAGGTCGGAGAGCCGCTTGAATCCGTAGTTGCGCGGATCGAACGAAGCCTGGTTGGAGATGTGCTTGCCGATCTTGGCCAGATTCGACCAGCCATCCTCCTCCTGCGCGCTGTCAACGGCGTGCCGGAGCAGGGTCAGAAGCTTGCTGTCCTGCTTGAGCTCCTGGCTGCTCTTGCGGCGCCCTCCGTCGTTTTTGGCCTTTTCCTGACTGCCGCCGAACGATTCGACGTACAGAAACGTGGAACAGGCGTTCACGAACGGCGCAGGCGCCGATTTCTGGCCGAAGCCATAGACGTTCAGCCCCTCGGAAAGAATACGCATCACCAGCGGCGTGAAATCGCTGTCGCTGGACACAATGCAGAAGGCATCGAGCTTTTTGCTGTAAAGCAGATCCATCGCATCGATGGTCATCGCCATGTCGGTGGCGTTCTTGCCCTTGGTGTAATCGAACTGCTGGATCGGGCGGATGGCGTAATCGTGCAGCTTGTCCTCCCAGCCTTTCAGCGAGTGGCTCTTCCAGTTGCCATACGCCCGGCGGATGTTGACCACGCCGTACTTGGCCATCTCGGAGAGAATAAAATCGATTTTGTCGCTTGGAGAGTTGTCGGCATCGATCAGCATCGCGATCGTTTCCCTGCTGTGCTCCATAAATGAAATCCTTGTGGTTGGTCTCTATGCCGTCGCTTTTCGGAAAAGCGGCAGGCTGCTGTTCAGAATCCGGAAGCGGGCTTTCAGACGGAAAGCAGTGACAGAACGTCATGCGTTGCCCGGAGAAAATTTCCGCATTCCTGAATATAAATCATGAAAGCAGGATTCGTACGGCGCAGCGTATCGAATATCACGAAAAAACAAGGATTTGCCGGGCGGCGGCCTCCACCCGGTCGGCGAGAAAGGAGATGAAACGGGGCGAATCGTTCAGGCAGGGAATCGTTTCGGCCCGCATCTCCGGTTCAAGGGCGGAACAGTACCGCTCGCGCCCGACGGTTTCGTTGCCGTCGGAAAAATACCCGGCGGCAAACAGCGACAAGCGCCGCTTGCCTTGGGCGGCAACCATCCGGCTCGCCTCCTCGAACGACGGGCTGCTCCAGCGCCCGCCGACGTCGTGGTTCAGGTAGGCGGTCATGACCGTGCCCCACGGGTTCCGGGGATCGGCTTCGATGAGCGCGGTCAGCCGCCGGGCGAACGAGGCGGTTTCCGCCTGCCCGGTATGGAACGACGGCGGCGCTCCGTTGCGGTCTTCGACGAGCGTGCCGTGGAAAAGCAGCATCAGCGCATTACGCTCTTTCCGGGTGGCCGGCGGAAGATCGGCTTGTCCGAACAGATGATCGAGGCAGACGCGATGCAGCGCATCGTCCGTCCATAACCTGCCGATCACCCTTGTGCGGGCAAGCTCGGCAGGCGAACAGGTCTCGGCGAGATGACGGCAGAGCAGGCCGCAGATCAGGGCGTTATCGACCGGCGCCATCGGCACCACGATCAGCCCGTCATACCCGTGACGCTTTTCGAGCGCGGTTTCGACGCTTGGCGCGGATGCCGAAAACGCGGCCATGACCTCGAAGGACAGCTCCGGAAACGCCGCCTGGGAGCGCTGGTCGAGCAGCTTCTGAAGTTCGGATGACTGCCGCCGGGTCAGCGGATTCTGGGGCGAGCCGGCTGTTTTTCCGGTAATTTTTTTGCGCAGCGAGGCGCTGAACGAAATGAAGTGCTGCAACGGCACGGGAACCGCAATAAGCTCCGAAGCGCGCTGGAGGGTGTGCAGGCTCACCCGGTAATTCTCAACAAACCCGCCGGTTTCAGCCTCGCCATGCGCGCCGAGAATCACGGCGATCCGTTTTGCAGCCATGGGAACTCTCCGGTTCAGCTCAGGAGCTTTTCTTGCGCTCGTCAGCGATGCGCGCCTCCATGCCGTCGCGGAAGTTCTCCTGCGGTGAGGTGACCACCTTGTCGCCCTCAACGAGACCTTCGAGAATTTCAACGAAGGTCAGGTCACTGTCGCCGGTGCGAACCTGCTGCTTCCTGAGCTTGCCCTCGACGATTTTCCAGACATAAGCCTTGCGCTCCTCCTCGAAAACCGAGCTTTTACGGGCCAGAAGCGTTCCCTTTTTGACGTTATAGATGATGTTGGCCGTTGCGGTCATACCGCCCTGAATCGCTCCGGCGGAGTCGTCGAGCCGGAGATAGACCCGCGAGGTCTTGGTGACCCGGTCGGTCTGCGGCACGATACGCACGACGGCGGCCTGGAAGCGCCTGGCGGGCATCGAGTCGAAGGCGATCATCGCCTTCAGGCCTGTGCGCAGGCGGGGCACGTCAAGTTCATCGACTTCGACAACCACAAGATAGCTTGAGGTGTCGGTCACCACGGCCACCTCGGTATTGGCCGTAACGTAGTCGCCCGGCTTGACCTTTTGCAGGGTGAGCATTCCGTCGAACGGCGCGACGACCGAGAGCTTTTTCAGATCGTCCTCGCGGCTTCGAAGCTGCGCCTGCCGCTGCCGGAGCGCTTCGAGCGACTGCGCGCTGTTGCGTTCCGCCTCGTCGAGCTGCTGACGGGAAATGGCACCAGCTTTGAAAAGCATCCGGTTTCGCTCAAGCTTGAGGCTGTTGTCACGGGCAGCCGCCTGCTCTTCGCCCAGCGCCGCGCGAGCCTCTTCGACAGCAAGGCGAGGCTGCGGGCTGTCGAACTCGATGATCGACTGTCCTTTTCTGACCCGCTGCCCTTCGAGCGCCCCCACGGAGCGCACGGTTCCGGAGAACTCGGCGCTGAGGCTGGCGATGCTCTCCGCTTCGACATACCCGGTGGCATAAACCGCCTCGACCAGCTCCGACCGCTCGATCTTTCCAGCCTCGACTTCAACCGTATTGCCACGGGTCAAGAGATAGGCGGCCACCGCCACGAACACCATCACAAAGGCTATCGAAAACTTCGGAAGCATTTTCTGCAGATTCTGCATATCGTCAGGGGGTCAGAAATTTATCGTTGATACGCCGCTCCGGTGAACGGGAACAGGCTCAGGACGCTGATTACCGCCGGTCACTTTTTTTCAAGCGTCATCTTGGTTTTTCAAGATTTTTGTCAATCTTTAATGTCTGCCTGCCGGAGGCTTGGCTACTCAACCGGCCAAGTACGCAAAACATTGCCGGCACTACGAAAAAATTCTAATCTACTGCTTCAATGAGCGAGAATCAAGATACGCAGAAGAGCTTTCTCGAAACGGTGAAATTCGACGAGAAAGGACTGGTGCCTGCAATCGTTCAGGATTTCGAGACCGGCAAGGTGCTGATGATGGCCTGGATGAACCTCGAAAGCCTTAAAATGACCCTCGAAAAGAAAAAGGCGTGCTACTGGAGCCGCAGCCGCAACAAGCTCTGGCTCAAGGGCGAATCGTCAGGCAACATGCAGGAGGTGCACGACATCCTCATCGACTGCGACGGCGACACGCTTCTGCTCAAAGTCTCACAGAAAGGCGGCGCGTGCCACATGGGCTACCACTCCTGCTTCTACCGGAAGACCGACGATGGCGAAAAGATGGAAATCTGTGACACGCTGATGTTCGACCCCGAAGAGGTTTACGGCAAACAAAGCTGACCCCCGATGAGCAGTTCCAAAGAGACCGCGAAGTCCCTCATACAGACCAAGTCACGCTCCTCGATCCGCACCATGTTCGACGAGGTCGCGCCGACCTATGACTTCCTGAACCACCTTTTGAGCCTTGGCATCGACAACTACTGGAGAGTGGTTGCCGCCAAAAAGGCGCGAAAGCAGGTGGAAGGTGAACGCGAGCCAAAGATTCTCGACGTCGCCACCGGCACAGGCGACCTGGCCGCCTCGATGGCAAAGATTCCCGGCGCAAGCGTCACCGGCTACGACCTCTCGCCCGAGATGCTCGCCATCGCGCGCAAAAAATATCCGTCGATCGAGTTCATCGAAGGATACGCCGAAAAGCTGCCCTTCGCCGACCGCAGCTTCCACGTTGTGAGCGCCGGATTCGGCGTCCGCAACTTCGAGAACCTCGAACAGGGCATGAGGGAGTTCCACCGCGTCCTCAAGCCGGGCGGCTGCGCGTACATCATCGAGCCGATGATTCCGCGCAACCCGGCGATGAAAAAGCTCTACCTGATCTACTTCAAGAACGTCCTGCCGAAAATCGCCGGAATGTTCAGCAAATCGACCTTCGCCTACGACTATTTGCCGAATTCGGTCGAGCAGTTCCCCCAGGCCGAAGCCTTCACGAAAATTCTGAAGCAGGCTGGGTTCAAAAAGGCTGAGTATTTTCCGATGACCTTCGAGACTTCGATTTTGTACGTGGCTACGAAGTAGGGGAAATGGGACTTTTGGGACAGGTGGGACTGATGGGACGGCGAAACTCTTACCTGTTCTGACGGTATTCGAGGCGGGCTTTGGTCATTCGCTCGCGGATGCCGCCCGCTTCGAGAAACTGCTGTTCGAGCGTTTCGAGTTGGCGTTTGAGCAGAAAACTTGCCTGGTTGATCAGGCAGATCGCGATGTTGGCAACCACTTCGGCAGGGCGGGTTTCAACGAACTCGCGAAACGACTCGTAACTCACGCCGCTCTCGCGCGAGAGCTTTCTGACGAACAGCGCTTCTCGTGAATTTTTCTCCCAAACCGGCAGATCGCGAGTTCGCAGGAAATCGAAATAATCCTCCAGCAACTCCTCAAGGCTCGCCCTCGCTACGTTGACCAGCTTGATCTCCATCTCCTTTGAAGTGCCGGAAGCCATGCAACCCTCGACGATATTCTGCTTGCCGGAACGCGCCGCCTGAACCATCTGGTCAACCGTGCGGTCTCGAACCGAAAGAAATCTCCGGCAAAACCGGACCGTCAGATCGTAGATAATCTCGGTTTTCCGGTACGAATGCAGCTTTTTATAGCTGCCATGCGGCAGAATAATCCGCCCCGAACCAGCCATCTGTTGTCACTTGGAAATTGTAGGGGTATTGCACGCAATATACAAAACCCGCCACAACCTCGTCATCCTCCCCCCGTCCTACTCTTCCCCCTTCACCCGGTACTTCGAAAAATTGCGGCAGACGTTTTCCGTCTTGGGGCGCTCCCTGTGAATTTTGATGATCAAATCAACCACCTCCGACGGCTCCATGACGTGGAAGATGGTGTACATGTCGTGGCGCTCGAAGAGGTGGCGCGGCATGACTTCGGTTTCGAGCCAGAGGAGCAGGCTGGTCCAGATTTCGCCGAAGAGGATGATCGGCGTTTCGCAGAGGTGCTGCACCTGCACGAGCTGCCAGGCGTAGAAAAGTTCGAGCATGGTGCCGATGCCGCCGGGAGCGACGACCACCGCATCGGACATCTCCATGAAGGCGTCCAGCCGACCGCTGAACCGGTCGAACTCCTCCTTGATGTCGAGCCACGGATTGGGTGCCTGCTCGTGCGGCAGCTTGATATTCAGCCCGATCGACTTGCCGCCATTGGCAACGCTCTTCGAGCCGGCATTGGCCGCCTGCATCAACCCCGGCCCGCCGCCGGTAACAATATCGAACCCCTCGGCAGCCAGCCCTTTGGCGATGTCATAAACATCCCGGTACTCCTTGTCCCCCTCGCTGATTCGCGCCGACCCGAAAATGGTTACACGATAATTCGGTTCCATGAGTTATAGGTTGAATAACTAAACAATAATCTCAGATAAAGGATATAACATCATTTTTATTTGAAACACTTCTTTCTATACTTTCATTTGCATAACATCACGTCTAACTGCATAAGCGATATCTTCACCCAACTCTAACTCCAATCCAAGTTTGGAATACTCTTCGGCAACATTTTTGGGATTTAGTCCTAAATTCTTAACCTGTTTTTTTGCCAAGGAACAAAATTCTCTCGTATCGCCAGACGTTATCGGCGCACATTGCTTTGCTAATTCAGCGAATTCATTAATTGCTGTCGATGGAATTTCAGGCCCCAATACAAAATAACGAAGATATTTATGAAAATGAGGATGTCTGAGAATTTCATCTCTCCTCGTACCATTTTCTTCAAACACTTCCTTCCGTGATTTTCGATATCCCCGAGTATTCAATTCAGGATCTGTAAAATAATTCCAACGAATCGCAGGTATTGCTTTTCGTTTCAATAGGCTTCTACTAAGTTGATAAGCTGATTCAATTGAAACTTGTAACTTGTCTTCGTCTTCATTAATTGGAGCAAAACAAATCTGTTCCCATAAAGCCTGTTCATCAGGAGTTAGAGCGATTTTTGTAATAAATTTTTCTTTCATAGCATAAATAAATAAAAAGCTTTTATAATATCTTCGAATCAAGCACCTTGCTCTACAAATTTCACAGAATCCAGATACAACGTATCCGGGCAAATATCTTGCTCGTTTGGCCAGCCAACCGTCCCGCCAACGATCTTTACTGATTTAAAATACTGAACATTTTTCAGCTCTTTGAACACGCCGAATTCAAGAAGAGGCGTGCAGTCGTATTCTCCGGTTTCTCCGTTACTGAACTCGATACGAAGTTTGTATCCTTCCAACGGGGTGACTTTTCTAACTCTCGGATTCATTTTCGTTACCTCAACGGTTCAATTTTATATGGTTGTTCACCTGAAACTGCTAATTCCCAGTCCGCGACCAACTCGTCTTTGTGCAATTCTATCCATGCCTGCAATAGTTTCATCTTGGCTGGAGGAATGGCTCCGTCAAGAATTTCTCCATCCGGAATCGAGACAATAACCTCGTCATCCTGATACCTGACGTGAATATGAGGCACATGGTGCTGCCTGTTATCCCGAAAGTACATGTAAACAATCAGGCCATAAAACATTGAAATTGATGGCATAATCATTCAGGTCTATTGGTTCACTGAAAAAACAACTACAACAATATAACACCATCATCGGGTTTCCGGACAAACTCGATCCCCCTCACAGCATCCGCTCGAACTCATCCTCGTCAATCACCTTCACTCCCAGCTTTATCGCCTTTTCCAGCTTACTCCCGGCCTCTTTGCCTGCGACGACGAGCGTTGTCTTTTTGCTTACCGAGCTGACGATTCTGCCGCCTCTTTCCCGAACCATCTCTTCGGCTTGCTGGCGGACGTGGCGCTCCAGTCCACCGGTGAAGATGACGGCCTGGCCTTCAAAGTTGTTGTTGACGAGCGCTTTTTCCTCTCCGGCTTGCATCGGCAGTCCGGCGTTGGCGAGCTTTTGGAGCATCGCTGCCACCCAGGGTTTGGCGAAGAAGTCGCGGATGCTTTCGGCGATGACGGGGCCGATGTCGGGCACGGCGGCGAGTTCCTCCTCGCCCATCTCGCGGAGGCGGTCGATGGAGGGGCAGGCGTGGGCCAGTTCGCGGGCCGTGGCTGCGCCGACGTGGCGGATGCCGAGGGCGAAGAGCAGGCGGGCGTAGCTCTGCTTTTTGCTTTTTTCGAGCGCGTCGAGCACGTTTTGCGCCGATTTGGCGGCCATGCGGTCGAGTCCCGCGAGCTGCTCCTGCGTGAGGCTGTAGAGGTCGCCCGCGTCGCTCACGAAGCCGCGCTCGACGAGCTGCGAAACGAGCGATTCACCGAGGTTCTGGATGTCGAGGGCGTTGCGCGAGGCGAAGTGCAGAATCCGGCCACGCTTCTGCGCGGGGCATCCCTCCTCGTTCGGGCAGTACCAGCTCACCTCGCCTTCGGGCCGCTCCAACTTGGTGCCGCAAACCGGGCACTCCGATGGCGCTTCGATTTCGGCGGTCTCCGCCGGGCGCTCGTCGAGCACAACGCTGACCACCTTCGGAATTACTTCGCCCGACTTTTCGATCATGACGTGGTCGCCAACGCGCACGCCAAGCCGTTCGATTTCGTCGAAGTTGTGCAGGGTCGAGCGCGACACGGTCGATCCGGCGAGTTTTGTGGGCTTGAGTTCGGCCACCGGCGTGATGGTGCCGAGCCGCCCGACCTGAAACACCACGCCTTGCAGCACGGTTTTGGCCTGCTGTGCCGGGTACTTGTAGGCAATCGCCCAGCGCGGGCTTTTGGCGGTCGCACCGAGCCGATCCCACAGGCCGACCTCGTTGAGCTTGAGCACCACGCCGTCGGTTTCGTACGGCAGCGTCCAGCGCTTCTCCGACCACTCGCCGATGAAGTCGGCAATCTCGTCCCTCCCCTTGCAGAGCCGGGCCGCCGCGCCAGTCATGAAGCCCATGCTTTTGAGCTGCTCCAGCCGCCTCAGATGCGTCGGCGCTTCGCCATCGTGACCCTTGAGGTAGTAGGCCACGAACGACATTCTGCGCCGGGCGACCTCCGCCGAGTCCTGCAACTTGAGCGTTCCGGCGGTGGCGTTGCGCGGGTTGGCGAAGCGCTCCTCCTCCGGGCGCTCGTCGTTGAGCCGCTCGAAATCGTCCTTGCGCATGTAAACTTCGCCGCGCACCTCGACTTCGCCGCTGACAACCGCGTCGAACAGCGATCCACCCGCAGATTGAAGCCGAAGCGGAATCGACGGAATCGTCCGGAGATTGGCCGTGATCTCGTCGCCCTGCCGCCCGTCGCCGCGCGTAGAGCCGCGTACGAGCAAGCCGTCGCGGTAGAGCAGGCTGATCGCCACGCCATCATACTTCAGCTCGGCGACGTATTCGGGCGTGCCACCGCCCTCGGCTGCCACCAGCTTTTCAACGCGATTGCAGAAGTCGGTCACCTCCGCGATGGAGTAGGTGTTCGAGAGGCTGAGCATCGGCTCGCGGTGCACCACCGTCGGAAACTCTTTGGTGATGCCACCACCGACGCGCTGCGACGGGCTGTCGGGCGTGACGAGTTCCGGGAACTCCGTTTCGAGCGCGATCAGCTGTTCGAGCAGCTTGTCGAACTCGAAGTCCGAAATCTCCGGCTTGGCTTCGATGTAGTAGAGACGGTTGTGGCGCTCGATCTCCGCGCGAAGCTTGCCGATTTCCTGCTGTGCTTTCGCTTTATCCATAGAAAAATTCTGCAACTAAAGGTATCAATGATTCGTTGAGCGAAAGCTCTTGTTGACTGGCTCTCCCCGGCTTGAAAGCCGGGGCAATGTGAATGTAAGAAAGTTGAATGTCCGACGGGCTAAAGCCCGTCTGAGCGCAAGTGGATTGCCACGTCCATGAGCGAGCTGGATATGCCCCTCAGCAATTGCCCCGGACTTCAGTCCGGGGTATATGGATAACCTAAAATATATCAAGGCTTTAGCCCAATCTCTTGCTGCTACGGCACATGCGATTTATTGTCACTGAAACAATAAGAATGACAATTTCGCAACAAGGAGCCCTATTTCGACGACTGGTTCATTGCCCATCCGGCGAGGTTTTTCATGAATCCGACCGATCCGCCGACGCCGAGTTTGTCCCAGGTTGCCTTGAGGATTTTCGGGTAGCGCCACGCCACTTTCAGCATCACCGTCACCAACTCCTCGACTTTCATCTCGTCGCGGAACATCGCCTGGCGGTAGCGCGGCGGCAGCTCGTCGAGCACGATCATCACCTCGTTCATCATCTCGTTGACGAAGCCCGGATCGTCGGTCTCTGGGTCGTAACACATGTATTTCATGAGGTTTGCCATCGAGGCTACGTTCGGCTCGTAGGCGCTGATCTTCGCGAGATCCGCCGCGCCGAGCTTGTTCTCTCGCATCGCCCGGTCGAGGCCGGAGGTCATGCGGTCGAGGTTGCGCACCACCGAGCCGAAGCCGCAGAAGGTGAGCGGCGAGGCGAGCGAGGCTGCGTCGCCGAGCAGCGTGATGCGCTCGCCGGAGACCACCCGCGTGCACCCCGCGCCGTCGTGGAAATACGCTGGAATGATACCGTAAACCGGGCGGTGAATCGTAAAATTCGGCCCCGGCTTTTTGTACTCCGGCAGCTTGCGGAAGTACGCCTCGAAAAGACCGAGGAGCGTCTTGTCATTCGGCGAATCGACCTTGTCGTAAAAGAAAAGGTAGGTGATGTACTCGTCGCCCTTGGCCGGAAATCCTTCCCAGATGAGCTGCCGCCCGCGCTTGCCGGAAATTTCGGCATCCTCCGTGCTGGCGAGAATTTCGCCCACCTCGAAATCTGCATCCACGAATCCGCTCGCGATGGTGCCGACCGTCGGGCAAACGTGCGTTTGCGGGCGGCCCTGGTTGAGCTGCATCGCCACCGGCGACACGATGCCCATCGCATCGATGAGCACCTTCGCACGGAAATAGCGCGGCTTGCCATCCGCCATCTCCGCCTGCACGACGAGGTGATCCGGAAAGCGGTAGCAAGCGACGAAGCTCGTGTGGCCAAGCACCTTCGAGCCGCCGCCCGCCAGCAGCTTGTCGCGAGCCATGCCGAGCAGCTTGTCGGCATCGACCGCGCAGTCGAGCACCTCGTCCATGTAAAGCCGCTTGCGCCTTTCGGCGGGCGCATGGAACTCCACCCATCCGGTTTTGTAACGCCGCACGATGGTCGAGTCAAGTTCCGCCGCCGTGAACACTCCGGTGTCTGCCAGCCTCAGCAGCTCACCCTCCGAGATGTTCCAGTCGCGCGTGGTTTTGCCGGGGTCTGCGCGGTCGATCACAAGCACCTTGCGCCCGTACTTTTTGGACATCACCGCCGCGTGCAGGAGACCGAGCGTGCCGCCCGCGTAAAGAATGTCGAACTCGCCTTCGATTCGGGCGTCGGCGGGAAGGCGCGAGCCGTCACGAATCGCATCGGGAACGGGAAGGTCGAGATTCTCCCAGTAGCGGTCGATGGCAAGAATCGAGCGCAGGTGCTGCTCGCCCGCCGGCAGGACGCTAAAGTGCTTATAGACAAGCGGATGGGTATTCCTGATCTGTTCGAGCATGGGTTGTGCGGAGAATTGGAATTTCAGAATTCGATGTCAGGATTGAGTCAAATCGAAACCGCCCGTTTTGAGCCCTTGGTGTCGCTGTCGATCTTGCCATCGACGAGATGAATGCGGCGGCCCGCGCGGTTGGCGAACTCCTCGTCGTGCGTGACCACGATCACCGTCTGGTTCAGCTCGCGGTTCAGCCGGTCGAACAGCTCATAGACGTTGTTGGCCGAGCGCGAATCGAGGTTGCCGGTCGGCTCGTCGCCGAGCAGCACCTTCGGCTCGTTGGCCAGCGCCCGCGCGATGGCGACGCGCTGCTGCTGACCGCCGGAGAGCTGGTTGGGCTTGTTGGTGTACTTGTCTTCGAGGCCGACCATGTCGAGCAGCTTCATGGCCCGCTCGCGAATCTCCTTCTTGCCGATCTTTCGGCGGATCAGCATCGGCATCATCACATTCTCGACCGCCGTGAACTCCGGCAACAGGAAGTGGAACTGGTAGATGAAGCCGATCTTTTCGTTGCGGATGACGGTCATCTCGGCCTCGTCGATGCCGGTGATCTCCTGTCCGTCGAGCCACACCTCGCCGAAGGTCGGCTTGTCGAGCCCGCCCATGATGTAGAGCAGCGTCGATTT
>JAFGER010000067.1 GCA_016931495.1 Chlorobiaceae bacterium | reverse complement strand
CGGAGCGTACACGGAGTACGTGAGGATTTCGAGCACCACCCAACGCAGCAATCGTGACGCGCAATAAGTTTTTAGAGGTGCCCATAAAAAAGAAGCACCCCGAATGAATCGGAAGGTGCTTCTCTTTCCGTCAGGAGGAGGGTTACTTTTTAGGCGCAATTGCCGACGAGATGCCCTGCAGTGCCTGATTCAGGGCATTCAGGGCATTGCTGGCGAGATCGACAGAAATCTTGTTTACCGTTTTGAAAACTTCGATTGAAGTGTTCATCACGTTAGTGACCATGTCCACTGATACCTGACTCATTTTGCCAACAGATTCAGCAAGGCTGTCAACTCCTGAGGCGACTTGATTTGCCGGTTCGTTTGCCATAGTTGTTTTGGATTTTGATTGAGGGATGGTTACGAAAGCTTACGAAATTTACATGTTTTTATGGCAATAAACCAACGGGATAGCCGTTTTTTTACAAGTGCAGTCCGGGCAAAAACTTACGGCCATCCGAACGGTTCCATGGTTGTGCGTTGTGAGTTATCTCTTTTTAATGAATGACGTTGTGACAAATTTTTGGTAAGCGGCGGCTTCTTTTTATGGGCCGTTGCTCTCGGTTGGTGGTTAGGCCAATGCTTTCTGGGCTGCTATTGGATCGGGAGCTCTGCTTGAAAGAATGGAAAGATTTCGGGCCGTCTGGAGAGAGCTTGGCATGGATGGTATCTCTGATGCGCAACAGAGGCGGCCTTATGCGATCAGAGGTTGCAAAAACCGAGCAGGGCGCGAACGACCATAAGGCACAGTGGCTTTTGAGACATTCTCTCGTTCAGGTCCTGATGCGTAACGAGCAGTCCGGATTGCAACGCCACGATGCTTCCCGAAATGATTTACCTGCGCAAAATCTCCACCACCTCCTCTTCGAGGCCAGCGACGGTTTCGACAAGGTCAGGGCGGCAGAGCACGCGGAACTTCTTGGTGTAGCGCTCGAAGGAGAGGATGAAGTCCGAGCGGAACACCGATTCCCGGAAGTCATCGAACCGGACGTAACCTTTCGAGTCCGTCGGCTGCACCATGTGCCGGTGCTCGCTCCTGGTCGGCCAGATGCGCAGTTCGCGGAAGTCATCATAATCGAACACATCTTTCGAGGCGGGGGCGTCGATGAGCACCTCGTGGCCCGCAACTCTTTTGCCGGTTTTCCTGCCGACGAGGCTGCAGATTTCCTGCTCTTTCTCTTTGCGCCGCCGGTGATCGGTGCAGTAGGCGAACCACGCCGGATCGGCCTCCATTGCCGGGCCGGTGTAGGGGCGGATGGTGATGGCCCGTTTGAAGACGCGGCGCTCCTGGATGGCGTCGAGCAGCTCCGCGGAAGGCAGTCCGAGGTGGCGGATCGAGCGTTCGAGCTCGTAGAGCACCCGGTCGTCTGAGTTGAAATAGAACAGCTCGCGCAAGGCTTCAGCTGAAAGGGCGCCTTCGTCCGCGATGTCCTGCAACAGCCGCCGCAGCATCGCCGAAAAGATGCGGCTGGTGTGGTGCCAATAGACGTTGCGCATCATCATGTACTTGGCGAACAGCAGGCTTTCGAGCGGCGCGATTCCCTTTTCGGTGATCGCCAGCCGCTGGCGCTCCGGGTCGGGCACGAACGACTCGATGAGCCGCTCGATGTCGATGCTGCCGTACGGAATGTTGCAGTGGTGCGCGTCGCGCATGAGGTAGTCCATCTTGTCGGGATCGAGCGTGCCGCTCACCAGCTTGCCGAGCCGGTGCGCCGTTTTTCCGGCGATGATTTCGGTGACGGTTTCGGGATCGACCCTCCAGTCGTCGTGCAGAATCGCCGCGATTGACGCAACGCCGTGGTGCTCCTCGTTCAGGAACTGGCCGGTCAGCGACTCGTGGTGCGCAAACACGGCTCCCGCGGTTCCTGCCGGGGTGATCTCCTCAAGCACATGCGCGTGGGGATAGTGGCCGATGTCGTGCAGGAGGCAGGTGGCCAGCAGCGTTCGGCAGGTTTCGTCATCGAACTGCAACCGTTCGTCCTGCAACTCCAGCGCCAGCGGGTTGCTCACCATCCGCTGCAAGATCATCTTCATCAGGTGATAAACGCCAATCGAGTGCTCGAAACGCGTATGGTTCGCTCCGGGATAGACCTGCTGGGCGAACGAAAGCTGCCGGATGCCCTTGAGCCGCAGGAAGGACGGATGGGCGAGAATTTTCTTGAGCGGCGCGCTCAGCGGAATGTGGCCCCAGATGGGAATGCGGATGAATCCGCCTTCGGAGCGGAACAGAAACGGCTCGGCGATCATGAGAGTGCGTTGGTTGTCGGATGCCTCTCAAGATACGCAGTGAATCTCCGGCAGAGAAAAAAGGACAAAAAAAAGCCGCAGTTTTGTCGCTGCGGCTTGACGCTCTGTCTATGGAAGCAGGGTCAGTACCTCGAACGGGACGCCGGGCGCTCTTCGCGCGGCTTCGCTTCGTTCACCCTGATTTTTCTGCCTCTCAGGTCGGTTTCGTTCAATTTTTCAATGGCCTCGTTGGCTTCAGCATCGTTGGGCATTTCAACAAAACCAAATCCTTTTGACTGGCCGGTGAATTTGTCGGTGATGACGTTCGACCTTGAAACGGTACCAAATTCGCCGAACGTGCTGCTCAGGTCCGCTTCAGTGACTTTGTAATCAAGATTGCCTATGTAAATGTTCATGGTATTCGGGTAGAAGGTGCTTTGATAGAAAGAGAAGAGCTGCCAAATAATCAAAAGCACAAATCACTTGAAAGCATCCGGACCAACCGTAGGCCAGACTATTAATTTTACTAAATATTGCTTTAAAATACAAATGAATAGCGCTTCAGCTTGCACACGCTGCCATGGCGGCGTTTTTTCAGGCGCAGGGCGCAGCCCTTCCGGACAGAGCGGAAGGCGGTTCAGGTCGCCTCCGTTCTGATGCGGTGTGGCAAATCTGTGAAGAACCTGGCGGTATCAGGCGGTGTCCAGGAGAAACCCTGAAGTTTGCGGGCGTTACCCGGACAATGCAACCCTTTTCCCGGACTGTTCAGTAACGGTCGAGGGAGAACTTTTCACCGAGATAGATTTTGCGCGCCTCGGCATTGTCGGCAATCTCTGCGGGCGTGCCCTGCATGAAGATGCTGCCGTCGAAGAGCAGGTAGGCGTGGTCGGTGATCGAGAGCGTTTCGTGCACGTTGTGGTCGGTGATGAGTACGCCGATGTTGCGTTTCACCAGCCCCTCGACGATCTGCTGGATGTCCTCCACGGCGATGGGATCGACGCCCGCGAAGGGTTCGTCGAGCAGAATGAACTTCGGGTCGAGCGCGAGCGCGCGGGCGATCTCCGTCCGCCGCCGTTCGCCGCCCGAGAGCGCGTAGCCCATGCTTTTGCGGATGTGGGTGATGTTCAGGTCTTCAAGCATCCGTTCGGTTTTTTCCTTCCGCTCGGCCCTGGAGAGCGGTGTGAATTCAAGCACGCCGAGGATGTTCTCTTCGACGGTGAGCTTGCGGAACACCGAGGCCTCCTGCGGCAGGTAGCCGATTCCTTTGCGCGCCCGCTTGTACATCGGCAGGGCGGTGATCTCTTCCGAGTCGAGCAGCACCTCGCCCGCGTCGGGCTTCACCAGGCCGACGATCATGTAGAACGTGGTGGTTTTGCCCGCGCCGTTCGGGCCGAGCAGGCCGACGATTTCGCCCTGTTTGACCTCGATGGTCGAGTTTTTGACCACCTCGCGCTTGTTGTAGATTTTCTTCAGATTCTTGCAGCTCAGTATCGAAGCCATGGTGTTTCCGTCAGAAGTTGTTTTTTTATCCGTACTTGCGGGCAAACGCCTCGTCGCTCATCACCAGCAGCAGCACGCCTTCGATGACGCCCGCGATGGCCGGAATGCCTGTCCAGCAAAAGAGCAGATAGACTATGCCCCAGCCGCTCAGGCCAAGATAGAACTTGTGGATGCCGAGCGAGCCGAGCAGTATGGCGAAGATCGACGCCGCGAACCGGTTCTTTCCGCCGGGCGTCACCGGGCCGAGATTGATGGTGAACGGCGGCGGACTTTGCCGGACGCCGCATTTGGGGCAGATTTCAGCGTTGGCGCGGATGATGGCGCCACATTCGGAGCAGTACTTCTCGTTCGGGCCTTTTTGCGTCTGGTCGTTCATGATTTCACCGATAACGTGTTTAGTCATTCAAATATAGCATTTCAAACAATCAGACGTCGAAACCGGGCCGATTCTGCGCGGGCTGATTTGTCGATCAATTTGCACTGCGCGCTTTCAAGTCGGGGGGAAAAGCGGTAACGTGCAAAACGTTTGTCACGTTTTTAACACATTTAACGGAGTCCTGTCCATGAGAAAAGTCATAGCATACCGGGGAATGCACCCGGAAATCCACGAGTCGGCGTTTCTGGCCGAAGGCTGCTACGTCATCGGAGACGTGAAGATCGGCGCGCATTCGAGCGTCTGGTTCAATACGGTCATCCGGGGCGACGTTTGCCCCATCACCATCGGTGAAAAGACCAGCGTGCAGGACAACGCAACGCTGCATGTGACGCACGATACCGGCCCGCTGAAGATCGGCAGCAACGTGACCATCGGCCATGCCGCCACGCTGCACGCCTGCACGGTGGAGGACAACGTGCTCATCGGCATGAGCGCCACGCTGCTCGACCACTGCGTCATCGAGCCGTACTCGATCGTGGCCGCCGGGTCGCTCGTCAAACAGGGGTTCCGGGTGCCGTCGGGAATGCTCGTCGCCGGTGTTCCGGCCAAGGTTGTCCGCCCCATCACCGAAGAGGAGCGGCGGAACATCGCCGAGTCGCCCGAGAATTACGTGCGCTACGTGGCGCATTATCGCGAGGACGGCTACGAGGGCCGGTGAAGGCGGGGCGGTAAAGGCCGTTACGTTTTGAGGCGATCTTTCACTACATTACCCTTCATCATATTCGGGATCGAGCCGTGAGCGCCGCAAAGCGCTCACGGTTTCACCGCTCTTCATTCGAACCTTCATTTCTTTCTCATGGCAAAAGAGGTCATCATCATCGGCGGCGGCATCAGCGGGCTCAGCATGGCGTTCTACTGTTCGCAGGCCGGCATGAAAACCACGCTGATCGAAAAAGACAAAACAGTCGGAGGCTCGTTCGCTTCGCACCAGTACGCAAGTGACAACGACCGGTTCTGGCTTGAAATGGGCGCGCACACCTGCTACAGCTCCTACCAGAACCTGCTTGGCATCGTCGAGGCATGCGGCATCATGGATACGATCATTCCCCGCGCCAAGGTTCCGTTCACGCTGCTCAAGAACGGCAAGGTGTCGTCGATCATGTCGGGCCTGAACCTCTTCGAGCTGCTCACTCACGCGCCGAAGCTCTTCAGCCTCAAGAAAGAGGGCAAGACGGTGCGCTCCTACTACTCGCAGATTGTGGGCGAGAACAACTACCGCAACACGATCAGCCACTTTTTCAACGCCGTTCCGTCGCAGCCGACCGATGATTTTCCTGCCGACATGATGTTCAAGAGCCGCGAGAAGCGCAAGGATGTCCTCAAAAACTACACCTTCAAGGGCGGCTTGCAGAGCGTGGCCCACGCCATCGCCGTACGCAAGGAGATCGAGGTTCGCACCGGTTCGGCGGCGCAGAGCCTCGCTACCCTGGGCGACAAGTACATCGTCAGAACTGCCGACGGCCAGGAGTATGCCGCCGATGCGCTCGTCATGGCGCTGCCTTCCGCGCCGGCGGCCAGACTGATCCAGGATATCAATCCGGCGATTGCCGATCACTTCACCCGCCTCAAGTACGCCGATGTTGATTCGGTGGGCGTGGTGATCCGCAAGCAGAACGTGTCGCTCAAACCGGTCGCGGCGATCATCTCCCCGAACGACACCTTCTTCTCGATGGTCTCGCGCGACACCGTGCCGGACGACAACTTCCGGGGTTTCGCCTTCCATTTCCGCCCCGGCCTGAGCGAAAAGGACAAGTTCAAGCGCATCACCGACGTGCTCGGCGTCGGCATGGAGAAGATCGAGCACACGACCACACGGATGAATGTGGTGCCCTCCCTGCGCATCAACCACAAGGATTGGGCGGCCAAGACCGACCAGATGCTCGCGGGCGTGCGCAACCTCTGCATGACCGGCAACTACTACGGCGGCATGGCCATCGAGGACTGCGTCAGCCGTTCGCACGACGAGTTCAACCGCCTGAACCGGTAGGGGTGGGATGAGCACGTTCGAAACGGTTGCCGGTACGCCTGAAACGCTGTTTGGCGTCTGGTTCGGGCCGGTTCTTTTTCTGCTTCTTGCCGTCGTGCTGTATTTCGGGGCCAACAGCCTTTTCAGGAGAGGCGTTGCGTTTCTGCGCAAGCAGGAGCTGGTTGGCTCACTGCCTTTCGAGCGCCTGGTCTGGCCGTTCAGGCTGATTGTGCTCATTGCCGGATCGGCGCTCTTTCTCGATTACGCTCCCCTGCCCGACGTCTCGCTTCGCCTGCTCAGGCATCTGTTCCTGATCTTCTCGATTGTGACGGCCGCATGGTTCATCATGCGCCTGCTCGCCGTGCTCGAACAGTTCATTCTGTCGCATTACCGTTCTGGCAGCAGGCAAAGCGAGGTGGCTGCCAAAAAGGTCGCCACCAACGTGAATCTGGCGCGGAAGATCGTCAACGTGCTCATCATTCTGCTTGCCGTGTCGGGCGTGCTGATGACCTTCGACACGGTTCGCCAGGTTGGCCTGAGCATTCTCGCCTCGGCCGGTATCGCCGGCGTGATTCTGGGTTTCGCGGCGCAGAAAAGCCTCGGCACGCTCATCGCCGGAATCCAGATCGCCATTGCCCAGCCCATCAGCATCGACGACGTGGTGATTGTCGAAAACGAGTGGGGGCGCATCGAAGAGATCACGCTGACCTACGTCGTGGTGCTGCTCTGGGACCAGCGCCGGATGATCGTGCCCATCACCTGGTTCCTCGACAAGCCGTTCCAGAACTGGACGCGCACCTCTACCGAGCTGCTCGGCACGGTGTTTCTCTATGTCGATTACGCCATTCCGGTTGAAACCCTCCGCAGTGAGCTTGAAAACATCGTCGCCTCGACGCCGCTCTGGGACAATCGGGTCGTCAAAATGCACGTCACCGAAGTCACCGACAAAACCGTCGAGCTTCGCGCCCTGATGAGCGCGGCCAACTCCTCCGACCTCTGGGAACTTCGCTGCCTGGTGCGCGAACGCCTCATTGACTTCATCCGCATCAACTACCCCGGCGGCCTGCCGAAAGTGCGCATGGAGGTTGAGGGCGGCGCCGCCGCCGCTGCCGCCGCCGTTGAGGCGTAGGGCTCGCCACCGCCATTCCCTCACGATTTCAGGCGCCTCCGGTAAAAAGTGTTATCTTGCGGCGTCAATTTTTTTCATGTGGACAATCGTGGGTTTTCAGGTTTTGGGAATTGATGATCCAGGTGCGGCTGTCCCGATTTTAAACGATTCAAGGAGAACAGGTTATGGCACAGGCAAAACAGGGTGACAAGGTGCTCGTTCACTATACCGGAACCTACGATGACGGCACGGTTTTCGACAGCTCCGTCGAGCGCGGGCCGCTGGAGGTCATCATCGGTACCGGCATGGTGATTCCGGGTTTCGACCGCGCGCTGCTCGAAATGGAACCGGGCCAGAAGAAGACGGTGAACATTCCGGTCAACGAGGCCTACGGGCCGAGAGCCGAAGAGCTGTTGGCTGAAATTCCCCGCGAGCGGATTCCCGAAAATATTGAACTTGAGGTGGGCCAGCAGTTGCAGCTCAGCCTGGCCGACGGCGGCGAGGCGATCGTGATGATCGTGGATCTGAGCGAAACGACCGTGACGCTCGACGCCAACCATCCGATGGCCGGTCTCGACCTGAACTTTGAACTCGAACTGGTCGAGATTCTCTGATTTTTTTCGTGTGAGCCGTTCCGTTCCCGAAAGTGTATGAGGCGGGACGGAACGGTGCCGCGCGCCATCGATCATCTCCAAAACTCCGAATCCCCGAAGCACCGCTCTTTGAGGATTTTTTCATTTCAACAAGATTATTCGGCTTGTCTATGAAACGCAGCATGTGGGGTTCCAGGGTGGGATTCGTTCTCGCCGCAATCGGTTCGGCGATTGGTCTCGGTAACATCTGGCGCTTTCCCTATCTCTGCTACGAAAATGGCGGCGGCGCGTTTCTTATTCCCTACCTTGTCGCGCTGTTCACCGCCGGAATTCCGTTGCTGATCCTCGAATTCGGTGTCGGCCACGAGCGCATCGGCAGCGCGCCGCTGGCGTTCCGCAAGATCGACAAAAAGTGGGAGTGGCTCGGCTGGTGGCCGCTCTTGTTCACCATGTTCGGCATCGTGCTCTACTACTCGGTGGTGATCGCCTGGTGCATCGATTTTCTCTTTTACTCGGTCAAGCTCTCGTGGGGAGCTGATGCCGAGGCCTTCTTTTTCAAGCAGTTCCTGCAACTCAGCAGCGGCCCGACCGAAATCAGCACGATCCGGACGCCGATTCTTTTCGCTCTCTTGGTGGTCTGGGCATTGACCTGGGTCATCATCATGCGTGGCGTGAGCAAGGGGGTCGAGCTGGCCAACCGGATCTTCATGCCGTTGCTCATGGTGCTGACGCTGGTGCTGGTGCTCTGGTCGCTGACCCTTGAAGGCTCAATGACGGGCATCGCGGCCTATCTGAAGCCCGATTTCTCGAAACTGATGGATCCCGATGTGTGGGTAAGCGCTTACGGGCAGATCTTTTTCACGCTGAGCCTCGGCTTTGGCATCATGATCACCTACGCCAGCTACATGCCCGAGGAGTCGAATATGACCGGAAGTGCGGTTATCACGGCGCTGGTGAACAGCGGGTTTTCGCTTGTCTCCGGCTTCGGCGTCTTCTCCATTCTCGGCTTCATGGCCACGACCCAGCAGGTGCCGGTCGATGAGGTGGTCAAGGAGAGCATCGGACTGGCCTTTATCGTCTATCCGAAAGCGATCTCGATGATCGGTGATTTCGGCCCGATGTTCGGGATGCTCTTTTTCCTCAGCCTGACGGTTGCGGGTGTCTCCTCCTCGATCTCCATTGTCGAAGCCTTCGTCTCCGGCGTCGAGGACAAGTTTTCCGTCAACCGCAAGATGCTCGCCACGCTGCTCTGCTTTCTCGGCTTTACCGGCGGCGTGATTTTCACCACCAACGGCGGCCTGTTCTGGCTTGACATCGTCGATCACTTCATCAACAACTACGGCCTGGTGCTGGCTGGAATCCTCGAATGCATCGTGGTTGGCTGGTTCTTCAACCTCGACCAGATCCGCAAGCATCTCAACAAGGTCTCGAAATTGCAGCTTGGCCCGTGGTGGAACTGGATCATCAAGCTCTTTCTTCCGCTCTCGCTCTCGGTCATTCTGCTCAACCAGCTCGTTCGCGAACTCACCACGCCTTACGGCGGCTACACCTGGGCCAGCCTCATCGGCATCGGCTGGAGCTGGATCGTGATTACTTTCCTCGTCGCTTTCATCTTCGCCGTCCAGCCGTGGCGGACGGAGAATCATCTGGAGAAAGGTCGGGGGGACGAGTTGTGAGGCGCGGGAACTCCCTCACCCTTTGCATAACCGGATGCACTGACGGCATCGGCCTCGCAGCGGCCAAGCGTTTTGCAGCGGCGGGGCACCGGGTGATTGTGCATGGGCGAAGCGCTTCCCGGATCAGCGATGCGTGCGCGGCTATCGTCCAGTCCACGGGCGTGGAGCCGGTTGGCTTCGTCGAGGCGGACTTCACCGATCTCGATGCGGTCTGTTCGATGGGGCGGGAGCTGGCGGGGCGCTTTCCCGAACTCGATCTGCTCGTCAACAATGCGGCGGTCTATATGCCGACGCGCACGCTCGTGCCGGAGGGGTACGAGACCACTTTTTGCGTCAACTACCTCGCGCCGGTGCTGCTGACGAGCGTCGTCAGACCGGTGCTGATCGCCAATGGCGGATCGGTGCTGAATGTGAGCTCGATGGATCATCACAGCGCGGTGTTCGACCTCGGCAACATGCAGGGCCAGCGGAGCTACTCGGGCTACGAGGCCTACGCGCGGAGCAAGCTGTTCAACATCATGTTCACCATCGACTCCGCCAGCGGCGACGGTGCCGTGCGTTTCATACGTTCCAATTCGCTTGATCCCGGCGTGATCGCCACCAAACTGCTGCACGCCGGATGGGCGCTTGCCGGTGATGACGTGTCGGTCGGCGGCGACGATGTTTTCGACACGGTGATGCAGATCGCGCGGAACGACTACAACGGCGAGTATTTCGAGAACGCCCGGCCAACGACCTGCTCGTCCGTTGCAAGAGACCCTGTCGCCCGGCAGGAGTTGCGCGAGCTCACCGGCGAGATGCTGCGTCGGTTTCAAATCTGACGAGAAACCTGTACTTTTAAAGGTATAAATCGTTCAACCCCTTGCTTTTTTCGCGTCCCCTGTACCGGCACACCCGGTATGCGAAAAAGAACGAGCCATCATCGAATATCATGAAGAAACTGCGACCGAGCGGTGGTTATCGCAACGCCGCGAGCTTTCAGACGGCTACGCTGATTTACGATGCGACGTACCGGTTTTGCGAAGAGTTCGTCGATGCGCGGTCGCGGACGCTGGATCAGATGATTCAGGCCGCCCGGTCGGGTCGGCAGAATATCGCCGAAGGCAGCCGCGCGGCGGCGACCTCTTCGCAGACGGAGCTGCGGCTGGTGAACGTTGCCCGGTCGAGCCTCGAAGAGCTGTTGCTCGACTACGAGGACTACCTGCGCCATCGGCGACTGGGGCTGTGGCCGCTGTCAAGCGCGGAAGCGCGTGCGGTTCGCGAAGTGCCAAGGCGGTTTAAAGAAGATCAGTCTGCTCTGACCGAGCTGACTGATCAGCAACGCTGGACGCTCTACGCGCCGTGGCTGGAGCATGAGCGGGCCGAGGTGCGGGCCAATGCGGTCATTTGCCTTATCCACCAGGCGAACTATTTGCTTGACCGGCAGATTGCCGCGCTGGAGGCGGCGTTCGTGGAAGAGGGCGGGTACAGCGAGCAGCTTGCCGCCGCCCGGCTGGTGGAGCGAGAGCGCCAGCGTAGCGAGGCGGGCCGACAGCCAACGCCCGCCGGTGCGATTCCCTCATGCCCGAAATGCGGCAGGCCGATGGTGTTGCGCACGGCGAAAGCTGGCAAAAACGCTGGTCAGCAATTTTGGGGCTGTACTGGCTACCCCGAGTGCGGGGGAGTCGTGAGAGTTTGAGAGATCGGACGGATCGGTCGGATCATTCCGATCCGACCGATCTGTTTAGTGCACCGAGCACGAAATGCACGGGTCATACGACCGCACCAGCATTTCGCAGAGCTTTTCAACCTCTTTCTCGCTTTTGCCTTGCGCCAGCGACTGCTCGGCGAGGGCGTGGAGGTCGTAGTGGATGTTGGCGTTGTTTTGCGTCGTGGGGATGATGCAGTCGCCTTTGACCACTTTGCCGCTCTCGTCGGTCTCCATGTAGTGGTAGAGCACGCCGCGCGGGGCTTCGACGGCTCCGGTGGCGGCTCCGGCGCGGGGCTTGTAGTCGGCCTTGATGTCCTTCAGGTCGTCGTCAAGCAGGCGGTCGATAATCTCTTCGGCGTCGGCGACGAGGTGGTGGCACTCGACGAGCTGGGCGACGTTGTTCATGAAGGGGTTGTGGCAGACCGGCTTGAGGCCGAACGCTTCCGCCGCCGCCTTCGCCTGCGGATGGAGCAGGTCGTAGTTGTTGTTGAATCGCGCCAGCGCTCCGGCGGCGGAGGATTCGCGGCTCACCTTCGTGAACTTGGAGGTCGAGAAATCGACCGTGTATTCGTTGGTCATCGCCAGGTAGTCGTTTTCGTCGCGCCGGACGCCGTCGGTCGTGACCAGGTCGCCGCCGATGTAGGGATAGCTTTCGCCGTCGTAGAGCGAGATGAACTCGGTTTCGCGCACGAAGTCGGGGATCGTGAGTGTCTTGAAAAACTCGGTCGCTTTGTCGAGCATTGGCTTGCGGTCAGCGATCATCTGCTTGATCTCGGCGAGGCGCTGCTTCGACGGGGCTTTGCTGACGCCGCCGAGCACGAGGCTGACCGGGTGCGTGGCGCGGCCCGTGGTGGCGATGCTCAGTTCGTTGCCCAGCTCCTTGAGCATCAGCCCGGCCTCGACCACCTCCGGGTGCGACTGCAAGAGCGGCACGGCGCTCGGCGTGCCCGCGAAGTCCGGCGCGGCGAGGAAGAAGAGGTGCAGCGCGTGGCTTTGCAGCGTTTCGCCGTGCATGGCGAGCAGGCGGATGATTCTGGCCGTTTCGGGCGGCGTGATCTGCATGGCGCGTTCGAGCGAACGGATGCTTGCGAGCGAGTGGCTGATCGAGCAGATGCCGCAGATGCGCGAGGTGAGGAACGGCACCCGCTCGGCGGAGAGTCCCTTCACCATCACTTCAAAGAATCGAGGCGTTTCGACCACCGCCCACTTCGCATCCGCGAGCTTGCCGTCTTTGACCGAAATGCGAATATCGCCGTGGCCTTCGACCCTCGGCAGGTGGTGGATGTCTATGTTGAAGTCAACCTTCATGGTTCAGATACTCTGTGAAACCGTTGTAAAATGCGAGCTTTTCATTCATCTCGTCCGTGCTGAGTTCCTTGTCTTTCACCAGCTGCACGAACGAATCGTAGTTGATGCCGTCCGCCGGGCCGCGGCAGCCGAGGCAGACTGTCTTGCCGGAGGGGCAAACCGCGTCGCACCCCGCGCGTGAAATCGGCCCGAGGCACACTTCACCCAAATCGAACAGGCAGGTGTTGAGCCGCTGCTTGCACTCGACGCAGACCGGGTACTTCGGCAGCGCGATGGGCGAGCGGGTGGCGATGCTCACCACGATGCGCTCGACCTCCTCCTTGTTCACCGGGCAGCCGGGGATCGAGTAATCGACCGTCACGAAATCGCTGATCTTGTGCGACTCCTGCATCGTGTCGATCTGTTTGTCGCCATAGACCGTGCGGATGCACTCCTCTTTCGGGAACTTGTTTTTCTGCGCGTTCATGCCGCCGAAGCAGGCGCAGGTTCCGTAAGCGACGAGCACTTTGGCCTGGGCGCGGATAGCCTTGAGCCGCTCGACCTCGTCCTGGCGCGTGATGCTTCCTTCGACCAGCGCGATGTCGTAATCGTCCAGCCGCTCCGAGGAGATTTCGCGGAAGTTCCTGATATCGAGCAGCGCGAGGAACTCCGGCAGGGTCGATTCCTTGTTGGCGAGCTGGAGCTGGCACCCTTCACAGCAGGTGAAGTCGAAGGAGCCGATCTTCAGTTTCTCTATGTCGAATCCGAGGTGGTTCATGGTCAATCCTTAAATCGCTTCCTTGAGATTGATGACGCTCCAGTAGTCGAACACCGGGCCGTCGAGGCAGGTGAAGGTCGAGCCGACCATGCAGCGGCAGCACTTGCCCATGCCGCAGTGCATCCGGCGCTCCAGCGACACGAACATCCGGTTCATCGGAATACCGAGCTTGTCGAGGTGCGTGCAGACGAACTTGAACATCACCGGCGGGCCGCAGACGATCGCCCAGGTGTTTTTCGGGTCGATGGTGATGTCGTCGAAGAGCGAAGTAATCATTCCGGTGCGTCCCGTCCACTGGTCATCCGGCTTTTCGACGATGGTGTGCAGATCGATGTGGCTGACGGTTTTCCACTCCTCGAACTGGTAGGTGAAGAGCATCTGCGACGGCTCCTTGGCGCCATACAGAAAGCTGACGTTGCGGTAGTGATCGCGGTGGTCGTTGATCCAGAAGAGCGGCGCGCGCAAGGGGGCGATGCCGAGGCCGCCCGCGATGAGCAGCACGTCGTGCTCCTGCATCGACTCCATCGGGAACGAGGTGCCGAACGGCCCGCGCACGGCGACCAGCGCCCCCTGCCTGGCCTCGAACAAAGCCGAGGTGACGTGACCCGCTTTGCGGATGCACAGTTCGATGAACTCGCGGTTGCTCGTGGCGCTCGAAATCGAGATCGGCGCTTCGCCATAGCCCGGCACTTCGAGCATCAGGAACTGGCCCGGGCGGAAGGTGAACATCGCGCGCTCGCGCGGATCGACGATGCGAAGCTGAAAAAGCCGCTCCTGCTCCGATAGCGGCACGATGTTGGTGATGCGGCACTTGTAGCCGTGGTCGGTCACCATCAGCTCCGATTTCTTGCCGAAATCGGGACTCGTGCGGGCGAACGGCTCGCGGTTCAGCTCTTCTGCGGGGATGGTGAAACGCAGGTCATGCATGATTCTTTTTCCAGTCTGAGGTCGTTGATGACGTCTTTCGGGTTGATGCCCGCCAGGCAGGCGCGTCCGCAGCGATTGCAGCCCACGCAAATCTGCTGGTTGTCGTTGACGGCGAAGCCGCGGTAGTGATGATAATATCGGTACTTGAGCCGGTCGCCGTTCTTCGGGCGGAAGTTGTGCCCGCCGGTCACTTCGGCGAAATCGACCAGGTTGCACGAGTAGAGGCGCTTCTCCCGGCTGGAGCTTCCGAGGCCGGTTTCGACGTGCTCCTCGACGTTGTAGCAGTAGCAGGTCGGGCAGACCATCGCGCAGGTGCCGCAGTTCAGGCACTTGTCGCCCCACTTTTCCCAGATGGGCGAGTCGAACTCCAGATCGAGGAACATCGGCAGGCCGGTCACCTCGACGTTGGTCTGGAAGCTCTGCTTGATCGTCTTGCGCCGCTCGATGAGCAGGCAGTCGTCCTCGTAGGTCGGGTCGGCGGTCTCGAACTCCTTGAGGAAGTTGAAGGCCTTGGAGGAGTTGATCGACAGGAAGTACTTCTCTCCGATGTCCGAAGCGAAGAGGTTGAAGCCGTGGTCGGTCGTGTGCCGGTTCATCGACTTGCAGAAGCAGTCCGGCAGCGGCAAATGGTCCATGCCGATGATGAAGGTGTTCTTGCGCCGCGCCAGGTAGTAGGGCGACGGGTACGGCCCCTTCAGCATCACCTCGTCGAGCAGGTTGATGGCGTTGATGTCGCACGGACGCAGGCCGAACAGCACGATCGGCGGCGCGTCGTAGCTGACCTCCTGACTCCAGTTGCCGTCGCGGAAGCTGAACTTCGAGAGCTCTTCGCGGAACGGCATCAGCAGGTGCTTGGCCGACGATGCGGTGACGGTGTAGTCGAAGGCGATCTCATCGGCTGACGAGACCGGCATGAACTGGTAGATCGGTTCGCCGTTGCGGCCGGTATCGACCTGGCGCGGTCCGTAGGAGGTGTTCGCCCTGACGAGGGCATCGACGAAAGCGCGGAATTCAGGCTTGGAGATGACTTTGTAAATCATGCTCGGTCTCCGGTTTGGGCAAGGTGCCCGTTGGTAACGCGCTGCCTGTATGGAAGGCGTCATCTCCTACAAATGTACGCAAAAGGCGGAGACCGGAAAGGCGGAAGTTGTTACTTTTTACACAACAAGTAAACCTTGTCGTTTTTTCGGACGCGGTCGCATCTGACGGTGAAAACCTGGCCCTGTTCGATCCGGTTTGCCGGCTCGCCGTCGAGATGCAGCTCGGCATCCGGCACGGTGACAAGGCCGGTTGCCGGGCCTTGAATCGAGAGCGTCACGCCGCTCTGGATGCCGGGCGCATGCACGAGGATTTCGGCCACGCCCGCCTTGGGGAAGTATTTGCGCACGATGCCGGCGTAGCTCTTGGTTTCGGTAGCCACCGAACCGTGGTGCCGCGCCCACGCATTCGCCGGTTTGCCGAAGAAGAAGCCTTCCGAGAAGCCGCGGTTGTAAACTCTCGCCAGTTCGTCCTGAAGTCCGTCGGCCAGCGAGCGGTACGCCTCGTCGAAATCCTCGTCCTCCCGGTGCGCGGCGATGAAGTCGATGGCTTTGCGGTAGGCGCTGGTGGTGGTGGCGACGTACTCCGGGCTGCGATTGCGCCCCTCGATCTTGAAAGCGCCGATGCCCGCGTCGAAGAGCTTGTCGAGGAATGGCAGCGCGCAGAGGTCTTTCGGACTCATCACGTAGTCCGAACCCAGTTCCAGCTCGAAGCCCTCCTCGACGTCCGCGATGCGGTAGGAGCGGCGGCACGGCTGCACGCACTCGCCGCGATTCGCCGAGCGCCCGAACAGCTCCTGCGACAAAAAGCAGCGCCCCGAAACCGCCACGCACATCGCGCCGTGCACGAAGCTTTCGACCGTCACCGGTAGCTTTTCGGCAGCGATGCGCTCCGTGATTGCCGCCGTCTGGTCGAGCGTGAGCTCGCGGGCCAGCACGATCATCCGCGCGCCGAGCGAAGCGTAAAACCGGAGCGCCTCGAAGTTGCTCACCGAAGCCTGCGTCGAAAGATGAAACGGCATTTCGTGGCGGCGGCACGCCTCGACGACCGCCATATCCCAGCAGATTACCGCGTCGAGTCCGGCGGCTCTGGCGGCGGCGACGGTCTTGCGCATCTCGCCGAGTTCGGCGTCGTAGATCACCGAGTTCAGCGCGAGGTACGACTTCGCGCCGTGACTCCGGCAGAGCCGCGCGATGCCGCCGAAGTCACCGGGTGAAAAGCCTTTGCTCGCGGCGCGCATGTTGAACCCCTCAGCTCCGAAATAAACGGCGTCGGCACCGGCGTCGAGCGCGGCTCGCATCGAAGTCCAGTCGCCAGCGGGCGAGATCAGTTCAGGCTTGGTGTGCATGTCGGGGCGAAAAGGGAATTATTCGTTACTTTAGTGGTCAAAATATAACATCTGATTTGACGATATGAACCAACGCCTCACCGCCGGTCTGCTTGCCGGTCTCTCCGTCGCCTTCATTGCCGCCGAAGTTCTGGTTGCCGCGTATGGCCGTTTCGATACCGGATGGATGGTGCTGCTGCTTTCGCTCTATGCGGGGCTGGTGGGGCTGCTGTTCGGGCTGCGAACTTTGCTGGAAGAGCGGCGCGAGGAGGTCGAGAGCGTCTCGGAGCGGCGCGCGCGAGCCAGGCGAGGCGGGCTGGCGGGCAACCTTCTCGACGACTACGAGATTGACGAGGAGTTTCTCGGGCGCGGCGCGCGCAAACCCAAGTCCGCAAAACCCCCGGCAGCCCCGGCTTCGAGCGCTCCGGCTGAACGGGTTCCCGATGACGAGGAGCTGAAGTCCGCCGTCAGGGCCTATGCCCGGATGACCGGCGGGCTTTTGAACCTCCGCGAGACGATTGTGGCGATGGATGAAACGGCCTTCAGTTCGATGGCCCGCAAGGTCGGCATCGGCGGTGTGAGCCGCACGCGCGCACTCACCCTGATGGCGGAGCTGCTGGCGGCGGAAGTTGAAGCGCCACCAGAACTCTCTTCGCCGCTGTCGATTTCCATCGACAAGGAGTCGTTCGACGACTACATCAAGCGCTGCATGACCGAGCCTGATGTCTGTACCGACGATGATCGTTCGGGCGGTTTTTCGGTGGGCCTTGACGCGAGCGATCTTTCGTCGAGGCCGGGCACGCCGCCGACCGATTTTTCGCACGATCCGAAGGCGGTCATCGAGCGGTTCAACCGGTCGGCCAGAGCGCGATGAGACGTGAATCCTTGCCGCCGCTGAGCAAGGCGATGCTGGGCAGACTCGCGCGGCTCGGGCAGAAGAAGCATCGCGACAGCGAGGGGCTGTTTCTGGCTGAAGGGCTGCGCACGGTGACGGAGCTGCTCGAGAGCCTGCCCGATCTTTCGATGCTGTACGCGCTCGTGCTCGACGAAAAAGCGGCGGAGCAGCTCGATGGGCTGGAGCGTTTCCGCGGAAAGGTGTGGCTTGCCGGGCCGGACGATTTCCGGCGGCTCGCGCAGACCGCGACGCCGCAGGGCGTGTGCGCGGCGTTCCGCAAGCCGGAGTCCGGCGAGTTCCGCCCGGCAGCTTCCCGCTCGTTCGTGGTGGCGCTCGACGACGTGCAGGATCCGGGCAACGTCGGCACGATCATCCGCACGGCTGCCTGGTTCGGCGCGGAGGCGGTCATCTGCGGATGCGGCACCGCCGATCCGTTCAACGCCAAAACAGTCAGATCGACCGCAGGCAGCATCTTCGCGCTCAGGATTGTCGAGACGGCTGATCTCGCCGGATCGCTGAAGCGCCTTCAATCCGAAGGCTTCACCGTCGCGGCGGCGGCGCTCGATGGCCACGACTACCGCGATCTCCCGGAGTGGCCCGCCCGCCGCGCGCTCGTCATTGGCAACGAAGCCAACGGCATCAGCGCCGAAGTGCTCGCGCTCGCCGACCGCCGCCTCCTGATTCCCCACGCAGGATCCCGCCCCGCCGTCGAATCCCTCAACGCCTCCGTCTCCGCCGGAATCCTGATGGCCGGAATGGCGATGGATAGTTGATCGGCGGGGGCGGGTCTTGTGCCTGCCCTGCATTCACCCAGCCACCCCCGCATCATCCCCGCTTCGCCCTGTTGTTCCTGCTCTCCTTTCAGTCCCTGATTGCAGCGCGAGAAACATTTGCGGCGGCGCGGTTGTTCCGGTAACTGATTCCCTCTTGTGAACCTTTGCCGGTACCGGAGCCATGTTCAGGAGCATCATCGTATCGTTCGCCACCTTTTTTGCCACTATCGGCCCGGTCGATCTGGCGGCGATTTTTGCCGCCCTCACGCCCTATCATGCTGCGGGCGAACGGCGATTGCTGGCTTTCAGGGCAGTCCTGATCGCCTCCGGCATCCTTCTCTTTTTCGCTTTCGGCGGCATGGCGCTGCTTGGCTGGCTCGGCATCTCGCTGGCGGCCCTGAGGATTTCGGGGGGGATTCTGCTGCTGGTGCTGGCGGTTTCGATGGTGTTTGGAAAGAACGGCGGCGAGCGGCGTTCCTCCGAGGAGGAGACGATGGAGGCGATGCAGAAGAAAGATATCGCCGTGTTCCCGCTCGCCATGCCGCTCATTGCCGGCCCGGCATCGACAGGCGCGGCGGTGCTGCTCATGGCTGGCGCGAAGGGCCATCCGCTCGAACAGGCTGCGGTCATTGCCGGCATGATGGCCGTGCTTGGCCTGACCCTGCTGCTTTTCATGGCGGCCTCGGGCGTGCAGCGTGTGCTCGGCGTGACCGGCCTGCACGTCGTCAGCCGCATGGCTGGTCTGCTGCTCGCGGCGCTCGCCGTGCAGTTCATGCTCGACGGCATCGGCGAGAGCGGGGTGCTGTGACAGGTTGAAAACGGTTTTGCCATGGCAATCCCTTCTTTACGCTCTTGCCCTTTCCCTTTCTGAAGTCCTTTCTGTTCTTGTTGCCAAACTGGAGCTTGGCGCTCCCGGGAGGGTTACCTCACCACCAGCACGGGGTAGTCGATGTTGTCGATCAGCTCCTGCACGGTTGCGTCCGGCAGGTTCATGCCTTTGCCGATGACGAGCAGGCCGGAGTCGATCATTTTTATGAAGCTGGCGAGCTGCTTGCCTTCGGTGAAGGGGAGGTGGTAGTATCCGGTTTCGATTGTTCTGCCGCTCATGATCGCCTCTGTTTCCTGCCGGCAGCGTTCGATGGCATCCGGCGCGGGGTTGGTGACGAGCAGGTTCAGCGTGCTTGCCGGCCCGGCGATTGCAAGCGCGGTGCCGAGGGCGCGTTTCGAGGCTTCCGAGCCGTCGTAGAGCACCAGCAGCGGCCCTTCGGCGGCGGTGACTCCGGGGCGCATCAGCATCACGTTCATCTTGCCTTCGCTGAGCGCGGTGCGGGCCGTCGAACCGAGGCTCTTGCGGCACGACGGCGAGCGTCCGCTGCGCCCGAGCACGAGCATGTCTGCTTCGGGCGCGGCCAGCATGAGCTGTTCGGAGACCATGCCCCGCAGCACGCGGAAGGTGTGGTGGAGCGTGCGGGCCTGGGCGGTGTGCTGCAACAGCTCCCGCGCCTGCTCCGCCTGGAGCCTGAGCAGGCGTTCGAGCTGAGCGGTGTCGAGCTTTGCGGTGGTCGGGCTATAGAGGCGGATCTCCTCGGCAAAGGGCAGGCCCGCCACGCGAAGGAGGTTGATGTCTTCGACGAAGATGCCGATCAGCTCCGCCTTGAGCCGCGCGGCCATTTCTGCGGCGGCTTCGAGCGATGCCTTGCTGTGCGGCGAGCAGTCGATGGCGACGGCGATTGTGTGGATGATGCGGTTTTTCATTGTTGATTTTGTCTCGGTGCGTCTCGAAAAAACGGTTGAGGCTGTCTCAAAAGGTTAATTATCAGGATTCGGTCTCTTTGTCATGCTGAACGAAGTGAAGAATCCGGTTTTCCAGGTTAAGCGGTAACTTGATAATGTATTGTACATTACGAGACTTTTCCGGATTCTTCGCCCGACTGCGCCGGACTCGGAATGACAGGAGAGCATGAGTCGTTTTCTGCCTTGATCCGCTTTTTCCAGCAAATCAGGATCAAATCATGGGCACCTCTAAAAACTTATTGCGCGTCGCTATTGCTGCGTTGGGTGGTGCTCGAAATCCTCACGTACTCCGTGTACGCTCCGGTTTCTGTGCTCCAGCCGCCTTGCACTCGGGCCGCTCATGACACTTTTTAGAGCTGCCCTCATTTTTCCGTTTCGTCGTCCGCATCTCCGTTGAACGACTTCTGCTTTTCAGCCATCGCCCTGAGCCGCTCGAAAACCTTTGCGTTCACCGTGCCCGCCGGCCATGCGCCGGTCTGGTCGGCTTCGCCCGCCGGAACGCCGGTCAGAATCTCGATGCCTTCGTCGATGTGCGTGACGGGCCAGATCGAGAACTGACCCGCTTGGACCGCCTCGACAATATCCTTTCGCAGCATCAGGTTCCGGACGTTCGAGGCCGGAATCAGGACGCCGTGGCGTCCGTCGAGGCCGCGCTTGTTGCAAAGATCGAAAAATCCTTCGATTTTTTCATTCACCCCGCCGATGGCCTGCACCTGGCCGTGCTGGTTGACCGAGCCGGTGACGGCGAGGCACTGCCGGATCGGAATCCCCGAAATTGCCGAGAGCAGCGCGTAGAGTTCGGCGGAGGAGGCGCTGTCGCCTTCGACGCCGCCGTAGGATTGCTCGAAGACCAGCGTCGCGGAGAGCGAAAGCGGCTGCTCGGCGGCGTAGCGCGAGCCGAGAAAGCCCGACAGAATCATCACCCCTTTCGAGTGGATCGGCCCGCCCATCTCCACCTCGCGCTCGATGTCGATCACCTCGCCCTTGCCGAGGCGCACCCGCGCCGTGATGCGGCTCGGGCTGCCGAAGCTCTCTTCGCCCAGCGAATAGACCGAGAGGCCGTTGATCTGGCCGATTTGCTCCGAGCTGGTGTCGATGAGGATCGATCCCTGCATCATCGAATCCCGCAGGCGCTCCTGAATCCGCGAGGCGCGGTAGCGCTGCGCTTCGAGCATCGCCTCCACGTTGTCGGCGCTCACCTGCTGGCGTCCGCTTTGCGTGGCGTGGTACTCGGCCTCGTGGGCGAGGTCGCGAATCGCCTGGAGGTTCGAGGTCAGCCGGGTGGCGTCGCCCGCCATGCGCGAACCGTGCTCGATGATCCGCGCCACAGCGCCGCGCTCGAAGGGCAGGAGCTTGTCGCGCGCGGCAATCGAGCCGACCAGGCGCGCGTAGGCCAGGTGCGTTTCCGCGTTGCGCTCCATGTCGTTCTCGAAATCGGCGGCGATCTTGAACAGCTCGTTGAAGTCGGGATCGTAGGTGCTCAGGAGGTAGTAGAGCCGCCTCTCGCCGAGCAGCACCACCTTGAGGTCGAGCGGAATGGGCTCCGGTTCGAGCGAGATGGTGCTCACCAGGCTGTAGAGCTGCGCGAGCGATTCGATGCGGATCTGGCGGGTGCGGAGCGCTTTCTTGAGCGCCTCCCAGGCGAAAGGTTCGAGCAGGATCCGGCGAGCGTCGAGGATCAGGTAGCCGCCGTTCGAGCGGTGCAGCGCGCCCGGCTTGATGAGGGTGAAGTCGGTCACCAGCGTGCCGAGCTGCGCGGCGTGCTCGATGTCGCCCACGAGGTTCTGCGTGGCGGGTTTGTCTTCGAGAATCACCGGCGCGCCGTCGAGCTGGCCGTTGTCGATCATGACGTTGACCCGGTAGCGGTTGGTGGAACGCTTGCGCCCGGCGGTTCTGAAGAGTTGCAGTGAACCGGGCGGCTCCTCGTCGGACGACTCCTTTTCGAGGAACTGCACGAAGTTTTCGATCATGTCGTTTTCGACGGCGTCGAGATAGTGCAGAACGGCTTCGATCTCCCGGAATTTTGCCCGGATCTCCTCCATGAGCGGCTTCAGGGCAAAGGCTGAAACCTCCCGGTTCAGCTCCTTGATCCTGTCGGCGGTTTCGCGCTGCCATTTGGGAATCTGCGACATGATCGATTGCAGGCTGTCGCGCAGTCGGCCGATCTCCTGCTCGATCTTTACTCGCTCTTCCGGCTTCAGGCGCATGTATTCGTCGGAATCGATCACCTTTCCTTTGCGCACCGGCGCGAAAGCAAATCCGCCGGGAGTGCGGATGAGGGTGATTTCGTGCTCCTTGGCGTCTTGTTCGAGCAGCTCGATGGCGCTGCCCTGCTTTTCGTGGTACGACTCGCTGATCTCTTTTTCCCGCGACTGGTACTCCTCGCTACTGAAGGCAGCCGGCATGACGCTGAAGAGCGTTTCGACGAGGTGATCCATTTCGTCGCTCAGTCGGCAGGCCTTGCCGGGCGGCAGCCGGAGCGCTTTCGGGTTGCGCGGCTTGTCAAAATTATAGACGTAGCACCAGTCATCGGGACGCGCTTCTTTGGGGGCGGTGGCGTTGAGAAAATGCAGCACGGTGCTCTCCTTGCCGGTACCCGGCGGGCCGAGCGCAAAGAGGTTGAAGCCGTCGCGCCGGATGCCCATGCCGAGTCTTATGGCCTGGAGCGCCCGCTGCTGGCCTGCGATTTCAGCCTGGCCTTCGAGGTCGGCGGTGGTGCTGAAGGCAAATCCGGCGGGATCGCATCGGTTGAAGAGTTGCTCGGGACGGAGTTTTTCTGGAACGGGCATGGCTGGTGCTCCTTTTTCCGGACGGCAAGAGGCAATTGCCCTGAGGCGTCCTTCCGCCGGAATCGGAAGGACGCCTTTCTGAAAGCGGGTTCAGGGTTCGGCTGTTTTTTTAGAACTTGCAGCCGTTCCGTAATGGTTCCCATCGGCCTCTCTCAGGCCGGCTCTTCCTCCTCGATGGTTTTGTAGAGCTGAACGGGTTTGCTCATCTTGCCGCGCAGGCGGATGTTGAGCATCTCCACGGTGACCGAGAAGGCCATGGCGAAGTAGATGTAACCTTTCGGGAACTCGAATCCGGCCCCTTCGGCCACCAGCGTTGCGCCGACGAGGATCAAAAAGCTCAGGGCCAGCATCTTGACGGTCGGATGGCGTTCGACGAACTCGCTGATCGATTTTGCGGCGAGCATCATGATGACGACCGCAATCATGATGGCAATAATCATGACCTGGATGTCTTCGGCCAGACCGATGGCCGTGATGACCGAGTCGAGCGAAAAGATGATGTCGATGACGGCGATCTGGATGAGCGTCATGATGAAGCCCGAAGCCGAGCGCTCCTTGTGGCTTTCTTCACCGCCTTCGAGGCTGTGGTGAATCTCGTGGGTGCTTTTGGCCAGCAGGAACAGGCCGCCGCCGATGAGGATGAGGTCGCGGCCGGTCACGCCGTGGCCGAGCACCGTGAAAAGCTCCGTGGTCAGCCGCATCACCCAGGTGATCGACAAGAGGAGCGCGATGCGGGTGAGCATCGCCAGCCCGAGGCCGAGCACGCGCCCGGAGTTGCGCTGTTCGGCGGGCAGCCGTCCGACGATGATGGTGATGAAGATGATGTTGTCGATGCCGAGAACAATCTCAAGCGTGGTCAGCGTCAGGAGCGCGACCCACGCTTCAGGGCTGGAAATCCATTCCATGGGGGTGATTGAGGTTAATGGGTTGTGATGGTTGCAATCCGGAGCTGAAGTTACTTCCGGGAAGGCTGACTGGCAAAACCGGGGATCAATTATGGAGAATATTTCTACCTTTAAGACACAGCAGATTTGCCGGAATCCAGATCGTGATCGCCATCGATGCCGATGCCGAGAGCGGTTTCGATGAGAAGGGGCGCTCATAAACCAACCGGACTCATGTCTGAATCCTTCGACGCAACAACCCACGCCGGACTGCAACGCTATTTCGGGAGCGGCGCGACGCGATCCGCAGCGTGGCGGCGGGCGCAGCTTCGGGGGCTGGATGCGTTGCTGCGTGAGCGCGAGGAGGCCATCGCCGAAGCGGTTCATGCCGATCTGGGCAAGCCTGTGGCTGAAACATGGCTGACCGAAACAGGCTACCTCCGGACGGAAATCCGCCACGCCTTGCGCCATCTCGGGCGCTGGATGCGCCCGGCGCGGGTCGGCGCGCCGCTGCACTACCAGCCCGCGCGCGCGTTCGTCCAGCGGGAGCCGCTGGGCGCCGTGCTCATCATCGGCGCGTGGAACTACCCCTTGCAGCTCTGCCTCGCGCCGCTCGTCGGGGCGCTCGCTGGCGGGAACTGCGCGGTGCTGAAGCCTTCGGAAATGGCTCCGGCCACCTCGGCGCTGCTGGCCTCGGAGCTGCCTGGCTACGTCGATCCGAAGGCGGTCACGGTGGTGGAGGGGGACGCGGGGGTTGCCGCCCGCTTGCTGGAGCACCGGTTCGACCATATCTTTTTTACCGGCAGCCGCCGGACGGGCCAGGAGGTGATGCGGGCCGCGGCGCGTCACCTCACGCCGGTGACGCTCGAACTGGGCGGCAAGTGCCCCTGCATCGTCACGCAACAGGCCGATCTGCGCGTGGCAGCCCGGCGGATTGCGTGGGCGAAGTTTCTCAACGCGGGCCAGACCTGCGTTTCGCCCGATTACCTGCTTGTCCATCAGGCTGTCGAGGAGCGGCTGCTGGAGCTGATGAAGGAGGCGCTGACGCACTTCTACGGCCCCGATTTCCGGCTGGGCGCCCACTACGGGCGTATCGTCGATAGCCGGAACTTCCGGCGGCTCGACGCTCTGCTGCGCGAGGGCGAGCTCGTGACGGGCGGCGGCTCGGATGAGGCGTCCCGCTTTATCGAGCCCACCATCGTGCGCAACGTGCCGCCCGATTCCGATCTCATGACCGGCGAGGTGTTCGGCCCGGTGCTGCCGGTGCGCACTTTCGCCACGCTTGCGGAGGCATCGGAGGTGGTCGCGTCGCTGCCCGAGCCGCTTGCCTTGTACCTTTTCTCCCGCGACCGCAGCGAACAGCGGGAGCTGATGCGGCTGACCCGGAGCGGCACGGTCTGCTGCAACGATCTGTTGTTCCAGGCCTCGATTCCCGGCCTGCCCTTCGGCGGGCGGGGCATGAGCGGCATGGGGCGCTATCACGGCAAGGCGGGGTTCGATACCTTCACCACGGAGCGGAGCGTTCTGTGCCGCAGCGGTTTTCCCGACCCCGATCTTCGCTATCCGCCTTACAGCGCAGGCCGGTTCAGGCTGCTCAAACGGATTGTCAATCTCTTTTCATAGCGTCATGGTCAACACAGGCGGCACATCGAATCTCACGGGACTGGCCTTCGGAGGCGGAGCGGTGCTTGGCGCGGCGCACATCGGCGCGCTCAGGGCGATGGCTGAAACCGGCTTCCGGGCGGACTGCGTGACGGGCACCAGCATCGGCTCGTTCGTCGCGGCGCTGCACGCCTTCGGCAAGAGCTGGCAGGAGATCGAGGAGATTGCGATGCATCTGGACTGGTTCGATCTGTCGGGTCTGGCCCTTTCCAGCTATGGTTTGCTGTCGAACCGCAAGTTCGGGCGGCTCGTACTGAAGCAGCTCGGGCGGAAGCGCATCGAGGAGGCGCCGGTTCCGCTGGCCATCGTCGCCACCGACATCTGCACCGGCGAAAAAGTCGTGATGCGCAAGGGGAGCGTGGCCACGGCGGTCATGGCCAGTTCGTCGATTCCGGGCATTTTCAATCCGGTCAGGCTCAACGAGATGCTGCTGGTGGACGGTGTGCTGACCGAGAACGTGCCCGTCTCGCCGCTCAGGGAGATGGGCGCCGCACGCATCGTCTGCATCGACCTGCTCGGACGCCACACCTTCCGCAAGCCGGAGCATCTGCCAATGCTGCTCATGAACGCCTTTTACAGCGCCATGCGCACCATGTCGGAGATCCAGATGCAGGATGCCGACCTGGTGATCAGTCCCGATCTTTCCCGTTTCAATCTGGTCGATATATCCTCCGTTCCGGAGATTTTCGAAGCCGGCTACCGCGAGGCGCTGCCCCTGCTCGAAGCGTGGATGAAGAGTTCGTGAGGCCGCGAAAGCGTTGCCTCGGCTCTGTGGCGCAGGCTCAGGCCGGCTGGCGGGCTTGAAACAGGCGGCTCTTTTTCGTACAATGAAACGATTCCTCTTGATCGATGCCGGGCCGGCAGTTCTGCGGTTTCCGGTTCAAGCTTTCACCCGATTGCCTGGTTGTTCACCCTTTCCGGCCCGATTGGGCTGAGGCGATCCGATGCCGCCATACCCGTGGTTCCGGAGCCATCGGATGCCGTGAGTTTCGTTCGCAACAGTTGTTCAACATTGAATCAAAGGAGGAGACGATGCCTATCAGAAGATTGCGCGAGTTTCTCGACAGCCATCACATCAAATATTTCGTCTTCAGCCATTCCCCGGCCTACACCGCGCAGGAGATTGCCGAGTCGGCCCACGTTTCGGGAAAGGAGATGGTCAAGACGGTGATGGTCGCCATCGACGGACGCATGGCCATGGCGCTGCTTCCGGCGTCTCGCCAGCTCGATTTCGACAAGCTGCGGGCGGTGTGCGGGTCTGACGACGTGGCGCTTGCCGAGGAGCGGGAGTTCAGCGACCTGTTTCCCGAGTCCGAAATCGGAGCGATGCCGCCCTTCGGCAACCTGTACGGCATGAAGGTCTATGCCGACGAGACGCTTGACGAGGATGTCGATATCGCCTTCAACGCCGGCGTGCATACCGAACTGCTCCGCATGGCGTGGATGGATTACAAGCGGCTGGTCAATCCTGTCATCGCGAGCATCTCCGCCGATGCCTGAAGCGCCGGGGCCGGCCACTCCATTCCGTTACGGTTACGGCGGCGGCGCGGCTTTTTGGGCGGGAAATAGTACATTTGACAGTGTTTTACAAGCTGCAGGCGCAAAGGGCGCGGCCAGCCGCAGGGCGAACCGCGTCCTGCCGGACGCCCGGAAACGGGATGCAGCAACGATTATCAGTTTTTTGCCGCCGTTGATATGAAGGTAGCCTTATACGCCGGAACCTATGTCAAAGACAAGGACGGGGCCGTCCGCTCGATTTACCAGCTCGTGGCCTCGATGGTCAGAAGCGGGCACACGGTCGTCGTCTGGACGCCGGATTTCACGCCGGGCGAGGATGGCATGGTGCCGGTCAACAAGGTGCCTGCCGTGCCGATTCCGCTCTATCCCGACTACAAGCTGGGCTTCTTCAACGCCAGCGTCGAACGCCAGCTCGATGAATTCGCGCCTGACGTGATCCACATCTCCACGCCCGACATCGTGGGGCGGAAGTTTCTGCAATACGCCCGAAGCAAAGGCATTCCGGTCGGCTCGGCCTACCACACCGATTTTCCCTCCTACCTCTCGTACTACCGTCTCGGCTTCGCCGAACCGTCGGTCTGGAAGTTCCTGCGCAAATTCTACAACGCCTGTGACGTGACGCTCGCGCCGAACGAAAGTGTGCGCCAGCGGCTGACGGGCAAGGGAATCGAACGGGTTGAGCTGTGGTCACGAGGTATCGACAAGGAGCTGTTCGACCCGTCGCGCCGCTCCGATGCGCTGCGCCGCCAGTGGGATGCCGAGGGGCGCACGGTCATCATCTACGCCGGGCGCTTCGTGCTGTACAAGGACATCGAGGTGGTGATGAATCTTTACCAGCGCTTCGCCGATGACGGGCTGGGCCAGACGGTGCGGTTCGTCATGATCGGCTCCGGGCCGGAGGAGGCAGAGATGCGCGCGCGGATGCCCGAGGCGGTCTTCACCGGTTACCTCACCGGCACGGCGCTGCCCGAAGCCTACGCGAGCGGCGACCTGTTCCTGTTCCCCTCGACCACCGAAGCCTTTTGCAACGTCGTGCTCGAAGCGCTTGCGTCAGGCCTGCCCTCCGTGGTGTCGGACATCGGCGGCTGCATGGAGCTGGTCAGGCGCTCCGGCGGCGGCATGGTGGCCAGAGCGGGCGACATCGATGAATTCTACGACGCCTGCACGAAGCTCATGCAGGATGGCGAGCTGTTCCGTAATATGCGAGAACGCGGCCTCGCCTTCGCCGAAGACAAATCGTGGGCGGCGGTCAACGGTGCCTTGATTGACCGCTACAAGAGGATGATCGCCGCGAAGGCTTTGGGGTGAATTTTCAGGAGGGAAAATCTACATCTAGTTTTCTTCCGTAGGGGCAGCCCTTGCGGCTGCCTTGGGTGAAGTAGTGCCAACCAAAAGGCCGGTTAAAGTAGGAAAGGGCAGCCGCAAGGGCTGCCCCTACAACACAAAGCGTTTCTCGATCCGTTCGATCTGTTCTATCCTTCCGATTCGCTCGAAATTTCATCTTTCCCACGATAATTCTCCATCACGTAGCCCAGGCAGTCCTGCCTGATGATTTTTGTGTCGAGCGTGAACATCGAGGGGATGAAGGGGACGGTGGTGACGATGCGGTTTTCCGTGAACGAGAGGTAGCGTCCGGTGACGTCGCGGCTCAGGTTGTCGATCACCCGGAGTGCGGGCGCGGCTCCGGCGTAGCGGCCCAGCTCCGTTCCGGCGGGCACCGGCTCGAAATTGAGCGACTCGAGATCCTCGCGGAGGCAAAGATCGGCGCTGCCAGCGCACCGGCCGAATCCGACTTCGCGGCCTTCGGGCACGATGAGCCGCGCCGTGGTGTGGTAGAGGTCGTTCAGGTGGTTCGGAGGCGGGGTGAAGAGGGTCTCTTCCGGCAGTTCGAGGCAGTGGCGAAGGTAGTTTTCCACGTGGCTCGTGCCGGTCAGGTCGCCCGAAACGCCGCATTCGAGCGTGACGGTCGGGCAGATTTCCGACATGGCAACCGCGAGCACCTCGTGCGGTTCGGTGAACCAGACGATGATTCTGCTGAAGCGCCGCGCCAGGCTCAGCGAGGCGCGGTCGAGCCGGTTGACGCAGCCGTAGTGTGGATTTTTGCCGGTGTTGTTGTGCAGGTCGATGCCGCAGAGCGGCGCGGCCTTTCGCGCTTCTTCGAGCACCCGTTCGGCCAGCAGGTGCTCGGGGTGATGGTCGCCCTGCCAGATCCGGTTGTAGTCCGCCTGACTGTCGAGCTTGCGCAATCCCTTTTCCGCCGCGGCCACGTTGCCCACGAAGAGCAGCACCGGGCGTGGCAGCAGCTTCTGCGGCGCTCCGTACGCCGAGATGATGCGCTGCATGGCCAGGAATCCGGTGGTTTCGTTGCCGTGCAGGAGCACCGAAATGAAGAGCGGCGGCCCCGGCTGGCCGGCAATCCGGACGAGCGACGGGCCTGGCAGAATCGAGCCGAGCTGCTCGACCGGCACGGTGGCCAGCCCGTCGGGCAGGCGGTCGAAAAGATGAAGTTCAGGCGTCGGCTGGTGCGTGCTTACAGGCTCCATTGGTGCACGGGAAGGTTGCTGTTCTGGTTTTCAAGACAGGCCTGCGTCATGGCGTGGAAATCGGGGCCGTAACGCGCGACGAAGGCCTTCTGCCAGGCCGCGCCGTTCTGGCCGCTGGCGACCCGCTGCGCCAGAATATCGACCAGGTAGTAGCGCATTTCGCGGCTGTCGATGCCCAGCTCGGAAAGGGCCAGAATGGCGCCGGGGATGAGGTGCTGAAGCAGAATGTCCCTGACGGGCAGGCGTTTGCCGCCGGTCCAGGTGAGCGTGGCGTCGAGTCCCATGCGAGCGGCTTCGTAGAAATTGGCGCGGGCCTCTTCGAAGCTGATCTCCGTTTGCGGAACTTCGGGTTGCAGGTGGAGCATCGCCCCGTAGAAAAAGAGGATGTTGGCCACCATGTCGGGAATCGACGGCCCTGCGGCGGGCACGCGGTGCTCGATGCGCAGGTGCGGTTTTCCGCTTTCGCCGAACCCGATCAGCGGGCGGTTCCAGCGCCAGATGGTTCCGTTGTGCAGCCGCAGGTGTTCCAGCATGGCGGAGCCTTCGCCGAAGCAGACCGGCAGCAGCGGGGGGTAGCCGTCGAGATTTTCGAGAAAGACCTCCATCAGGGAGTTGCGCACGTAACCGTGGCCGAAGGTGACGCGCGAAACCGGACGCCCCTCCCGGTCAACGAACGAGGGGGTGTTCACCGCCTGTTCGAAAAGCGGAATGCGGGTTTCGTGCCACAGCTCCCGGCCGAACAGGAACGGCGAGTTGGCCGAAAGCGCGGCCATCGGCGCGGAGAGCACGTGAGCCACGTTGTAAAATGCCGCCGCCTTGCTGAACGGCACCTGAAAGTGGATCTGCAGCGAAGTGGTCGCGGCTTCGGCCATCACGTCGTGATGCACCAGGTCGAGCCGGTCGCTCGCGCCTTCGATGTGGATGCGCAGCGGCTGGCGCTCGCGCGATTTCAGAATCTCGCGGTTCAGCGCGTGGAAGCGCTGCAAGGGTGAAATGTTGTCGAGCGTCAGCATCCGGTCCTGCAGGGTGGGCAGGATGCCGGTCATCAGGGCGTGGCAGCCCATGTCGCCAGCGTGGGCGGAGCAGCTTTGCCAGAGCGTCCGGAGCCGGTTGCACAGGAACGAGCAGAAGTTGCGATCCAGCGGATGCGGTTCGACGTTCAGCTCGAAATTGTATTTCGACAGTTCGGCCACCACGAGCGGGTTGTTCACCCGCTGGAGAAACTCCTCGTTCCTGGCCGCCGGAGCGAACGATTCGTCAACGAGCCACGCTTCGAGTTCAAGGCCGCACCGGAGCCCCTCGCTCTCGAATCCGGAGGTCGAGAACCACTCCATCAGCACCTTCGTCTCCTTCCTCAGGTTCTGGCGGAACCGCTGAAAATCCTCTTCGCTGAACTCGGTTTTTTCTATCTCTCTGCCCATTGCTGCATCGTTGGTTTCCGGAATCTGGGGAATCGCTTTGTCAGATGCAAATGATTGATGCGTATTTTTTCGCAAAATCGAAATCGGACACCGCGGAAACGGGGATTTGCAGGGGCGCACGACCAGTCGCCCCGTAAGGGATGAGGCTGGTTACCGCTTTGTGACATCGGGCATCCCAGCCGGTTGTTGTCCTGAATCCGGAACCAATAGCGGCGGGAGGGGGTACTAACTGCCAAAAAGGAGATTTTTTATGAAGATAGGGTTTGTCGGTCTTGGCAAGATGGGGTTCAATATGGCCGAGCACCTGCTGGAGCTGGGCCACGAGGTGGTGGCGTTCGATCTTTCGGCGGAGGCCGTCACCGCGATTGCAGCGAAGGGTGCGATGGCGGCACGTTCGCTTCAGCATGTTGCCGGTGAGCTGCCGAAGCCGCGAGTGATCTGGCTGATGGTTCCGGCGGGCAAGGCGGTCGATGCGGTGCTCGACGGTCTTGTGCCGTTCCTCGATACGGGCGACATCGTCATCGACGGCGGCAACTCGCGTTACACCGATACCGTCGCCCGCGCGGAAAAGCTGCGCGAGCAGGGCATCCGGATGCTCGACATCGGCACCAGCGGCGGGCTGGAGGGCGCGCGCCACGGCGCCTGCATGATGGCCGGAGGCGAGCGCGAGGCCTACGACCTCGTCGAGCCGCTCTTGCGTGACCTCTGCGTCGGGAACGGCTATGGCTATATGGGCGCGTCGGGCGCGGGCCACTTCGTCAAGATGGTGCACAATGGCATCGAGTACGGCATGATGCAGGCCATCGGCGAAGGGTTCGACCTGCTTCGCGCCAGCGGCTACGACCTCGACAACGAGACGGTGGCGCGGGTCTGGTCGAACGGCTCGGTGATTCGCGGCTGGCTTATGGAACTTGCCGAAAAGGCGTTCGCCAGGGACGGGCAGCTCGGCTGGCTTGGCGGAAAGGTGGCCGATTCTGGCGAGGGGCGCTGGACGGTCGAGGCGGCCGTCGAACTTGGCGTCTCAGCGCCGATCATCACCGGAGCGCTTTTCGAGCGCTTCAGGTCCCAAAGCAGCGAGAGCTTCTCGAACAAGGTGGTCGCAGCGCTGCGCCACGGCTTCGGCGGCCATGCGTTTCAAAAACCGGAAACCGGGGAGGAGAAGGCATGAGCGGCACTCTCGACAACTTCACCATCATCATCTTCGGCGCGAGCAGCGACCTGGCGTCTCGCAAGCTTTTTCCGTCGATCTTCCAGCTTGCCCGCTGGGGGCACATGCCCGAATCGTTCCGGCTGATCGGTGTCGGGCGGCAGGAGCTGAGCCACGACGAGTTCCGCCGGAGCGTCCGTGAGCGGCTGCTGGAGCACTCGCCCGAAGCCGCCGGTGACGCCGCGCGGCTCGACACTTTTTGCCGCCGCCTCTTTTACGTCCGGGTCGATCTTCACGATCAGGCAGGTTACGAAGCGTTGCGCGAGGAGATCATGCGCGACGAGGAAAACGGGCGAACCTGCCGTAACCTGATGTTCTATCTGTCGATATCTCCAAGCCTTGCGCCCGACGTGGTGCGCAATCTCGGCCAGGTCGGGCTGGGCGGACGGGAGCTGCCGTGCGCCGGATGGAGGAAGATCATCGCCGAAAAGCCCTACGGCCACGACCTCGAAAGCGCCCTTGAGCTGAACCGGGTCATCGACGAGGTGTTCGAGGAAAGCCAGGTCTATCGCATTGACCATTACCTCGGCAAGGAGCCGGTGCAGAACATCATGGTGTTCCGCTTCTCCAACGGCATTTTCGAGCCGCTCTGGAACCGGCAGTACATCGCGCAGGTGATGATCACCATCGCTGAGGATTTCGGCATTCGCGGGCGCGGCGGCTACTACGAAGAGGCGGGCCTCTTGCGCGACATCATCCAGAACCACGGCCTGCAACTGCTCGCGGCCATCGCCATGGAACCGCCGGTCGATATCGATGCCGACGCCATCCGCGACGAAAAGGCCAAAGTGCTGCGCGCGGTGCGCCGTTTCACGCCCGACACGGTGCGTGAGTCGGTGGTGCTCGGCCAGTACGAGGGGTATCTCGGCGAGAAAGGCGTCGCGCCGGATTCGAAGGTCGAAACCTTTGCCGCCGTGAAGTTCCACGTGGATAACTGGCGCTGGTCGGGTGTTCCGTTCTACATGAAGGCGGGCAAGAACCTTGCCAAAAGTGTGACCGAAATCGTCATCACCTTCCGCTGCCCGCCGCAGAACTACTACGGCGCACTCGGCGCGGCGTGCAGCACGCCGAACCAGGTGGTGCTCGGCATCCAGCCCGACGAGACGGTCGCCATCCGCTTCGGCGCCAAACGCCCCGGCGAGCAGATGATTACCGATCCGGTGTTCATGAAGTTCGACTACCGAGGCACCTTCCAGGGCGAGGGTCTCACGCCGTACCACCGACTCCTGCTTGACGCCATCGAAGGCAACCAGATGAACTTCATCCGCAAAGACAGCGTCGAACACTCGTGGAGCATCATCGACAGCCTCAAAGATTCAATCGACGGCCAGGCTCCAGAGCTATATCCGGTTCATAGCTGGGGCCCGGAATCATCGCGGATTTACGGGTGAGGTGGTGGGGGGGAAGGGTTGAATATCCTGACAGGCACATTCAGCTCTTACATTGCCGTTTAGTTGCCCCGGCAACAAAAAATCGCAATCGTCGCCGTTGT